>SYMW01000010.1 GCA_005805305.1 Verrucomicrobiales bacterium
AGGCGGCCAGCGGCCGGGAACTGCTCACGCTCACGGGGCACACTGATCGGATTTGGCCTGCGGCCTGTTCTCCGGACGGCCAGCGGATTGTCACCGGCAGTTTTGATCAGACGGCGAGGGTGTGGGAAGCGGTCAGCGGTCGGGAACTGCTCACGCTCAAGGGGCACAGCGGTGGGATGGGGTCTGTGGCCTTTTCCCCGGACGGCCAGCGGATTGTCACCGGCGGTGAGGATCAGACGGCCAAGGTGTGGGAAGCGGTCAGCGGCCGGGAACTGCTCACGCTCACGGGGCACAGCGCTCCGATTTGGTCGGTGGCCTTTTCCCCGGACGGCCAGCGAATTGTCACCGGCGGTGAGGATCAGACGGCCAAGCTGTGGCAGGCGGCTGGAGCGGAACAGGTCGCTGCGTGGCAGGTAGAAGAACGGGTGGCGGCACAGCATCTGGCCGCCTTGCAGAGCGAGTGGACCGCCGAACAGGAGCGCCAACGGATTGCTCGCGCCCGCGACGAGGGCGCCATCAAACGGTGGCTCATCCTGGCGCCGATCGCGTTAGCCACCGGTCAGAGAGGGGCGGAGGGATTGGATGCGGAGCAGATTGAGGGCGAAGGCCGACTCAGGCCCAACGAGGGAGAGAGGACAGTCATGATGAGCGGCGAGCTGACGTGGCAGGTGGTGGACCTGGAGGATTACGTGGTTGATTTCAACGCGATCCTGGGACGTGTGACAAGTAGGAGCGTGGCCTACGCGGTCTGCTACATCCGGTCGGAAGCCGAGCAGCGTGGTCTCCAGATGCTGGTGGGCAGCGACGATGAGGCGAAGGTGTATCTGAATGGGAAACAGGTCCACAAGTATCCCTTCGCGCGTGTTCTTGTTGCGGACCAGGATAGGGTGCCAGACGTCGCTCTTAACGCCGGATTGAACGTGCTGGTGTTCAAGGTGGTGAATGAAAGAGATGGCTGGCGAGGATCCATTCGGTTCACCGATGCCCAGGGCAATCCTGTAAAGGGGATCAAGGTGACGCTGACGCCGTAACTTCCGGAAAGCGCCTTGCGTGGGAAACTCGCCTGGCCAGCCGCGAGTTCTTGTGGCTGCGAGCTATTGGCGCAACAAACCGCGCCGGTGTTTGGCGGCGTTCGCTCGCCGCCGATTCAGCATCTTCGTTACGAAAGCGATGCTGGAGCAATACCAGCGTGTCGCGTTGGAAATGCGCGCTTCGGAACGGGTGACTTCCAATCCCGTATGGTCAAAAAACTCATGCGGCCTCTCGATAATAGAACTTTAGGAGGCCGCCGAGGCGTTCGCGTGTTTGTATTGAGCCGGTGGATTCGCTGAGGTGGTCTTCAGGCTCGGAAAACAGGATTACGTTGTCCTTACCTTGGTGGTTGCGCTCTGCATGAAAGTGAGCCATGTAGTTTTCTAGGCAGTGGTGGGGGAGGGAACGTTCTCCGATAAGGATCATCCTCGACAGGAGTTCGGTCTTTACGGACCGGATCCAGCGTTCGCAATAAGCGTTCAAGTTGGGACTGCGGGGCGGCAATTTGATTGCTTGGATGCCGACGGCTTCGAGAATCGCATCGAAGGCGGAACAAAACTTTGTGTCGCGAACGTGGAGCAGGTATTTGCAACCACGAAGGAAGCCGATTCCTGCCAAGGTCATGTTCCTGGCCATTTGTTTCATCCATGGCTGGTCGGGGGAGGGGATCAACCGAAACACGGTCGCCCGTGAAATCTTCGTCTCTTCCTCGAATATAGCGGGAGGGGCCGTTGCATCCACTTTCAAGCCCTTCGGGAAGGTAATAGTGGAACAGAAGTGGAACAGAGAATTTATTTTCGGACAAGAGTCGACACAAGTTTCAGGCAGCATTTTGCACCTAAATCATGCTGGATTAGCGTGATTTCATTGATGTTTCTCGAAAATGGTGCCAGTGGCAGGAGTTGAACCTGCGACCAAGGGCTTATGAGTCCCCTGCTCTACCCCTGAGCTACACTGGCAACCAGAAGGGCGCGCATTTTTTAGGAGAGCCAGCCCGCTGTCAAATCTCAAAATCACACTAATCTCAAGGCGGGTTGCACAGGATCATGCGGATGTTCAGCCGTGACTCGGCAGTACTCGGCAGGGCCGAGCTGCCGCGCAGCCCTCTTTTAAGCTGAATTGTCGCGGCTTTAGGAGATGAAGCGACTCAGCTTGTTGACGAACGGCTCAACCAGGCATCGGTACGGGCTCTGGTTGGGATGGATTCCTGCGCTCCCCGTTTCAACGTGCTCAAGGCACCGGCGCAATTAGCGGCTCGCACCGCCGCAGCGATATCATCACCTTCGGCGAGCCTTGCCGCAAGGGTTCCCGCGAAAGCATCTCCCGCCCCGACTGTGTCCACTGGCTTGACTGCGGGTGGGGGGACTTCCATCAGCCCGGCCGCTCTAAGCACGAGCGTCGGAGAAGCGCCTCGAGTGATCACCAGGGAATCGATGCGATGACTTGCGAGCCGTCCGCGCCAATGGTCAGGGCGGCGTTTCACTTGACCGGCACTGATCCCAAGGATTTTGCGGGCTTCGTGTTCATTGGCTATGACCACATCCAGTTTTCGTACTCCCCACGGGAAGAGCTCGGGCGATGGCGAAGGGTTGAACACCGTGATCGCGCCGGCGCTGTTGGCGCATCGCATCGCTTCCAAGACCGCCGGCAATGGCACTTCCAACTGCGCCAGCAAGACCGCGGCGGCGCTGATTTGGGGTGCCTCCACGCGAACCATCGCGGCGGAGAGGGACCCATTCGCGCCTGGAGCGACCACGATCTGATTTTCGCCCCCGTCTTCCACGGTTATCAGGGCCATCCCCGTGGGCTGGTCCCTTTGCACTCGGATGCCTTGGATGCTTTGCCCATGGGATTTCCAATATTCACTGTAAGCCATCCCTTCCGCGTCGGCGCCGATGCAGCCGATCAGGCGAACCGGCGCGCCCTGGCGGGCGGCGGCGAGCGCTTGATTGGCGCCTTTACCTCCGAACCGCCGGATCAACCCTGTGGATCGCACCGTTTCACCGCGTGCGGGCAGCCGAGACACCGACGCCAACAAGTCGACATTGAGGGAGCCGACCACGACGACGCTGGAGAAGATTTCATTGCGGATGGGAGGCACGAGGTAATTGAGGCCTGCCGACGGTGACGGACCTGGGAATCCCAAGGGGTGCCTGATGTCTCGGGCAAGAGTTCATCATGCAGTTCCCGCGAAATGATTTCTCCGGATCAGCCAATGATCGGCCAGATGGGTTCGGCGTTTTTCTCGACAAGACGCACGGGGCGTCCTTCGATCTCGACCTCCATTTTTTCGGGGTTCAATCCAAGTTGCTGCAAGATGGTCGCTTGGAGATCGCTGATGTAATGCCGGTTCTCGACCGCGCGATACCCGAACTCATCGGTGCTGCCGTGAACGGCGCCTCCCTTGATTCCCGCCCCGGCGAGCCACGATGTGAATCCTTTGGGGTTGTGATCACGACCAGTCGTGTTTTGAGACCAGGGAGTTCGGCCAAATTCGCTGGTCCAAACAATCAAAGTGCTTTGAAGCAACCCGCGCTGTTTCAAATCTCGAATAAGTCCCGCAATGGGCTTGTCGGTTTGCAGGCACAACGGTGCGTGGGTCTTCATGTCATCATGCGCGTCCCAGGCCCCGTTGCCTCCGCCTGCATGGCAAATCTGGATGCAACGCACTCCGCGCTCAACCAGCCGTCGCGCCAGGAGCAGCTGCTTGCCGAAATCGTCGGTTTCTTTCTGACCCACCCCATAAAGCCTTTTCACTGAGTCGGGTTCAGACGTGAAGTCGACCACCTCGGGCGCCGACAACTGCATTCGACCCGCCAACTCGTACGAGCGAGTCCGGGCGGCAATGGCGCTGTGAACCGCGTATTCTTCCCGAAAATCGCGATTTAACACATCGAGTGTTTGAATCTGCCTCTCCCTTTCGGCGCTCGAAATGGACTTCGGCGGATGCAAGTTTCGAATGGGCACATCGCCTTGCTGAAATGGGGTGGCGGAAACGGAGGCGCCGAGATAACCGCCGCTGAGTTGAACAGGGGAGGAGGGTCGGCCGATGCTGACGAACGCGGGCAGGTTGCGATTCGTGGCGCCCAGGGCGTGCGTGACCCAACTGCCTAGGGAAGGATGCTCAAGGAGCCGGTCTCGATGCCCCGTTGACATCTCAATCACCGCCGGAAAATGGTTTGTCTCGCGGCAATGCATCGAGCGCACCACGGCGATGTCATCGATCACCCCGCCTATGTGGGGGAACCAGTCTGAGACGGGTGTCCCTGACTGCCCATGCCGCGTGAAGGTGCGGTGGCAGGGGATCACGGGCCGTTTCATTTCCGCCATGTTATCGCCAAATCCCACCGCATCGATCATGGTTCCGGCCAATTTATTGTCCTTGGGATCGAATGTGTCGATATGACTGACGCCGCCGCACATGTAAAGCAGGATGACGGATTTGGCGCGGGGCGAAAAATGAGCGGCCCGAGCCGACTCCGGATTGAGCAGCTTGCCTTCCTCGGCCCAGAGGGCGCCCATCGCGGTTCCAACAAAGCCGACTCCCGCTTGGAAGAGGAATTTTCTCCGGGCGATTCGGCCACAGGGAAACAACAGTCTTTCGTTCATGCCAGTGTCATGATCGGGTTCAGTCACTAACGCACATACAGGAATTCATCGAGATTCAGGAGCATCCACGCGAATCCTTTAACTCTTTCCGGATCCCCCTGCAAAAAATTCAAAACCGCCACCCGTTCCTCCGCCTTCGGGGGGCGTCCCAAAGCTGTGGAGTAACCAAGGCGAACCAATTCGTTGAGGTCGCCGACGGACGATGTCCTCAAGCGCTCCGCGAAACGAGCGGAGGCCTCGTCGATCAACCTGCTGTTCATAAAGAAAAGGGCCTGGGGCGCTGTGACCGTTTGGGTGCGGCGAGGACAAGCGACGCGGCCGTCGTCGGCGTCGAAAGTCTGCAGGAAATCCGGCATGACATCGGCGAAGGATCGGTAGCCCCGAGCCATGTACATGGTTCGGCGGGCAGGCATTTCCGTGGCTTTGCCCTCATCGAACGATTTGCCTCCAACACCCAGGTCCAACGAAGCGGCGACGTGCAACGCGGCGTCGCGCAGGGGCTCGGCCTCGAGGCGTTTGAGCGGGAACGACCACAGGGACTGGTTTTTTGGATCGGCTTGAAGGTTCGCCAACACCAACGCTTTTGGCCCGGTTGAGGCGCGGCGATAGGTTTCCGAGGTCACGATGAGACGATGGAGCCACCGCATGCTGTATCGATTCTTGATGAACTCGCCGGCGAGCCAGTCCAAAAGCTGGGGATGCGTTGGCTTTCCTCCCAAGACGCCAAAATCACTCGTGGATTCGTGGAGTCCCGAGGCGAAATGCCATTGCCAGATGCGATTGACCGCGACCCGTGCGAACAGCGGGTTGTCCGACGATGTCAACCAGTCCACGAAGGTCTCGCGACGGCCGGCGTGGAAACTGAGGCTCTTTGGCGCCAGGGGAAATCCAGGTTTTACTTCTTGTTTCAAGTCCGGGCGGCTGGCGTCTCCAGTGGTCAGCACGTAGCTTTTTGCCACGGCTCGCTTTGAATCCTCTTCAACCGTCCAAAAGACCGGCGGTGGATCTGGCTGTTTGAGGGCCGCGATTTCCTTCAAGTAAGAGTCGTATTGCTTGATCTCCGCTTGGGGCATGAGGGTTTTGATCTTGCTGGGGTCGATGCGGAGGATTGGGTGGTAATCGTCGGCAACCTTTTGCTCCGCCACGGTCCGTTCTTTCTCCGGTTTCCGAATCGCCGCCTGCGCTTCGGGAGGCAGATCGCTCAACCGCTCTTCATAAAGCCGTTTGTGATAGGGCTCGATGAACTTTCTCATCGCGTCCACGAGAACCTTGAGACGGGACTCGTAATCGTCCACGGCTCGACCCCGCTCGAAAACCTGCGCGGGAGTTGCCAACTCGATTTGACGCAGGACGAGCGGATCAAATAAAGCCTTCATGGAATAAAACTGCACTTGGCTGATTGGATCGTAGAAGTGGTCGTGACATTTTGCACACCCCGTGGTCAGTCCGAGAAACGCCGTTGAAATGGTTTCGACCGCGGAAATCGCGAGCTGCTGGTCTGTGTCAGCCCGGATAGCCGCGCCCCGTGAGAGAAAGCCCAGGGCGAACAAATCCTCCGGCCGTGGTTCGACGTCAGTCAAATGTCCGGCGGCGGAAACGATTCGCCGACGGGCTGCCCGGTTGCCGGAAATTTGAGCGCGCACGAATTCGTCGTAAGGAAGATCTCGATTCAGGGCGTTGATGACCCAGTCGCGCCAGAGATGAATGCCGGGCGCGGCGGGCATGTGCTCGTCAATGTCAGCGTAACGCAACACATCCAACCAATGCCGGCCGTATCTGGCGCCGTGCTGTTCACTCTCCAAAAGCCGGTCGGCGACTTTCAGATAGGCGCCACTGGAATCGTCTTTCAAAAACTCCTCTTGTTCTTGAGGGGTGGGGGGCAATCCTACCAAATCGTATGATACGCGTCTCAACCAGGTGAGTTTGTCCGCGAGTCCAAGCAGGGTCACTCCACGTTCTCTGGCGGCCTGCGCGATAAAGGCGTCGATGGGGTTGCCGGATGCGGCGCCGGCGTCTGCGATGGCGGGACTTGAGAGGGGCTTCAGGGACCAGAGAGCCTCTTTCGTGGGCACTTCCTTGGCCAACAATGCGGCGCTGAGAAAACACGCGATCAAGCCCGTCAGCATGACCGTCAAATCAAAAACCCGGCGAGGGCGGAGAATCGGAGTTGGCCGATCATCTCGCCGCCTCAATAATGGCGATTTGGAAGACATGAACTACACCGATTAAGAGACCACGATTTTCCGCACGCTGCAAGCAGCACTTCCACGACGAGCGCGAACCGCGCCTTCTGGAAAAGCGGCTGCCCACGTCGGACGGGAATGAGAGGCCTTGTGATCATGGGTTCAGTTTTTTGCCTCCACCGGCTCCTCCTGAATTCCAAGGCCCGAGTTCCAGGAGAGCTCTCGCTCGGCGGGAGGGCAGGCAACCACGCTGATTCATGAACCGTTTGGCCACCCGCGAGGGGGTGGGCGGAGTTGGAGCCGCCATGTTCCATTTCGCGGTGCGATCTCCAGGACTCGGCCGATTTGGTGCTGAGGCAGGCGCGGGCTGAATGGGGCATTTGCCGCTTGATTGGGGCGCTACTTTGGCGTCTAACCGTTTGATGCACGAAATCGTTGTGGCGGTGATTCTTGGAATAATCGAAGGGATCACCGAGTTTTTGCCGATCTCTTCCACTGGCCATTTGCTCATGGCCGAGCATTTTCTTGGCAAACAGACTGATCTGTTCAACGCGGTGATTCAGTGCGGCGCGGTGGTGGCCGTGGTGGTTGTTTTTAACGAGCGATTGAGCAAGCTCACACGATGCTGGAAATGGGCGGAATCGCGGGATTATTTGCTGAAGTTGGCCCTCGCTTTCTTCATCACGGGGAGCGTGGGGCTGGTGTTGAAGAAGTTGGGCTTAAAACTGCCTCATGATCCTAAACCGGTCGCGATCGCCACACTCGTGGGTGGCGTGTTGTTCATTGTGGTCGAACGGTGGTTGAAAGGGCGGCCGACCACCTCCGAGGTAACATGGACCATCGCCGCCGCCATCGGAGCCGCCCAATTGCTCGCGCCGATATTTCCCGGGGCATCCAGGTCAGGCACCACTATTCTGATGGGCCTAGCCTTGGGCCTCAGTCGGCCCGCCGCGGCGGAGTTTTCGTTCTTGCTTGGAATTCCCACTCTTCTTTCCGTAGGCGGGTTGGAGATCTTTCAGTCATTGAGGCATCCCGAAGGAGCCGGGCAGAACTGGATTCCGCTGGGACTCGGCACGCTCGTGGCCGCGGTGATGGCGTTCGTGGCGGTCAAATGGCTTTTGCGCTACGTGCAACACAATTCCTTCGAGGGGTTTGGATGGTATCGGATCGTGCTTGGAGTGCTGATGCTTTTGCTGCTTCCATAAGGGCGGTCGCGGTTCCGCGCCGGGAGTGGGCGGTGAGCAAGGGATCATGCTAATCAATCAGTTAACAAATATATCGAAGCCAGGGAAATCAGGACTAAGCCGTGACCATTCAGCAAAAGGTAGGGCCGCACGGCAGCGCGGCGGGTCATTTCGCGGCTTTTTGTTTTACTCGCGATCAGCGGCGATTGAGGACTCGGTGGATCTTCAATAGGACTCATCACAATCTCGGCTGCGCTGCCGCGCAGCACCACCGAGTACTGCATCGTCACGGCTAAGTGGATTCCGATTATGGGCACTCTAGAAACGCAAACGCATTGGGAACCGACGTTCGGCAAATTAAACGGATTGGACGTGGTGAGTTCCTATGGAGATCCGACCGAGGAATGGCGGGCTTTTGCAGAAACGGCGGGGGTGATCGACATCTCTAGCAGAGGCCGGCTCTGTTTTGTTGGCCAGGATCGCCACCGGTTCCTTCATGGACAGCTCACCAATGAAGTGGCCGGACTTCAACCGGGGGAGGGATGCTTCGCGGGACTCGTCTCCGCCAAAGGAAAGCTCGAGATGGAGGTCCATGTGTTTTGTTTGGAAGACGAGATTCTCGTTGATTTCGAACCAGGCTATTTCGACGCGGTTCGCCGCCGATTTGAGGCTTATGTGATTGGGGACGATGTCGAAATCGTGGATGCCTCTCCTTTCTATGGAATGGCGGGTGTTCACGGACCTCGATCCGAAGCCGTCCTGAAAGGGATGGGACTGGGGTTGGAATTGCCAGCAAAGGACCATGGAATAGTCACGGCCAACGACCCAGTCCTAGGATTAATATACGTCACCAACAATCCCCGGCTGGGTGTTCAAGGCTTCGATGTGCTGGCGCCGGTGGGCGTCATCCCTGAGTTGTTAGAGAGGCTGCGGCGGGCTGCGGCGGAGTTCGGAGGACGAGCATGCGGTTTCGACGCTTGGGAAAACAAGCGCGTGGAAGCGGGGATCCCGCGCTATGGGGTCGACATGGACGCCACTAATCTGGCGCCAGAGACCGGCCTTGAACGCCGAGGGATCAGTTATTCGAAAGGGTGTTATATCGGTCAGGAAATCATAGCTCGCATCCGAACTTATGGCCAGGTGGCGAAAGCACTGAGGGTCTTGGAATTCTCGGGCTCCGCGGCCGGTTTGCCTGCTCGTGGGGATGCCTTGTGGACTTCGGATCGGAAAGAGGTTGGATACGTCACGAGCGTCATTCGATCGCTCGCTGACGCAAGGATCACCGGCTTGGGCTACGTGCGCAAAGAGTTCAATGAGGTCGGGCGCGAGATTTTTTGGAAAGGTCCAACGGGTGAGTTCGCTGTTAAAATCAAGGGACTCCCTTACTCGAGCGCGCCTTGACGCGGAAAGGCGTGGGAAGAGTGGGGAACCTCATCAGATTTGACCGTGAACGCCACGAGCGTCACCGTATCGATTCGGCATCCGGCAGGGCACGGTTCAAATCGATCAAGATTTTCGACGCCTCCTAAGGCTTGATTCATCCGGATGATCTTCACAACGCGGATTCCACCGAGGACTTGACATGAGCTATTCAACGTTTGAAACGGAGATTTCCGTGCGGCCGGACGACATCGATTTCTTGAATCATGTCCATAGCAGCAAGTATTTCGATTACGTGCTCGCGGCACGCTACGATCAAATGGCGCGATGTTATGGCTTTTCGATGGAACAATTCATCGCGCGCGGCCTGGGTTGGGTCGTCAAGGAGGCGCATATCGAGCACAAGCGGCCATTGATGATGGGCGATCGAGTGCGTGTGCAGACCCGCGTCGCAGAATTCGGCAAGGACGGAGTGCGGGTTGAGTTTGTGATGTTGAGACACGCATCAGGCAAGATCTGCAGCCAGGGTTGGTCCTATTACACGCTTGTGGAGTTGGCCACGGGCAGGGCGGCGGCACTGCCTTCCGATGTGGTGGAAAAGTATTCCATCTAGACTCAATTGCTGGAGGGGATCACCGTAACTCGCGCCGTTGATTGGTGTTTGACTATAGCGCTAGCGAGAGCAGTCCGTGCTGTCGAACGCATAAGGCGAGTCTGAGGGAGTTGGCTTCGAAACTGCTTGCCAATTCAGATGCTCTCACGATGAGCCGCTTAAAATCGGTGAAAAAGAAATGAACAACTTCGCGAGAACTGCATCCAATCGAATGATGAAAGCGAATGAAATACTCGGGGGAGCGAGGAAACGCAGCGGCGTTCGTCGTTGCAGGGCGAGCCTAAGACCATTGGTGACGAAGTCGAGTCGGAGGCTCAAGCCGGCTCGCTGCGAATCCACGCCGGCTCCGCTGCCCGTGATTATTCCCGTTCCGCAGCCAGAGAAGACCGCGGCGACCCCGGAACCGCGCCAGCCTTACGATGGCGATACGGCGTTCAAGCTCTATATCAAAGAAGTCGGGTTGACGGAGTTGTTAACGCCAGCTGAGGAACGCAAACTGGCGGCCAAGATCAAAAGAGGAGACAAAGCCGCCCGTGAACTCATGATCAAGGCCAATCTCCGGCTCGTGGTCAAAATTGCACGCGACTACGAAGGGTATGGGCTGCCGCTGCTTGATCTCATCAATGAGGGCAATATCGGATTGATGACAGCGGTTGAGCGATTCGATCCCGCCAAGGGCGCTAAGTTGTCGACCTACAGCGCGTGGTGGATCAAGCAGGCGATCAAACGGGCGCTGGCCAATCAGTCCAAGACGATTCGTCTGCCCGTTCATGTGGTCGACAAGCTTTTTAACATTCGCCGCGCCGAAACCAAACTGCACGATGTGCTCGGCCGTGATCCGACGAACGAGGAATTGGGACAGGAACTTGGGATGTCGGGAGATCGGGTCTCCCAGTTGCGTCAAGCAGCCATTCGCCCCGCGTCGTTGGAGGCGCCTCTCGGGGATGAAGATTCGAATTCCATCGCGGATGTCGTTGCCGACGAAGCCGCCCAGACTCCTTATGAGGAGCTCGCCGGAAGAACCAGCACGGAGATGATCCGCGAAATGGTGGCTTACTTGGATCCGAGGGAGGCCCGTATTATTCGATACCGCTTTGGTTTGGATGGCAACACGGAGAAAACTCTGGAGGAAGTCGGCGAACATTTCGGCGTCACCAGGGAACGGATTCGCCAGATTCAAGAGATCGCGTTGCGCAAACTACGGAAGATGGTGGATAAGCGGGAACGTGTGGACATGCCAGCCTAATGAGCGGACCGCATGATGCATCGACAACTTGACCCATAGATGAGTCACTTTGACTCTGGTTTACGTGTGTGCGTGTGGGTGGCGTGGCCGTAAAAAACTTCCGCGGCTTCCATGATGCTTTCTGAAAGGGTGGGGTGGGGATGCACGCATTCGGCTAGATCCCTCGCAGTGGCTCCCATTTCAATGGCGAGCACTCCTTCGGCGATGAGTTCCCCCGCGCCATGACCGGTTATTCCGACTCCAAGGATCCGTTCGGTTTCAGGGTCTATCACCAGCTTGGTGAATCCATCGGGCCGGTCATAGGTTAGCGCTCGCCCGGAAGCGCCCCATGGAAACTTGGCGACTTCCACCGGGATGCCGCGAATTTTGGCTTCATTTTCGGTGAGTCCGCACCACGCGACCTCAGGATCGGTGAAGACGACGGCGGGTATCACGATTCGTTCCGATGAACTTGCCTGGCCAATCATTCCTTCCACGGCTATCCTGGCTTCTTTGGAGGCTTTGTGAGCGAGCATGATGCCACCGGCGATATCCCCGATTGCGTAAATCCGAGGATCATCGGTTTGCTGTTGCCCGTCCACTTTGATAAAGCCCTTCTCGTCTCGCTTGATTTTAGTGTTTTCAAGCCCCAAATCCTCGCCATTGGGGACTCTTCCCACGGACACAAGCACTCGATCGTAGAGTTCCTCTCGAGGCACGCCTTCGTGTTCCATGGTCACTTTAATGTGTTTTGCCGCAGTGCTCATGCTTAGGACTTTTGCCTTGAGCCGGACCTCTCTAAATGACTTCTTCGCGCGCGCCAGAACGGGGCGGACCAAATCGGGATCAGCGCCCGCCAAGATGGTGTCCAGTGTCTCAACGACGACGACTTCGGCTCCGAGTGAGGCATAAACAGAGCCCAGTTCAATGCCGATGTAGCCTCCTCCGATGATCAGCAAGCTTTGTGGGATTTCCTCCAATTCCAACGCTTCCGTGGAAGTCATGACCTTGGGATTCCCGAGATCAAAGATTTTTGGTAGCGCGGGTTTGGACCCAACGGCGATGATCGCTTTCTCAAACTCGACAAAAAGCTGGCCTTCCGCCGTTTCGACGCGGAGCAGGGTTGAAGATTCGAAGTGGCCGCGACCGGTGAGCACCTCGACTCCTCTTTTTTGAGCAAGCTGTGAGATGCCTTGCCCCAGCTTTTGGAGGACGGAGTTCTTCCATTCGCGCAGTTTAGCGAGGTCGATCTGGGGTGGATCGAACACGATGCCGCGATTCTTAGATTCCTTGGCTTGGGTGACAAGGCTGGTGGCGTTGAGGAGGGCTTTCGACGGAATGCACCCATGGTTCAAGCAGATCCCGCCGAGGCGTTTAGATTGCTCCACCAAGATGACCTTCTTACCTTGATCAGCGGCATAAAAGGCGGCCGCATAGCCACCAGGCCCTGCTCCAACGACGACGATTTCGGTTTTAATGGGATCCATGTTTGTTAAATTGAAGTGACTAGGACGCTCCGACGAGATCGTTTTCTTTAATCCCGGCGAGGTTTTGGACGAAATCCACGATAAATCGGGCTGCACTGCCACCGTCGATGAGTCGGTGGTCATAGGACAATGCGATTGGGAGGAGCGTTCTAATCTCCACTTTTTCGCCCAGTGCGATGGGCTTTCGAACTCCCCTTCCGAGGCCGAGGATGGCCACTTCAGGTTTGTTGATGATGGGAGTGAAAAAACTGCCTCCGATGCCTCCCTGGTTTGAGACCGTAAAAGTCCCTCCCTTCAGATCATCGCCGGAAACCTTCCGGTCCCGAGCTTTCGCCGCCAGTGCTTCGAGTTCCTTGGCCACCTGCAACAGGCTCTTTTTGTCGGCGTCCCGGATCACCGGAACAATCAGGCCCGCCTCGGTATCCACCGCGATGCCGATGTGGTAGTATTGTTTGAGCACGACCTCCTGCAGCACCTCGTCGATGCTCGCGTTGAACAAAGGGTGCTTCTTGAGCGACTGGACGAGCGCTCGGATGACTAACGGGGTTAGGGTGAGACGAACTCCCTTGGCTTCGAATTGGGGCGCCAGGCGTTTTCGAAGCTCCAACAAGTCCGTGATGTCCGCCTCCTCGAACTGTGTGACGTGCGGAATCGTCATCCAATTTTCGCACATCCTCCGGCTGATCACTTTGCGGAGCGGCGTCAGGGGCTTTCGCGAGACCGACCCCCATTGTGAAAAATCTATCGATTCCACCGGTGGCCGGTCACCGCGGCCTGCCGGCGCCTTTGGCGCGAAGGCCAGCTTTTGCAATCGATCCACATAAGCCCGAAGGTCTTCCATGACCAGGCGTCCTCCGTGCTCGCTGCCTCGAATGCGCGTGAGATCGATTCCCAATTCACGGGCGATCCTTCTGATCGAGGGCGCTGCGACAGGGTTGGGATTGATCACACCGGATTCCAGCGTCGCATCCTGAGCAAGCATTGCCGCGCCTCGGGCTAAGAGGGACGGCAGAGATTCGGGTGCGCTGGCATTCGTGGAGACGCGTCTCGACTCCGGATTGGCGGGTTCGGAAGGGGCTGGCAAGGAGTCATCGCTTGGCCCTTCTTCGATCGACAGGAGGATCTGGCCGACGCTTACTTTATCGCCTTCCTTCACTCGAACGCGGCCCACCTTGCCGGCCGCTGGCGCTGGGATTGGGGCGACCGCTTTCTCGTTCTCGAGTTCGACCAAGGTTTGGCCTTTGGTGATGCGGTCGCCTTCCTTTACGAGCACATTGACCACGACACCGGATTCGGCGCCTTCGCCGAGTTTTGGGAGTTTGACTTCCATATTCTTGATTCTCAACAGGTATGATTTGGATTGGGTGACTTGGGTCAATCGAAACGGCTGGCCTTAGGCCCTGGCGCCGTGGTTGCACCGAGAAATGGCTCAGAGACAAATAGGAGCAGACTTATCTGGATCGTACCCAAGATCCTGGATTGCTTTGGAAACCGTTTCGCGCGTCACGGCCCCTCTTTTGCAGAGCGCGTGCAGGCTGGCGATCACCACGGATTCCGCGTCGACTTCGAAAAACCGCCGCAGGCGTTCCCGGGTGTCACTGCGCCCGAAGCCGTCGGTGCCAAGGGAGGTCAGCCCTCCTGGGATCCATGGAGCAATTTGCTCTGGAACGATCTTCATAAAATCTGAGACTGCGATGAAGGGGCCTAACTCTGTCCCGAGCAGGGTTTCCACATAGGACTTCCTTTGTTCCTGGCCCGGATGCAAGCGGTTCCAACGGGCGGTTTCGAGGGCCTCGTTGCGGAGCTTCTTGTAATTCGTGGCGCTCCAGACGTCAGCGGAGACGTCATAGCGATCGGCAAGAATTTCTTGTGCTCGTAATGCGCTGCGAATGATGGGGCCGCTGCCGAGGATTTGAACTTTGTGCGTTTTCCCAGCGGGGCCGGTCTTGAATTTATAAAGGCCGTTGAGAATCCCTTCCGGAGCGCCGGGAGGCATGGGCGGCATCGCGTAATTCTCATTGTAAAGGGTCATGTAGTAAAAGATTTCCTCGCCGTCTTGATACATGCGCTTGAGGCCGTCCTGAAGGATGACCGCGATCTCATAGGCGAACGCAGGGTCATAAGTCAGGAGCGATGGGATCGTGCTTGCGAGGACGAGACTGTGTCCGTCCTCGTGTTGCAGGCCCTCCCCATTGAGGGTGGTCCGACCCGCCGTCGCGCCCAAAAGGAAGCCCTTCGCCTTGATGTCTCCCGCAAGCCACATCTGATCTCCGATGCGTTGAAAACCGAACATGGAATAATAAATGTAAAAGGGGATCATGTTGATCCCAAAATTAGCGTAAGCCGTCCCTGCCGCGATGAACGAGGACATCGAGCCGGCTTCGGTGATTCCCTCCTCCAAAATTTGGCCGTCCTTGGTTTCATGATAATAGAGCAAGGATTTGCTGTCTGCCGGCTCGTAGAGCTGGCCTTTTGGCGCGTAAATCCCTATCTCTTGGAACAACGCGTCCATGCCGAAAGTCCGTGCTTCATCGGGAATGATCGGAACAATCCGCCGGCCGATGCTCTTTGAGCGCAAAAGAGTGCTCAACATCCGGACGAAAGCCATTGTGGTAGAAACCTCCTTATTCCCGGAACCTTTCAGAAATTCCGCAAATTCGGCCATCGTCGGCGCCTGGAGCGCCTCCGCAGAAACAGTTCTTTTTGGAAGCGCCCCTCCGAGCGCCTTTCGGCGTTCCTTGAGATACTGAATCTCCCGGCTGTCTTCGGGAGGTCGATAGAAAGGAGTTTCGGCAATGTCCTCGTCGCTGATGGGGATGTTGAATCGGGCCCTGAACTCGCGGAGTTCCTTTTCGTTTAGTTTTTTTTGCTGATGGGAAATGTTGCGTCCCTCGCCTGCTTCACCCAAACCATAACCCTTGACCGTCTTGGCCAGGATGACTGTGGGCTGGCCGCGATGCTCCGTCGCGGCTTTGTAGGCCGCATAGACTTTCCTCGTGTCATGCCCGCCGCGGAGCAATTTGCGGATTTGGTCGTCGCTGAGATGGTTCACGAGTTGGAGCAGCTCCGGGTGTTTGCCGAAAAAGTGCTTCCGGGTGTAGCTCCCCGGTTCAACGGTGTACTTTTGGTATTCTCCGTCCAGAGTTTCCTCCATCCGTTTCGCGAGCAATCCAGTATGGTCGGCGGCCAGCAGCGAGTCCCAGTCCGAGCCCCAGATCACTTTGATGACATTCCAGCCCGCGCCACGAAATGCGGATTCTAGTTCCTGGATGATTTTTCCGTTGCCTCGGACAGGGCCGTCCAGGCGCTGCAGGTTGCAGTTCACGACCCAAATGAGATTGTCGAGGTTCTCTCGGGCAGCAAGGGTTAACGAACCCAGGGTCTCGGGTTCGTCGCTTTCGCCATCACCCACGAATGCCCAAACCTTGGCTTCGGGACCGGTTAGAAACCCTCGGGCCCTTAGATATCTCATGAAACGCGCCTGATAAATTGACAGGATCGGCCCCAGGCCCATCGAAACCGTTGGGAATTGCCAGAAGTCGGGCATGAGGTAGGGGTGTGGGTAGGACGAAAGCCCACCGCCTTCAGCGAGTTCTTGACGAAAATTCTGGAGATGCCGTTCCTCAAGGCGTCCCTCCAGAAAGGCGCGAGCATAGTTCCCCGGGGTGGCGTGGCCTTGAAAGTAGATCAGATCAGCGGGGTGGACGCCCTCGGCGCCATGAAAGAAATGGTTGTAACCCACTTCGTATAGTGTCGCCGAAGAGGCGAAAGTGGAGATATGGCCTCCCAGACCGTTGTGCTTTCGGTTGGCATTCACTACCATCGCCATCGCATTCCACCTCAAGATGCTCTTGATCCGAACCTCCGTTTGCCAGTCTCCGGGATAAGCCGGTTCTTCGTCGGCGGAGATCGTGTTCACATAAGGTGTTCTGACCACGGAAGGCAACTCGACATGACTCTTGCGGAGGCGTCGCACAAGATTTCCCAGAAACGCCGTAACTTGCTCTGGCTCTTGAGCTTCTAGCAGTGTTCCTACAAGCCCCTCCAACGCTTCCATCGCTTTTTGATCCAGAGTTCTCACTCCGGCGCGGATGGGTTTGTTGGCGGTCTCTTCGTGGCTTGCGTTGGTCATGATGTAGTCGCTATGAGTCGTTGTTTTGCTGCTCTGAACGTTTCGCATTCTTTGGTTCAATCCGAAAAAAACGCCCCGGAGATTAGGGGTAAGCTCTCGGAGATACAATACCGAGATTGCGGCCCCGCGCCGCGCGCCCGTGAACCTTTAAATGGCATTTGGTCCTCGTGGAGATTTGCAAAAGCCTGGATGAGAAAGGCTTGACGAAGAGGGAGGCATATCCCTTGTAGATGTGGGGATCGATTCGGAAAAACTTTATCGCCAGGATCCTGGGACGATTCGCCAGGGGCAACTGCCGTTTTAAGGTTAATTGGAGTCGGCGCGTGGCACTTATTTTCGCCAAAAGAGGTCTTGCCAAGCCGATTCTAGAAGTCTAGTCTCGCGCCTCTTTTTGACAGAGTCGGGGTTCTGGTTCTGTTATGGGCCGTGTTTGGTGCGCGGCCAATTGCGGTTAAGAAACGTTGAATTATGGCAGTTCGAATTCGGATGAAGCGTGTCGGGGCGAAAAACACCCCTGTGTATCGGATCGTCGTGGCGGATTCCCGCAGCCCGCGAGACGGCAAGTTTTTGGAAGAAATCGGTGTGTATCATCCACTCAAAGCGGGATCGAGTAATTTCACCCTTGATTTGGAGCGGGCGCGGTATTGGATCTCGAAAGGCGCCCAACCCTCGGATACCGTGCGCAGTTTTGTCAAAAAAGCGAGCGCGGCGGCTCCGGCAGCGGCTTGAGTCAGATCTAATTTTCGGACATGCAAGCCTTCCTGGACTTTGTGGTCAAGGGGCTCGTCGACCACCCCGAGGCGGTGTCAATCACCCCGGTGGATCGCAACGGCACAACCTTGCTGGAAGTCCGTGTTCATCCTGAGGACGTGGGCAAGATCATTGGGCGCAAAGGCGCGACCATTCAAGCCCTTCGTTGCCTGCTGCAAGTCGGCGCCGCGAAACAGGGGCTTCGATGCGTGCTTGAGGTCGTGGAGGATTGATCGAGGATGATCGCCGTCCGCGGGCTCGCTTGTTCGCCGATTGCGTCAAAGAAGGCGGCGCGCTGTGAGAATCGATGTCCTAACGCTCTTCCCCGGGATGTTTTCGGGGCCATTGGACGAGAGTATAGTGAGCCGAGCCCGGGTATCGGGTAAGCTTAGTCTGGCGATCCATAATTTGCGGGATTACGCTCACGACCGGCATCGAACCGTGGACGATCGACCCTTCGGAGGCGGCCCGGGAATGCTCTTGAAGCCGGAGCCCGTGTTCGAAGCTGTTGAAGCGTTGGCGACCGAAGGCACTCGGGTGGTGTTGATGTCGCCTTCGGGGCGCCAATTCCGCCAGGCCATCGCGCGGGAGATGTCGGCGCTTCCGCATTTATTGCTGGTATGCGGCAGCTACGAAGGTTTTGACGAGCGGATCCGCCAAGGGCTGGTGCAAGACGAGTTATCGATCGGAGACTACGTGCTCACGAACGGCGCCTTGCCCGCGATGGTGGTCATCGATGCCATAGCGCGTTTGTTGCCCGGAGTGTTGGGGGACGAGCGGAGCGCAGTGGATGAGTCTTTTAGCGCTGGCATGCTGGAGTGTCCGCATTACACGCGTCCGGCGGAGTTTCGTGGGATGCGTGTGCCGGAAGTTTTGCTTTCGGGACACCACGCGGCCATCGAGAAATGGCGGCAAGAAACGGCCTTGGCGCGCACGCGTGCCCGAAGGCCCGATCTGAGCCCGGACACTTCTCCCACAATCGAGGGAGAGACGGCGGGTTAGAATTTGCGGAAATGGACAGCGGCAAAAGTGATCGACAGAGAAAGACCTAGTTATGAATCAAGCCATCATCGATAAGATCGAATCGGAGCAATTCCGAAAAGATGCACCGAGTTTTCAGGTGGGCGACACCGTTCGCGTCCACACCAAAGTTGTGGAAGGGGACAAAGAGCGCATTCAAATTTTCACGGGTGTTTGCATGGGTCGAAGAGGGCGCGGTTTGAACGCCACGTTCACCGTGCGCCGCATCAGTTATGGGGAAGGGGTCGAGCGCGTGTTTCCATTGCATTCACCTCGGGTTGATAAAATCGAAGTGGAGCGCCAGGGTGCCGTGCGCCGCGCCAAGCTGACTTATCTACGCGGACGCATCGGCAAGGGCGCCGTGGCCGTGAAGGAGAAATCGCGCGGCACCAAGGTGGAAGTTCCCACCACTTAGAGTTCGCGCTGAAGCAGTACGGCCCCCCGACCCGGGAGGCCGCGCCGGTTGTCTTTTGGACTCGCGCCGGGCCAAGGCGAATGCGATTTCGAGGGCATGAAGAACGTCGTCTTGTTGGGCAGCACCGGATCGATCGGGGCCAGCACGTTGCAGGTGGTGGAGGACCATCCCGAGGAGCTCCGTTTGGTGGGCCTCGCCGCTGGCACCAGTGTTGAGGCCCTCCTCCAACAAGCTCTCAAGCACCGCCCCGAAGCAGTATGCCTTGGCGATGAAAGTCGACTTGCACCCTTGCGCGAAGCATCGGAGGGCATGCGCGTGGTTGGAGGATCGCAAGGACTCATCGAATTAGCGGAGTGGCCTTCCGCGGACATCGTGCTGATCGCCATCGTGGGAACGGCCGGGTTGAGGCCGGCGCTGGCCGCGATCAGGGCCGGGAAAGACATCGCCGTCGCCTCCAAGGAAATCCTGGTCATGGCGGGCGAGATCGTGATGAGGGAGGCGCGCAAGCATGGGGTGCGGGTGCTCGCAGTGGACAGTGAGCATTCGGCTATTTTTCAGTGTTTGGACGGTAAACCCCAGGAGTCCGTCCGCACCCTTTGGCTGACGGCTTCCGGAGGGCCTTTCCGACTGACTCCGAAGTCCGAGTTTTCATCCATCACCCTCGAGCGGGCGCTCAAGCATCCATCTTGGGTCATGGGTCGAAAAATAACGATCGATTCAGCCACACTTTTCAACAAGGGCCTGGAAATGATCGAGGCACGATGGCTTTTCAACATCGAGATGGATCGGGTTCAAGTCGTTGTCCATCCTCAAAGCGTCGTCCATTCGATGGTGGAGTATGTGGATGGTTCAATCCTCGCCCAGTTGTCCACGCCCGACATGTGCTTGCCGATCCAATACGCCCTTCTGTACCCCAACCGGGTGAGGAGTGAACGGGTTCAAACGCGTCTTGCTCAACTCGGGACACTCACTTTCGAGGATCCAGATCCGGCTCGATTTCCTGCCTTGGACTTAGCTCGGACATCGGGTCGGACTGGAGGAACGCTGCCTGCGGTGTTGAACGCGGCCAACGAGGTTGCCGTGGAAGCTTTTTGCCAACGCCGGCTCTCTTTTGAAGGCATTTCGAGCACGGTGGCCCGCGTCCTGGAGCGGCATCAGGTCGTTGCAAACCCAAGTCTTGAGGAAATCTTTGAGGCCGATTCCTGGGCCCGGAGGATGTCGGAAGACGCGGTCGGGAACAGCCGCGATAAGGACATATGAACCTTAATTTCGGAGAGAGCATGCTGCTCCCGCCTCGTGTTACCCCCGTGGTGGACCCGTGGTTCCGTCCAGCAGCTCTCGTGATGCGCGAGGTTCGGAAGCAGACCAGCCAGTTGGAGGACGCTCCGCTTGCGCGTCTCGCCTTGGAACAGACGGACGGCTCGGTGTCTGAATTCTCCTTGAGAGTGTTTCCGGAAAACCACGCGCAGTCGACTTTCAATGGCAGGCTTGTCGAGCGGCTCCTAAAGTTCCACCTCTGGGCTCGCGGAGGGTTTCGAATTCACGTCGATGCCCCGCCAGCCGTCGTCGCTCACCTGGAGCGGTACTTCTCGAAGAATCCTCGGGGGCAATTCGATGATTTGGTCATCGGCCACAAAGTTTATGACAGGGCTCTCGAAGTTTTTCCGACCAAACAGTTGCCATCTCCAAGGAGTTCCACGGCGCCACTTGGCCGGCATCTCGATGGGAATCGAATTGGATTCGACCTCGGTGGGAGTGACCGAAAAGTGGCCGCTCTCGTCGACGGCGAGGTTGTGTTTAGCGAGGAAGTGGTTTGGGACCCGATCAAGCAATCGAATCCCCAGTACCATTTCGACGGCATCATGGATTCATTGAAGCGGGCCGCCGCTCATTTGCCGAGTGTGGATGCGATAGGAGGGAGCGCGGCAGGTGTCTATGTCAATAATCGCGTCAAAGTCGCCTCGCTGTTCCGCGCCGTGTCTCCCCCGTTATTCGAGTCCCGGGTCAAAAACCTGTTTCTAGAAATCAAAGAAGCTTGGCATAATCTTCCATTCGCCCTCGCAAACGATGGGGAAGTGACCGCGTTGGCGGGATCGATGGCCTTGGGCAAGAATGCGGTTCTTGGCATCGCGATGGGCACCAGCATGGCCGCTGGTTACGTGACCCGCGATGGGAACATCACCTCTTGGCTCAACGAACTGGCCTTCGCCCCCGTCGACTTCAGAACCGATGGGCCCGTGGACGAGTGGTCAGGCGACAGCGGATGCGGAGTTCAATACTTTTCCCAGCAATGCGTGGGCAGATTGTTGGCGGTGGCGGGCATCGACGTGGAAGCCACGCTGCCGCTTCCAGAAAAACTCTTGTTGGTGCAGGAATTGATGCAGGCGGACGACTATCGCGCCCGCAAGATTTATCAAACCATCGGGGTTTATTTGGGCTATAGCATCGCGTTTTATCGCGAGTTCTACGACTTCGAACAATTGCTGGTTTTAGGGAGAGTGACGACGGGTGCTGGCGGGTCCGTGATAGTGGAGGAAGCTCGGAAAGTGTTGGATTTGGAATTTCCTGAAGTATCGGAACAAATCGACTTTCATGTCCCTGACGAGAAGGAGAAACGTCACGGACAAGCCATTGCGGCTGCCAGTCTGCCGGTCATTCACAGGGCATGACCCTTGGAACGTCAGTTGACAGCCGAACGCCGTGCAGATCTGCAACAGCTTGGATTAGAGAGGTTTAACGAATAGGGAGGAGTTCCTGTCTGTTTTCAATGGATATCTTCAGTGAATGCAAGCCCAGCACCAGACGCGCAGAAGGGAGGGCGGGAATCGATGCTTCCAAAACGAACTGGCAGATGCCATGGGCAGATACCCGCGACTGGCTAAAGCCGAAAAAGCCAAGCCGAATCTTTTGCCCGAGCCTTACGAGTGGCGTGTCCCCTGGGGGTGGCCGCCAAGAGCTTAGCGCTCACAGCCAATTTCGTGGATGCTTGGGCTTCAGCGGGAGGGCGCTGCCTAAATTCCTCGCCGGAAAATCCTACTCGACTCTATTCTCAGCCAGATTCTATGCGGAAGCTTCGCCGTATTCGCGACCGGTGACAATGCCAGGCATGGGGATCGGGTAGCGACCCTTAGCGTCGGCGATCAGCGGCGCCGGTGAATCCATCGTCAATTTGTCCACTCCCGGCGCGTATTCATGCTCGTGGTTGAGCATTTCGTCGAAGGTGATTTCCTGGCCCGTGTGAGCGGCCATTCGCCCGAGGGAAGTGGCCACGCTTGCGTGGACCCCGCTTGGAACCTCGTTGTAAGGCTTGTTGTTGCGGATCGCGTCGAGCAAGTCGTTCCATTCATTCAAGTAGGGGTCCTGCTCCTCGCGTTTGACTTCTGAAAGCCAAATCCTCTTTTCCGATTCCGGCAACTGGCCTCGATAAGTGCTCGAAGGAAGGCCGCAATCATTGGCTTTGGAAACGATCGCCAAGCCTTTGCTCCCGTGCGCCCAACTGTTGTAGATAGGTTTGGCGCCGACGATGCACCGGCCCTCCATGTACATCTTGGCGCCGTCCGCGAAGGTGTATTCCACCGCATACGTATCAAAGTTTTGGTCGACGTATTCGATGCCTTCGGGGCTCTTTCGGTAATGCCGGCCTCCGAGAGCCTGGGCTTTGACAGGCCAAGCGTTCTTCATCCAGCACAGGTGGTCGACATGGTGGATGTAGAAATCGCTGTAACATCCGCCGCTGGCCCAAATGAAGCTGTGGAAACGTTGAATCTGGTACATGAGCTCGCTGATTCCGGCGGGCTTCGGCAGGGAGGCCATGGAGCCCACGGGGCCGTGCATGCGATAACCGCGCAAGAGCAGGACATCGCCAATCTCACCGTCTTGGATGCGCTTGTGCAACTCCTGCAACGCACGGCTGTGGCGGGACATGAGTCCAACCCCGACCTTAAGGTTCTTCGCGGAGGCTTCATCGGCCAGTTTGAGCATGCGACGGGACGTTGGCCCATCAGCCGTCAGTGGCTTTTCCATGAAAACGTTGAGTTTTTTCTCGATCGCGTAGGTAAAGTGCACCCACCTGAATGCGAGCGGTGTCGTGAAAATCGCGATGTCGCCCGGCTTCAAATTGTCCATCGCCTGCTTGTAGGCGTCGAACCCAATGTATTTGGTGTCGTTTGTGACCTCGACGTGAGCCGCCACGTCGCTGCGTTTAAGGGCTTCGAAGCTATTTCGGAGCTTCGAATCAAAAACGTCCGCCATGGCTTTGAGCTTCACCCCGCCTTTCCCTGCGGTGAGGGCATTGTTGGCGGCGCCGCCACCGCGGCCTCCACAGCCAATCAGCGCGACATTGATTTGATCGCTGCCCTGGGCGTGAACTGGGGGCAGGGCGATGCCGGCAAGGGCGGAAACGGCGGCGACGGAGCCGGTGGTCTTGATGAAATCACGGCGAGTGGTCGTTTTTTGGGGTTCAGTCATATGCGTTATAGATCAACAATAATTTCCCGCGCAGATGTGTCAAAAAAATTCATCCGCCCCGGCATGAACAAGGCTGACGACCCGGGATCGCGCGATCAAGCTGAGGTCAAGATTGTGCCGACTGCGATGCGGAAAGTAAAAGCAAATATCTAGGCACACGAACATCGGTGTTAGGCTTGGGGAGTGTTGAATAAAATCTCTTGTTCTAATCCATCGCACCTTGGAGGGGAATCCATCTTGGAATTCGAGCCCGAGTTAATTTCAAAAAGACCCTGGCGAATCCTGGATGGAGCCTTAATTCACGATGTTGTAGGGAGGAAGACCCGTGAAAACACGGCGGCAATTCTGGCAACCCTTGATTCGCATGTCCAGCAAGCCTTCCTCTGAATAGAAGGCAGAGTGTGGGTTCACGAGGATTCGATCATGCGCCGGATGGTTTGGATCTCGCCACGCCTCAATGAAGGGATCTGCATCGTTCGGGGGTTCTTGCTCCAAGACATCGATCGCCGCTCCAGCCAATTGATTTCGTTCGATGGCCGCGAGCACGGCGTGGACGTCCACCACGGCTCCACGGGCCGTGTTTATGAGAAACGCGCCGGGTCGCATCTTCAAAACGCTGTCGCCGTTGATGAGATGCCGGGTTTCAGCCGTCAACGGACAGTGCAGGCTCAGGATGGCCGCTTGTTCGAGAAGGTCGTCGAGCTTTTCCACGTGCCGGATTCCAAGGGATTTGTCCCGGCCCTGGGGTGCGTAAGGGTCATAGTAAGCGACCTCCATGCCCAAAGATTTGGCCCTCAAGGCGGCGGCCGTGCCGATGCGGCCCATTCCCACGATTCCAAACACTTGCCCACGCAACCGGTGGGTGGGTTGGATTTGCGTGTAAACCCAAGGGCCTTGTCGGCGGCGCAACCGGCTGTTCAAGAAGTGGATTCCACGCGCCAGAGACAAGGCCATGCCAATCGCGGTATCCGCTACGTCCTCCGTCCCGTAATCAGGCACATTCGCGACCGCGATATTTCGCTCGCGGGCCGCGGCATGATCCACGTTGTCGAATCCAACGCCACACCGGACGATCAATTTGCAGCGTCGCAACCGTTCGATGGTTTTGCGCGTGATCGAAATAAAGTGATACAACATGATCGCGTCCGCATCTTCGATCCTCCCCTCCAAATCGTCCTCGGAGAACGCGTTCAAAGCGGTGATATTCGCGATGTCACCAAGAATTTGTCGCTCGCGATCGAGCGGTTCAGTAATAAAGTCCGTGACCACCACCAAGGGCTTGGAATTCATGGCCGGCAGCATACGATATTCTCGCTCGCTTGAAAGGCGAAATTTGTCTTTCCCCCTAGTGTGCCGTTCACGAATTCGGTGGGCATTTGTTGTGCCACAGCGAATCTCTGGCAAGGCGCGACGAGGGAGCCTATCCGGACATGGATCTGTGACCGAGGAGCAACGCAGCCAGAGGTTCGC
>SYMW01000044.1 GCA_005805305.1 Verrucomicrobiales bacterium
GAACCCCAATGAATGGAGTGATTTCAATGACGAGCTTCTTGATGGAGACAGAGCTGACTCCGCATCAGGTCGAAATCGTGGACACCATCAGGACCAGTGGCGACACACTGCTGACTTTGATCAACGACATTCTTGATTTTTCCAAAATCGAAGCCGGCAAGCTCGAGTTAGAGAACCAGCCCTTCAATGTGCGGCTATGCGTGGAGGAAGCGTTGGATCTGCTGGCCTCGAAGGCGTCCGAGAAGGGGCTCGAGCTGGCCTATCATCTCCACGAGAGCGCGCCGTCGACGGTCGTCGGTGATGTGACCCGGTTGCGTCAGATTTTGGTCAACCTGATCAGCAACGGGATTAAGTTTACCACCACCGGCGAGGTGATCGTTCGGGCCGGGATGGTGGGGCCCGACCTCCTCGATTCCGGCGGCGCCCCGCCCAAGGAGGAGAAGGAGACTATTCCCGGGCCGGGGGAAACGTGCTTCCTTCATTTCTCCGTCACGGACACTGGAATGGGAATCGCGCCGGAAAAAGTTTCGAGGCTGTTCAAGTCATTCAGCCAGGTCGACGCCTCGGTCACCCGGCAATTTGGCGGGACCGGGCTTGGACTGGCGATCAGCAAGAACTTGGCCGCGCTCATGGGTGGGAAGATGTGGGTCGAGAGTTCTCCCGGGCAGGGATCCACCTTCCACTTCACCATCCGATGCCAGGTCTCGCCCCCCGTTTCCGAACCCCCACTGGTGGAATTGAAGGAACGGCTGAAGGGGCTGCGGGTGTTGGTTGTTGACGACAACCCCACCAATCGCCGCATCCTCATCTTGCAGACGTCGAATTGGGGTATGAAACCCTCAGCGGCATCGAGCGGCAAGGAGGCTTTGGAGTGGCTCCGTGTTGGGGAGCCTTTCGATTTGGCGATTCTTGACATGCAGATGCCCCACATGGATGGCGCCACTCTCGCGGGCGAAATCAGAAACCTCCGGTCGGCCTCCCAACTGCCGCTTGTGCTGCTCACCTCCATGGGCGTGAAGTCCGGCGCCCCGGAGATGTCAGTTTTTGCCGCCACATTGTCAAAACCCGTCAAGCACTCGGTGCTTCAGGAAGTCCTGCTGAAAACGGTCGACAAGTCCCGCCTGATTTCAAAACGAAGCGTTTCGACCTTAAAACTAGACTCGACTCTTGCCTCTCGAATCCCTTTGAGATTGCTCTTGGTGGACGACAACGCGATCAATCAGAAAGTGGCTCTCAGGTTGTTCCAGCAGATGGGGTATCAAGCGGATGTGGCGGGTAACGGCATCGAAGCTGTGGATGCCGTGCGCCGGAAGACGTATGATATCGTGTTCATGGACGTGCAAATGCCCGAAATGGATGGATTGGAGGCGACGCGGCAGATTCGCAATTGGGAGCGAGCCCGCCCCGCCACCCTCGGGGCTCCGCTGGTCATCGTGGCCATGACGGCCAACGCCATGCAAGGGGACCGGGAGAAATGCTTGCAGTCAGGAATGAACGACTACCTACCCAAGCCCGTGCGGCCGGAAACTCTCCAGACGGCCATGGAACAGTGGGGTGGCAAGTTGCAGGCTCGCCGAAACGACCTCGCCACCCATTCCCAGCGGACCCCCTCTGCTTCCCCAGCCGCCAAACCCGCGCCGATTCCGGGCTCCATCCCGTCCGCAGGCCCCGGTGTTGCCGCCTCTGAAAGCAGCAATGCCCACCGGGTTCCTGCGCCTGCTTCCGTTCCGGTTGCGCCCCGCCCGAACACCTCACCACTGCCTGCCGGCGCGAAATTGCCAGTCGAAGGTCCTCCACCTGTTGACATGGAACGTCTTGCCGAGTTCACTTCTGGCGACAACGATAGCTTAACTGAATTGATCAGCCTTTATTTGGGTCAGACCACCGAGCAATTGGCGAAACTGAGGTCCTGCATAGAAAATGGATCAACGGACGAGGTCAGAAAAGTGGCGCATAGCTGCGCGGGTTCGAGCGCCACTTGCGGGATGACCGCCATGGTCCCTTCCCTCCGGGAAATCGAACGAGTCGCCATGGGGGGGGCACTCGAAGGGGCGATGGATTTGTTGATCCAATCGGAATCCCAGTTCGAGCGGGTCAAGACTTTCCTCGCTCAACAAGGATCGATGGCGGTTTCTTGAGACGCTCCATGCCATGACGCAGGGCCATTAAAGAATAATTAATCGTTATCCGAAGTTTGCTCACGCCTATCCAATGAAGGGATCCAAGAAAACAATTTTGATCGTGGACGACGACCCCCTCGTCGCCGGACTTTACAAAGGCAAACTCGAGTCGGCTGGCTATAACGTCGAAATCGCGACCGATGGGCAAATGGGAATCTCGAAAATCCATGAGGTTCTGCCCGATGCCGTGTTACTGGATTTGATGCTCCCTGCCATCAGCGGAGTCGATGTGCTGCGCCAGATACGGGCGGAAAAAGCATTCAAGGAACTCCCAGTGGTCGTGTTTTCGAATGCCTTCGCAACGGTTCTCGTCGACGATGCGATGAGCGCCGGGGCGACGCGGGTCTTGAACAAAGCGGAGTCATCGCCTCTTCAAGTGCTCGTCTGTGTGAAAGAACTCATTTCACCTGGAACGACTCCCCCGGCTGCGGGACAGGGCAAACCATCGAAACAGGCGCCGGGCGGCGCCGCTTCTCTTTTCGCCAGGCCACCCCGGCCATCGTCCGCCGCGGCGGCTCCCGCGGCGGTGGTTCAGAATCCGCAGCCCCGCGGCCCCGCAGCCCCTGTCCGCCCAGCCGCGGCTCCACCGCCGCCCCCCACCGCCGCCTCCATCGCCCCCGCAAAAACCACGGCCTCGCCGAGCCAACCCGATCTCGGCGCCAAGTCCCAGAGCTCTGCGGCTGTCGTCGATCCCAAACTCCGAACCGAATTCTTCACTGACGGCCCGGTGCGAATTGGCGCTCTGCGCAAGCAAGTCGGCAACCTCAGCAAAGAATCCACCGAGGAAGGCCGCCGCGAAGTGTTGCAGACACTTTTTCGCCAGATTTCCGAGCTGACAACCAGCGCCGGCCGGGTCCGGTTGAGCACGGTATCCCTGATTTGCTCCACCTTGGGCTCGTTCCTGACGGAGCTTGAGCTGAAGCCCAGCAACCTCAATGCCTCGACGCTTCGGACGATCGCGCAGACGGTTGATTTCCTGGCGGTGTTATTCGATAAAAAAGGCGGGGAATTGGCGGGGGAAGAGAAGCAGCCTTGCGCTCTTGTCGTGGACGATGAATCCATCTCGCGCCGCGCGGTCGTGTTCGCGCTGGCCAAGGCGAAGGTTTCCTGTGTGGATCTCTCCGACCCGATCGTCGCTCTTGAGAAAGCGAAGGCCACCAAATTTGATTTGATCTATTTGGATGTCGACATGCCGGTGATTAACGGGTTTGAACTGTGCAGCCGCATTCGCGCCGACATGCAGAATAAGACCACTCCCGTGGTGTTCATCACGGGGCTCAGCGATTTCGAGAGCCGCGCCAAATCGACCTTGAGCGGCGGCAATGATTTGATCGCCAAACCTTTCATGTTTGTTGAGCTTGCCGTGAAGTCGCTGACCTATATCACAAAAGGCAGGCTCGCTGTCAGTGCCGCCAGCAATCGAAAGTCTTGAAGTGACAAGATTCCGACCTGTTTCCTCGCCCCCATCGCCGGCCCCTGGCCGGGACTGTTGATCGGAATTCGAGCCGAGGAATCCTCTTTCTCATGGAAACCCTCCACGCACCCTGGCGGATTCAGTACATTCTGGGCCCGAAAGAATCGCCTGGAGAGGTTTCCCTGTTCACCCGGATCGGTCAGTCCAGCGATGACATCGCTAATTTAGTCGTTGCCCGGGCGCGAACCTGTTTTGTCGTCATGAATCGCTATCCTTACAACGGAGGCCACCTCCTCGTGGCTCCGTACAGGCAGACACCTGATTTGGACGGTTTGACGGACGAGGAATTGGCCGAGCTGTTCCGGCTTGTGAGGAATTGCCAGCAGGTGTTGCGTCGTGTCATGAAACCAGATGGTTTCAACATCGGGATAAACATCGGCAAGGTCGCCGGGGCTGGCGTCGAGAACCACCTGCACGCGCACGTCGTGCCCCGCTGGAATGGGGACACGAACTTCATGCCGGTTGTTTCCGCCACGACCGTGCTGCCGGAAGCCCTTGAAGCATTGGGCGCGCGCCTCCGCGGCGCGTTCAACGAGTCCTGAGGGGATCATGCGGCGAGTGAGAACCGATTCCCCATCCCAGCAGGCGATCGTCAAGGAGACGATGCACTTCGAGAGCGCCCGTTTCGCCCAGCAACTCTTTAACAACGAGCCTCGAAACTTGCATGCGTTGCAGCGGGAGCTTGGAGTGGGCGCCACCGCTCGCGATGGTTGGATTTTGCTGGAGGGGCCCCCTGATTCAGTGGAGCACGTCAGGCAGATGTTTCTGGTTTTGAGCGATTCCCTGAAAGCGGGTGGCGCCGTCAGGAACCGGGACTTTTTGCAGGCGCTCGCAGTCCTCAAAGCCGACGGCGCTCCCGTTCTACAGAGCTTGTTCGCCACCCGGCTCCAAACCTCTCCCAAGAAGGGAGTCGTCACGCCAAAAACCGCCGGCCAGAAGGACTACATTGAAGCCATCCGATCCAACGACGTGACGATGGGGATCGGGCCGGCCGGCACGGGAAAGACCTATCTCGCGATGGCCATGGCCGTGATGGCCTTGAAGGAGGAGAAGGTTTCACGAATCATCCTCACTCGCCCCGCGGTGGAAGCAGGCGAGGCGCTCGGGTTCTTGCCGGGAGATCTTTATGAGAAGATATCGCCGTACCTCCGGCCGCTCCACGACGCGCTGTTAGATATGCTTCCGGCCGAGGAGATTCAGAAGCAGATGGAGCGCGGGAGTGTCGAAATCGCTCCGCTGGCCTACATGCGCGGGCGGACCTTGAACAATGCTTTCATCGTTCTCGACGAAGCCCAGAATTCCACCGCGGAACAGATGTTCATGTTTCTCACCCGCTTGGGGCACGGATCCAAGACCGTGGTCACCGGCGACCCCACGCAGATCGACCTCCCGGCGCACAAAAAATCGGGATTGCTCGAAGCGCGCGGCGCGCTCCGCAACGTGGAAGGGGTGGCTTTGGTTGAGTTCCAAAAGCGGGACGTGGTGCGGCACCCCCTCGTTCAGCGCATCATCCATGCCTACGAGACGCACCGTGCCAAAACGTGATTGAGTTCATCGTTCAGACCAGATTGAAGGGTTGGGAGATGGGGCCCGCGGCTTTCCGGCGCGCCGCGCGGCTGTTGGCCCCCGAGTGCCTCCCAGGGATGACCGAAGGTGAAATCTCAATCTCCTTCCTTTCGGCGCTAAAAATGGCTCAAATCAACGAGTCCTATCTTGGCCACTCCGGGCCAACGGACGTGATTACCTTCGATTACTCGATTCCTTGCAGCGAACCAAACAGGCCAATTGCTAGCAGGGGAAACATTCCCGCCCCGGTGAGCCATTTCGTCGCCGGCGAGATTCTGATTTGTCCTGAAGTAGCTGCCGCCCAAGGGTCTGCCTACGGCACGGGATGGAAGCTCGAAGTGCTTAGGTACTTGGCGCACGGGTTGTTGCATCTCGCGGGCCACGACGATCAAGAGCCATTGGCGCGGAGAGCCATGAAACTGGCCGAGGACGCGGCTGTGAAGCGGATAACCGCCGAGCTCAGCCCGGGTTGGGACGCGCCGGCGCGGGCTCGTCCGAAGGGGGGCAAACTTCAGATCCTCGGATCGTCTGCGGACGTTCCATTGAAGTATGAGCCCTCCTGAATCCGGAACCTGCGCCTGGCCTTTGAAAGGGCGGGCCGTTCGATCCCCAACCCGCGCCCTTCGGCTTCGCGCGGGGAACAAAAACCGGATCGGGCAGGATTCGCTACTGGGAGCCTTTCAGGCATCGAGCGTGCCGCTTTTCTGTCTCGTAGGGACAGGACGGGTTCACCCGTTTTTGCTCGCGACAATTGTTGGATTCCTGGCCGCATTCCCAGCCATGGCTCAACCTGCCGTTTCGAATCGAGCGGGCATCCGGTTCAATGTCGCGGCACAGGGCTCGACAGCTCCAGGCTTCAAGCTGATGGACCCCAGACAGACGGGGTTGGTGTTCACGAATCTGCTCTCGGAAAAGGAAGGCGCGGCGAACAGAACACTCTACAATGGTTCAGGAGTAGCGACGGGTGACTTGGATGGCGATGGGCTGCCCGATCTGGTTTTCGCCAAGATCCTCGGGGGGATCGAAATCTTTAGAAATCTTGGAGGCTGGCGTTTCAGCAACATCACTTTGCAAGCCGGGCTCGCAGGGATGACTGTGCCCTCTCGCGGGGTCGTCTTGGCTGACGTGGATGGTGACGGCGCTCTGGATCTGCTTGTGTCCACCAATGGCAAGGGGGTCCAGTGTTGGCGCAACAAAGGCGGGGGTGTGTTTGTGGACGCCACCGTTGAGTCCGCCACGGCGAGCCTTCACGGGAGCACGACCCTCGCGCTGGCCGATGTGGATGGGAACGGGAGCTTGGATCTCTACATTACCAACAATCGCGCCGATGACATTCGCGATCAGGGGCAAGTCCAGTTGCGAATGCTCGGAGGGAAATTGATCGTCCCCAAGCCGCTCGAAAATCGGTTGGTGATTATCGACGGCCAGCCTCAGGAGTACGGCGAGCCAGACCGTCTTCTCCTCAACGATGGAGAGGGCCGATTCAAGGAAATCAGTTGGATGAGTGGAACATTCCTGGACGAATCCGGACGCCCGCTCGTCCGGCCGCCTCTGGACTGGGGGCTTTCCGCGGCGTTTAGAGACCTCAACGGGGACGGCGCTCCAGATCTGTATGTCTGCAACGACTTTTGGACCCCGGATCGGCTGTGGATGAACGACGGAGCCGGCAGGTTTCGTTTGGCGCCTGAGCTGAGCCTCCGTCACACGAGCGGCAGTTCGATGGGCGTGGACCTCGCGGATCTGAACGCCGATGGGTTGCCAGAAATATTCGTCGTGGACATGCTCAGCCGGCTGCCGTCTTGGCGGAAGCGTCAGCTCGCCGCGCAGCCCGCCAGGGCCGATCCTCCTGGCCTGGTGGCGAACCGTCCGCAAATACTTCGCAACACGCTTTTTCAGGCGCGGGGCGACGGAACCTATGCGGAGATTGCGGAACGCGCGGGGCTCGCGGCCGCCGAGTGGGCCTGGCAGCCCGTGTTCTTGGATGTCGATTTGGATGGTCATCAGGACGTCCTCATCACAACAGGACACATGCACGACGTTCAAGATCGTGATGCCGAGGCCATCGTGCGATCCCGACAACGGAGCTTCCAGGGGATCGCCGATCCTGAGGAACGGCGGCGTGCGTTTCATCGGGACTTATTGGAAAATATGCTGGTGTATCCAGCTCTCCGCACGCCGATTCTCGCTTTCCGCAACCGTGGCGGCCTGAGTTTCGAGGATGTCACCTCGCTTTGGGGGACCGAAGCGCCAGGGGTTCATCATGGAATTGCCACCGCGGACTTCGACGGCGACGGTGATCTCGATTTGGCGGTTAACAATCTGAATTCAGGGGCAGCCTTGTACCGCAACGAGGCGATCGCTCCTCGGGTTGCCGTCCGGCTTCGAGGATCAACGCCCAATACCCAGGCTATTGGAGCGATTGTCACGATCGAGGGTGGCGCCGCTCCAAAACAAACCCAGGAAGTTGTGAGCGGGGGGCGCTATTTGTCTGGATCCGATCCTCTGCTGGTCTATGCGGCAGGGAGATCGGACGCAACGATGACGCTCGAAGTCCGCTGGAGAACCGGACGCGTTCGGCGCATCGAAGGAGTGCAAGCCAGCCGGCTTTACGAAATCCAGGAGGACTCGGTTCAGAAGGACCCCTTTCCGGGAGCGATTCCGGCGGGGGAAGTGAAGCCTTTGTTCGAGGATATCAGCCACTGGTTGAAGCACACACATCTGGAGACTTGGTTCGATGATTTCGCGCGGCAGCCTCTGCTGCCGAGACGGTTCAGCCAGCTCGGGCCTGGTGTCGCGTGGGCCGACCTGGATGGCGACGGTTGGGAGGACCTCATCATCGGGACGGGGGCGGGTGGGACCGTGGCCGCCTACAAGAACGAGCGGGGTGAAAGATTCACGAAATGGACCCAGGCGCCCTTCAGCCAGGGCCAGGCGCGTGACACCACTGGACTTGCCGCGTTTCCCGGAGCGGGAGGCCGCCCGATCTTGCTCACGGGCACTGCCAACTATGAAGACTCCGTCACGAATGCCGCGTGCGTGTTTGAGCTCGCCCTTGACGCCATGGCTCCGCGGCCCTTCGTTCGGGATCTCCCCTCGAGTGTCGGCCCATTGGCGCTCGCTGATATGGACGCCGATGGAGATCTCGACTTGTTCATCGGAGCACGAGTCACCAGAGGGCGATGGCCTGAGGCGAAGGGCTCTCTCGTCCTGCGTCGGGATGGAGATGCTTGGAGAGCAGATGAAGTGAATACTAAAGTCTTGGACGGCATAGGGTCCGTCTGCGGCGCTGTGTGGACGGATCTGAACAGAGATGGCTTTCCGGATCTGGTGGTCGCCGGTGAGTGGTCGCCGCTCCGCATTTTTCGCAATGAGAAGGGCCTCTTAGTCCCTTGGGATTGGCGGATCCGTTCTTCGGACAAGCCGGGAGCTCCTGTGCTGCTTTCAACTCTCACTGGCCTGTGGAATTCAGTGGCCGCGGGAGATTTCGACGGCGACGGGCAAATGGATTTAATCGCGGGCAATTGGGGTGAGAACTCAGCATGGCGCGCCTCATTGGAGCAACCGCTGACGCTGTTGGCTGGCAGTTGGCGTGGCTTAGAGTCGCTGGCGTTGATTGAGACCGAGTTCGATCCCGTGCGCCAGGCTCTAACGCCCTCGCGACCGCTTCCGGATCTCGTGAGCGAACTCCCCTTTTTAGCGGGCAAATTCGCGACGCACCACGCATATGCCGAAGCGACTCTTTCAGAGGTGTTGGGACCCGCGGAGGGGGAGGTGAATCGATACTCTGCCACGACGTTGAAGTCGACTTTGTTTCTGAATCGTGGCGGTGAATTTGTGGTTCGAGAACTCCCGGCAGAGGCTCAAAATTCTCCTGTTTTCGGGATGACCGTCGCGGATTTTGACGGGAACGGCGCCGAGGATGTCTTTCTGGCGCAAAATTTTTTCGCCGTTCGTCCAGGCGATGCGCGTTTGGATGCCGGACAAGGGTTGCTCTTGCTTGGCGATGGTCGTGGAAAGCTTCACCCGGCGTCCGGTGATTTTTCGGGACTAAGAATCCATGGCGAACAACGCGGCGCAGCGACCGCTGACATCGATCACGACGGGCGCCCGGATTTGGTGGTGGCTCAGAACGGTTCGGCCACGCGCCTGTTCCGGAATCAGAGCGCCTCCGTGGGCATCCGCCTAAAGCTTCGTGGCACGCCCGGCAATCCGGATGGGGTGGGGGCCGTTGTGCGTCTCGGAAGAAGGGGACATTTTGGTCCCGCGCGGGAGATTCATGCAGGCGCCGGCTATTGGTCGCAAGACGCCGTCGTGAGCATTCTCAGCCGACAGGCGCTGACCAACGGTGGGGATCTCATCGTGGAGGTTCGATGGCCGGGAGGCAAATTGACATCGCACACGATCCCCGAAAACGCTCGCGAGCATGCGATTTCCCAAAACGTTCCATAAGGCCGACCCGGTTATTATTAATATAAACCTAGCCAAAGATATTTGAAATTTTAACCACGGATTTCACGGATTTCACAGGCGGACACGGGTGGGAAAAAAGAATTCTCTGGTTCCACCCCTATCCGTGACACTACCTGCGGAAGTGTCACAGAGAGCACAGAGGCGGCAAGACCGGCTTGCTGATTAATTTCAACGTCCAACGGCTCAGTGACGGCATCCAGCGGTTCAAACTCTGAACTCTCTGTGAACTCTGTGCTCTCTGTGGTGAAGCCGAGACGAGTTCGAACAATCGAGTCGAACGACCCGCCTCTGAGCCTCGCCGTTTTGCTGCGGGCTGGGGGAGTTCGAAAGTTTATTCGGACCAATTGGCGGAACTGACAGCGGCGGTGGGTCACTCGTACCGTTATGCATGAAGACACAGGCAGACTTGAGTTTGGAGTCCCACGAGCCCTTTCGGGGCAGGTGTAGTGACCCACACAAAGTTATAGGGAGGCCAAAATGATGCCATGCCTCATCGTTGACCGGGCCGCCTGCAGGGCCTTCACCGGTGCCACCGGCGTGGCCAAGGCCCGTTTCTCCACCACGGCGGTGGACGCGCCAGTTGCTGCCTTCCCATTGTGCGATCAACGCCTGCCAGGATTTGTCAAAGGTACCCACCTTGAACCAGCCCGCGACCGACATGCTCCCACCCTCAAAGGAGAGATCGCCGGGTTCGCCGCCGGACACTTCAATGAACTGATCGATACCGTCGAGGGACAGGGCCTTGCCGAAGCTCTTTCAGCCGAGATTTTGCGCGGTGATGAACACCGCAATGAAAAGTGCCACCGCGCCAACCGGAACCAAAAACACCCCCACCCCAGGATCACCGCCGTATGTTACTAAGCCCCCGAGGAAGAAGCCGCCGGGCAAGAGCACGCTCGCCGCTTTCAAACTGGCCGAAGCGAGCCTCCTGGACGAATCACGCCAGCCGGTGATGTGTGGCAGGGTGACGGCAAACGCCACATGTACCAAGGCGAGCAGCGTTCCGTGCGCGTGTGCCAGTGTCCACATCAGCCGGCGCGTTCCGCTGGAAACACCCAGGTAAAGTCCCGCTTTCATCCCGTGCAAAATCTCCAGGCCGATCCCCAAGCTGAGGAACACGAGCAGGGACCACCAGCCAAACTGCAAATGCCGTCGAGAAAGCTGGGAATTATCAGGTGGCACCGGAGCGCGTGGCGTGGGCGGGTTGGTCTTGGTTTTCATCTTATTCCTGCAAGTCCATGGAAATGTTGTTTCGTTCTTTCAACAAGCGATCGAGTGCGTCGCGATTCAGCTTGCCTTCCGCATCGAGCAAAATCTGGGCGCGGGTTTGTCCGCCGCGAGTGTTTTGGCGGCTTTGCCAGAGTTGCAAAAGGTTCGTCTTCGCCGCCAGCCAATCCGCCTCTGGCCCCACGAAGTCGTAGTTCAGTGTTTGGAATTCGCCCGCCAGGGACTTCAACGAACGGTGGGCGATGTAGCGGACAGACGAATACGAATCGGTCATTAACTCCGCGAGGAACGGTGTGAGCCAGTCTTTGCCGGATGCTGTTTGCGCCGGTTCCCAGCCCATCGCCCAGGCGATCAACGCCCGTTGCCCCGCCTCGCCTTTGGCCAAATCCAGCACGGCGGCGGAGGTGGCTCGCTGTTCTTCGCTCAACTTGGCTGCGGGCTGGCCGTACCACTGGGTCAGGTGTCTTGCGGTCCATTCCAAGGTTTGATCAAGATGGCAAAGGTTGCACGCGTTTTGCCGCCCGGTCTTGAGCGTGGAAGACACGGTCGGGCTATCGATCTGATGGCTGCGAATGGTTTTGAGCAAACCGTAAGTCGTGTGTGGCATGTGGCAATTGTAGCAAAGGCTGCCGCTCGAACCCGCGGCGTGCCGCGTGTGCTGAGTTAATTTGTCGCCGATGGACGTATGGCACTGCAGGCACGCCTGGTTTCCCTCCCTGCCAAGCGCGATCTGGTCATCGCGGTCGATGCTTTTGTGCATGGAATGACAGGACAAACAGGACAGCTCTCCGCGCTGGTGGCAGGGAGATTCGATCAAGCCATTGTACTCTCGGCCAGACACTCGGACCATGCCGTCCGGCCAGTAGCGATCACGGAGAAACTCCGGACTTTGTTTGAGCGGCTGGGTGAGCCACGGCTGTTCGTTCAAACGGGTCGGGCGCACGACGGGCTCGGTTTGGGCCAGCTCCTGGCCAGGGCGGTAGCGGAATCCATTTTCAAGATAATCCTCGCGGTTCGGAATCCACTTGATGCTGTGGCACTGGCCGCAGATTTGGGAGGAGGCCTTGCTCGGCAGTTTGGCGGGATTGACCATGTGGGGGTCGGGCTCGACGGAGAAGTGGCGCGCGTAACGGTTGAGGAAATTCTGGTTCGCGCGGATGTGGTCCTCGCTGGGGCCGTGACATGCCTCGCAGGCGATGCCCAACTCACCGGAGCGTGTTTCAAATTGCATTTGCTGCTGGTTGGGGAGCGGCTGGCCGCCGGTCGCGTGGCAATTGATACAATTCAGATTCCAGGTTTGTTTTGACGGCGGGATTGCCGGGTCGCGCAGAAAAGTGTTGTGAAACGGCACCCATCGCTGGTCGGCGTTGAGCCAGGCGAAGGGAAAAAGAAGCTGGCCGTTGCCCCGCGCGCTCGGCACCCAATATGCCTGCATGTGATGCGAGCCGGTGAGCAAACCGAGTCGTCGCTGAACCCGCGGCGCAGGCTGGATCGCTCCGCGCGGCGGCTCCCATTCCGGGTCTTCCAGGTCGGCCCAAAATTCCCCGCCACGTCGTTCGAGGAAATAAGTTTTCCCCAGCAACTCCAGCTTCACGTTGTCAAAATTCCCCAGGACGGTGTTTGGCGCGGCCACTTGGGTCATCGTGCGGTGATACGTCTGATGCCATGAATCATATTGGCTCGGATGGCACGATCGGCAGTTGTCGGAGGAAACGTATCCATCGGGTCGGTTTTGCTGAGGGACGGTTGCGAGAAACCGCGCGTCGGATTCCGCGCGGCGGGTCAAATGCCGTTCCCAGAGGAATCCTCCGCCCAGGGTCAAAACCACCACCACCAGGCCCGCCTGCCAAGCCCGGCCCCGCAGGCCGCTCCTCAAAAAAAACCACGCTCCGGCGGCCAGCAAGCTCGCGAAGAACAGCCATTCAAAACTCATATGCGTCTCGCTCCGCCAGCCAGCACGACATCCGATCGGTCTCAAGGTGAAAGGCTGTCATGTTTCCAGCGGGTCAAGAGTTAAGAAAAGCCCAACGGTCAGGCAAGGAAATTGCCCCCAGATCAATGAAAGCGCGGTTTCATTACGTCTGAGAATCTGCTGATATTCCGAGAGGCCGGCTAAAAACCGTTTGCTTCGCTTCGAGAGTCTCGCTGACAAAACCGAACTTTTGACATTGGCAGCGCACTGATCAGCGCGGAAAAGGCCTCTGTCGCCAGCGACATCGCCGAGGCGCTCGGCGGTTTTAATGATAGATTTTACTGATACAAAGCTCTTCCTAAATGACTGACTGGTAGGATTTTGCTTTTTCATGGGCAGACCCGACCATAGGCGTCCGAGCTTTTGAGACAAAATAAAAAGAGTTCTGGAATCAGCCTCCCCAACTTCGGCGGTCGCCGAAGCTGAACAGTGACAATAAAACCAGGGGACAGGCGACTGATCCGTCGGCGCAAGACACGTTGCATCGATGTGCAATCGATCAATAGTCCTCCATACCCAGGCCAAGGCGCTTTGCTACGGGTTTATCGGGCATGGGTATGGTTTCCAATCTTGCTGGCAATGGTTGTGAAAAAAAAAGGGCCGGACAGTGACGTCCGGCCCTATGCCTGCCAATATGAGTCCGTTAGTCCTATAGACTACGGCTTGCCTCTAAAGAACTTCGCTGCACCTGCAGCATCAACGTCGTCTCCGCTCTTGATGTTGGTGTCGGTATACGGACCTTCGACCTTGTCAGCGCTTTGAATAACGCCAGCACCCGTGAAGCTGATCTTGACTTTGCCTACACCGCTTGCAGCGGCTTTAAGACCTGTAATAGCACCACCACCAGCCGGCAGTGTCTGTGCCTCGTCCCGGCTGCGGAACGCTTTGATCGCTCCGGCCGTGGCGCTGTTGATGAGGACCCGCACTCCAGCGTTGACCGTAAACCACTCCGCGTTTGCTCCACCGCCGCCTTCGTACCAGATCATCCGCATCGGGTAAACTCCCGCGACTGGAACAAGGAAGCTGAAGATGGTGTCCGCGGCACCGCGGCCGCCGCTGAAGATACCGAGGGGACGGACAGTAGCGTCTGCCTTTGTCACGGGCTTGACGTTGAACCCGTCATCGCTGTTGACACCCATCGTGATAACACCTGCCGGCAGATCCAAGTAGGTGAGCACCTCCTGCGAGAAGTTGTCGGTGCCTCCAGAGATTCCAGGAATCGGTTGGTCTTCAAAACCATTGCCAGCATTGAAGCGACCAACCGCGTTCGGTGCGTCTTGGTTGAAGTTGATGACGCCTTCGTGATGGAAGAAGCCACCATTCGGGCCAGCGTCAGCGACGTTCGGGTCTCCCATATTGTCAAGCAACTGTTGTTCAGCCGCCCTATCGGAGTTTTCTCGACCGGTCTCCCTCTGCACTGTCCGGATGCGGAAGCCTGCGTCCTTGCCTGAGCCAGGCTTCGTTCCAATCGCGGTGGATAATGTGATGTAGTCGGCGACCTCGAATGACCATTCAAGTGCCTTGGGGTTGCCGCCTGGATCAGGATACGTGAGTTTGACGGTATGAGCTGATTTCGGAGGGAGCACAGCGCCAGGCGTGTAGGTGATTGTCGCCGTCGTCCCATCTTTAACGACGGTCGGTTTCACCGAGGCGCCGTCAAACATCAAGGAAACGTTTTCAGCCGTCCAAGGAGTTTTGCCGTCGGTATGAACAACCGTGATCACGGGGAGCGGACCGGCAGTTTTGGATTTTGCCGCCGGGCTTATAGTTCCGAATTTGCCATCAGGATCCAACGGCAGGTCGACCGCAGCGGAGAGGAATTTACCTGGGATCGGAACGAGCGATGCTGCTGGCGTTGCATCCCCATCCTTACGCCAAGCAACCCGACCGTAGTCGCCGCCGCCGCCTTCTTTATAGGCGAGACGAATGAAATAGCTCCTGTTGGCTACGAGCGCAATCGGATCGGAAGTTTTCGTGACACCCGGCTCGGCGAAATTTCCGCAGCACCCAGTTTCTTCGGCGATTTGCACCAGATTGGCTTCCTTGTCGTCGGTGCTCAACCAAAGACGCGAGGAATCGTCGCTATGGATGAAAAACGTGTAATTGCCACTTTCGGTGGGCTTGACGAGCCCTTCTATGGTGGCGCCATAATTATCCTTCGCGTCAGTGGGGAACGCATCGCGGCTCGTGAAGGAGAACAAAGGAAGCACCTGATTCGGTGTCTTCGAGATGTACCGCGGGTGATCCAGGAGGGTATCAATTGGATTGGCCCCATTCAGAGAACCGGCCACATCTTCAGGGAACATTTTCAAGTCGACGGCCCACCAGGCGAAGCGGAGCATGCCCGTTCGGCCCGTGAGGTATGAATAAACGGTCACTTTGGTTCCGGCAGCAACCTCGTTCTTGGAGGTGTCTTTGACGCCCGCGAAGGTCACCGTGTAGGCAGTGGCGCCGGGCGTCTGATCGGCCGTGGTCAGCGTCGCCACCTTTTTAGCGTAGGTGACACCGGTGACCGCGAGGGCCGGGGAGATCCCATAATTCGCCGCGGCAGTCGCCGTTGCGGGATCCAGTTCTTCCGAGAAGGTGATGGCGATCGTCTTGAGGTTGCTGCCTGTGACGGCTGACACGATGGTCGGCTTGGTCACGTCCACTGGATCGGTGCCGGCCTTGTATTCATCCAGATTTGTCGCGCCGTCTTTGTCGAAGTCTAGCGCCGCGTCAGCCTTGTCGTTGGGATTGAATCCGTATTGTTTTTCAAAGTCATCGGGCATTCCGTCGCTGTCCGCATCGGCGAGTACCACCCCTAGCGCCTCGGAGAGCGGTCTGGACCTCAATATCTTGATTTCGTCTTCTGTGATGACGCGTTTCCAGATGGCGATGTCGTCCAGCAGACCGTTCCAGGAACGGTTTCCGGTATCGGGATTGTCGCCGATTTTCACCCTCTTACCATTGTTGGCCAGGTTGGCTGGGTTTGCGTTTTCGGTATAGACCTCGCCGTCGATATACAGCCGGGTGCCGAAGTTGGCAGCATCTTTATCACTGATGGCGACAAAATGATGCCATGCCTCATCGTTGACCGGGCCGCCTGCCGGGCCTTCTCCTGTGCCACCGGCGTGAGCAAAGCCTGATTCTCCACCACGGCGGTGGACGCGCCAGTTGCTGCCTTCCCCTTGGGCGATCAACGCCTGCCAGGATTTGTCAAAGGTGCCCACTTTGAACCAGCCCGCGACCGACATGCTCCCACCCTCAAAGGAAAGATCACCAGGTTCGCCGCCGGACACTTCAATGAACTGATCGATACCGTCGAGCGACAGGGCCTTGCCGAAGCTCGGGAGGTGGCTGTTGACAAAGGTGCTGGTTGTATCCGTTCCTTGCTGGGTGCCGTCGAATTTCACCGCACCCCCGGCAGTATCCTTCAGATCGCCGTTAAAGTTCCAGTAAGCTACCAGATCATTTTTCAGCGACTGGGCGTGAAGGCTGGCACCGACCAAGAGTGGCACCATCGCTACGCAAACTCGTAGCCCCTTGGCCCACACCTTTCTTTGCGTACTTATAAACTCTAATGTCTGAACTTGACGCTTGTTGGTTTTCATTTGATTTTTTTATCCCCAATCGAAGACGCTAAGGTCGAGGTCGCCGCACCAATGACGACAAGCTGGTAATCTTCAACGGTGGCAAGTTTTTAATATGGGGCTCGGTTCGGATCAAGCAGAAAGTCTTGTTTCAATGGCTGCAGGGTGCATCTCGAAGTTGTTGGTAAAAAGCATGCCGGCTCCGGAGCGCTGACTTGCAATCCGCAGCGGGTGGATTCGGCGCGGGGAAGGCCCGCGGCCTGAACCAACAACTTCGAGATGCACGGATTTGCAAAAGCCTGGATGAGAAAGGCTTGACGAGGAGCGAGGCCTATGCTTTATGGGTCTGATGAGTGATTCGGAAAGACTTCATCGCCAGGATCTTGCGAAGATTCAACTGAGGCAACTGCCGTTTTAAGGTTGACCCAATTTCCTCACGGATTCTACTTTGGCCGGATGATCGCCACTTCGTGATTTCTCAGAAAAGAAAGACCGGTTCAATGACTGACTCCGGTATTGGTCGGCTGGACACCTCGGGACGTTTCTGCGCATTGAGGCGTCTGCTTGCCGTTCCGTCGGTCGTGGCGCTGGCAGCGACGGCTGGCATGGGTTGTGGGCCACAAACTGAACCCGCCCAGGCGCGAGCTCCGGTGGCGCCGGGTTCTAGTGTGGCCGCCGCAGCCGTTCCCGCTGCGCCGCATGTGGCGGCGCCAAAACCCCCAGCGCAGCCGCCCCAGGTCGAAGCAGAGCAATTGAAAAAGGGCGCTATAGCGATCGCCGAGCGGGTGGCGGCGGCTTACCCGGACGATGCCCTTTCTTACGCACTTTTAGGGTCGGCCTATTTCAATACCGGACAGACGGAGGCCGCCATCCAGCACCTCAAACGCTGTCTTGGGCTCAATCCGAATCAACTTGAGGCCTACGAAATCCTGGCCCGCGTGGCCTATGAAAAGGGGGAGCCGGAGGAAACGGTACGGTTGAGCGGGGAGGTGCTGAAGCGCGGGGCGGCGACGCCTGACGTTTTGAATCGTTTGGGAAGGGCTCTGATGGACTTGGGGCGGACGGAAGATTCGGTTCGCACGCTCCGACAGGCGACCCAGCTACGGCAGGCCGTCAGCGAAAGTTTTTATCTCTTGGGCCAGGCGCAGATGCAGGGGGGCGCTCCGGCTGAGGCCAAGGCAAGTTTTCAACAGGCGATTGCGCGGTCGCCGGAGCATACCCAGGCATTTTTCGGCCTCTACACCGCCTGCCAAAAGCTGGGTCAGGCGGATGAGGCTGCGCGCTATCGGGAGCAATTTGCGAGACTGGAGGCGGTAAATCGGAAGGAACTCACGGACCGGAATGCGGACGAGGAAACACTGACCGGCCTCCCCATGGTTCGCGAAACCGTGGCACGCACCTTCTTCGGGGCCGGGCAGATCTATGGCAGTCATGAGGCGCTTGAAGAGGCGAGCGAGAATCTCAGGCGGGCCGCGGTTCTGGACGCGGGAAACCCGGCCTATCGGGCCGCCCTGGAGTCGCTGTATGTCCAGCGGAAGATTCCCGCGGCTGGGCTCAAGGCGTTCCAGCAGTTGATAGTGCAACAACCCGGAAATCCGCTGAACTCCCTGTACCTAGGGCGGTTTCACGCCCGCCTTGAAGACTTTGAAGCGGCGGAGAGGGCTTATAACCATGTGCGAACCTTCGCGCCTGATCAGGTGGTGGGACATCTGGCACTGGCGGAACTCTACATGCGGATGAACCGGAAGACTGCCGAGGCCCCTGGGTTGCTTCGTCGGGTTCTGCAACTAGAGCCCAGCGGTCAAAACTTTTATCTTCTGGCGATGGCTTATATGAAAATTAAGAACCGCACAGAGGCTTTGGAGGCCGTGCAACAGGCCCTGGCCCGGAATCCCGGCAACCAGCGGTACGAACAGCTCCGTCAACAGATCCAGGCCCAGCCCTAGCATGAGACCGAGGCACTCAAAGCGGCGGCCTTGGCGGTGGATGACGCTGCTCTCGGATCGGCCGCTCTCTCATTGGGTGAACTGTTTTGGCGCTGAGAACTCTCATTCGGGCGGTTCATTTTCGCGTGGTTCGCGTGGTTCGCGGTTCATCCCAACCGCGGTTTCTAGGTTCACTCCGATCTCGCTCCTTGTCTTGCTGCTCGCGGCCCCATTTCTCCTCCCGCCCGTCTGGAGTGCGGTGTCTCCAAAAAATTCAATCCAACTGACCGATGTCACTGGACGGTCCGGAATCAGTTTCATCCACACGGATGGAAGTTCCGGCCGGCGCTACATTGTCGAGACTGTGGCGTCCGGCCTGGCGACGTTTGATTTCGACGGCGACGGGTTAATCGACATCCTGTTTCTCAATGGCGCGCCCCTCCCGGGTTCGCCCACCAATAGTCCGCCGGCGCGAAATGCCCTTTATCGCAACGAGGGAAACTGGAAATTCAAGGACGTGACCGAAGCGGCGGGACTGGCCGATCACGAATATCACCTGGGAGTGTGCGTGGGTGACTATGACAACGACGGCCATCCCGATGTTTACTTGAACAACTTTGGGCGAAACATCCTTTACCGAAATACTGGACGCGGGACCTTTACCGATGTGACGCGGGAGGCCGGCGTGGAGGTGACCGATCATGTTGGTGCCGGGGCCTGTTTTTTGGATATGGACGGGGACGGGGACCTGGACTTGTTTGCAGCCAATTATGTCGAATTCACGTTTGAGAATCACAAGACTTCGATCATGAACGGCTTTCCAGCCTACGTGGGACCCCTTCAATATCCAGCCACTTCCAACCGGCTGTTCCGAAACGACGGAAAGGGAAAATTTACGGACGTGAGCCTCAGTTCGGGCATCGCTGCCCAACGCGGCTCCGGCATGGGTGTGATTGCGGCGGATCTAGACAACGACGGAGACACCGATATCGTGCTGGCCAACGATCTTCGACCCAATTTCGTCTGGCTGAACGATGGCACCGGGAAATTCAAAGAAGTCGGCGCGCTGCTCGGGCTGGCCTACGACTCCTCTGGAAATGTCCAGGGTAACATGGGTGTGGAGTGCGCCGACTGGAACCATGACGGATGGCTTGATTTCTATATCACCACCTATCAACGGCAGTTTTCAACGCTTTACCAGAACAACAAAGGGCTATATTTTGATGACGCCACGCGGGTAACCGGAGCCGGGACGGGCACCTATCCGCATGTAACCTGGGGCACGGGCATCATCGATCTGGATAACGACGCGCATCGGGATTTGTTTATTGCCTGCGGTCATCTGATCGACACCGTGGATGAATTTGATGATACGACGAGTTATCACGCGCGGAATATTGTGCTCCGAAACACGGGAGGGGGAAGGTTTGAGAATGTCTCAGCCCAGTGTGGCGACGGCCTGTTGCCCAAGCTGAGCAGCCGCGGCGCTGCCTTTGACGATCTCGACAACGACGGTGACGTGGATGTGGTCGTGCTGAATTCGCGGCGCGAACCGACTTTGCTCAGAAACGACTCCAGCCGGACCAACCATTGGGTGCAATTTCGCCTCCAGGGCGTCAAAACCAATCGGGACGGCGTGGGCGCGCGAGTGACCGTGGTGTCGGGCGATCTTACCCAGATCGGTGAAGTTCACAGCGGACGCAGCTACCAGAGCGATTTCGGTAAATGCCTGCATTTCGGTTTGGGTCCACGTGTGAAGATCGACGAAGTCCGAGTGAAGTGGATCGGTGGCGGCGTGGATGTCGTGCGCAACATCGGTGTGGACCATCGATGGACCCTTGTGGAAGGTCGCGGCGCGGTGTCGTCGGCGGAGCAGATCAAGGCGCCATGAACCCGGGATTTCTGCTTAGGGTCCGTGCAAAAATAACTTCCGGTTTTGGCGGGTGTCGGGGACTGCTGTCGTTTAACGTTCTTACTGCCTGTTTGCTAGGGGCTGTCGCCGGAGTTTTGCCGCAGGCGGCGGACGTCGCTTCACCAATTCAGTTCAAGGATGTGACTCAAGAATCAGGGATCCAATTTGTTCATACCGACGGCAGCTCAGGACGCCGCTATATTGTGGAGAACGTGGCCAGCGGCCTGGCGACGTTCGATTTTGATGGCGACGGGAAGGTTGATATTTTGTTTTTGAACGGAGCGCCGTTGCCGGGAGTTGGAGCAGTCACACCGGCCCCGCGAAACGCGCTGTATCGAAACGAAGGAGGTTGGAAATTTTCCGACGTAACGGCGACGGCCGGACTGACGAACTCCGGTTACCATCTCGGGGTTTGCGTCGGTGACTATGACAACGATGGCGATTTGGATGTTTATCTCAACAATTTTGGGCCCAACTACTTGTACCGGAACAATGGAAACGGAACTTTCACGGATGTGACGGCAGCAGCGGGGGTGGGGGTGGGGGATCATGTCGGGGCGGGCGCCTGTTTTCTGGATATCGATGCCGATGGCGATCTGGACCTGTTTGTTGCAAACTACGTCAATTTCACCCTGGCCAAGAACCAATCCCGAGTGGTCAACGGCCACCCTGCCTACGTGGGGCCAATGGTCTATGGACCGGCTGCATCAGTTCTCTTCCGAAACAACGGAAACGGGACGTTTACGGACATTAGTCGTGAATCGGGTATCGCGGCCCATGCGGGGACCGGCATGGGAGTGGTGTGTGCGGACTACGATAGAGATGGAGATACGGACATCATCGTCGGCAATGACGCGATGGCGAATTTCGTTTGGAACAATGATGGTACTGGGCATTTCAAGGAGGTTGGTCTTTTTTCCGGGCTGGCCTATGACGCCCAGGGCATTGGACAGGGGACGATGGGCGTAGAATGCGGGGACTTCGACAATGACGGGCAGCTTGATTTCCACATGACGTCGTATCAGAAGCAGTGGGCAATTCTCTATCGTGGGGTGGGACGGGGGATGTTTGATGACGTGACCCATACTTCCGGTGCCGGTGCCGGGACCTATAACCAGGTGGAGTGGGGCAACGGACTTTGTGACTTCGACAACGACGGGGATCGCGATCTTTTTATCGCTTGCGGTCATCTTCAGGACAATATCAAGCTTTGGGATGACACGGCGAGTTTTGAAGCTCGCAACATTTTGCTGGAGAACACCGGAAAGGGGAGGTTTGCCGACGTTTCAGCCCGCGCTGGAGATGGGATGAATGTCAAGCTGAGCAGCCGCGGGGCGGCGTTTGATGATTTGGATAACGATGGGGACCTGGACGCCGTGGTCCTCAACTCACGACGCGAACCCACGCTGCTGCGGAATGACAGTCCTGGAAAAAATCACTGGATTCGCATTCAGCCGCGGGGCTCGCGGAGCAATCGGGATGGGATTGGTGCGCACATCAAGGTCGCAGCGGGTGATTTGAAGATGGTCGCTGAAGTGCATAGCGGGCGTGGGTACCAAAGCCACTTCGGGATGGTGCCTCATTTTGGCTTGGGCCAGCGGACGCTGGTAGATCGAATCGAGGTTCACTGGGTCGGTGGCAGAACAAATATTTTGGAGAATGTGGGTGTGGATCGGGTGGTTCCGATACTGGAGAGGTAGGCGCCGGACAAATCGTGGTGACTCAGCGCTTCCGACGCCGGTGGGTATGCCCCGAGGTTTTATCCTTCAAACCGCAGTGGCTCCAGTTCGATCTTCTTCCGAGGCCATTTCGAGGTTCGAGAGGGCTCTCAGCCTCTTAATTGAAAGTCCCCAGAGTGAGGTTTTCCTTGGCTTATACCTGTCTTCAACTGAAAACAGCACAGAACCTTCGGATTGAACGCGTGAATCGATCTTGACCCTTTCAATGAAGCTCATTAGAACTGTTACCACCCTGTCAAAACATCAGATATTATGAGTAAACCCAAACTTCTACTGGGAAGGCTCTGCCTTCTCTCAGCAGCTTTGCTTTCCGCTTTGGCCGCTCAGGCGCAGAGTGATGTGACACAACCTGGCGATCCAATCATCGCCTCGTCATCAAACAGCCCTGGTTCTGAGGGCGTCGCGAATGCCATTGATGGCAAACCCACAAAGTATTTGAATTTCGACACGCGAACCGGGGGGAAACCCTCTGGTTTCGTGGTCTCCCCCTCCATCGGGGTCACCGTCGTCACTGGCATCACTCTCCAATCAGCCAACGACGCAATCGAGCGCGACCCCAAAATAGTCACCCTCGAAGGTTCCAATGACGATACGGTCACCGCCTTCAGTGCGGGCAATTGGGAAGCCATCACGACGTTGAGCGACATCCCAGCTTATACGTCTCGGTTTCAAACCCAGGCGTTCTCTTTCGACAACACGAAGCCCTTCCGGCACTACAGGGTCACCGTGCTCGAGACTCAAACAGTCAACGGGTGCTGCTTCCAAATCGCCGAAGTGGAACTGTTGGGGACCTTGCTTCCTCAAGACGTGACCCAACCCGGTGATCCGATCGTTGCTTCTTCCACAAACAGCCCTGGATCCGAAGGCGTGGCAAACGCCATCGACGGCAAACCCACCAAATACCTCAATTTCGACACGCGAACCGGCGGCAAACCTTCAGGATTCCTGGTCACTCCTGGAATCGGAGTCACACGAGTCACGGGCCTCTCCTTGCAATCCGCGAACGACGCGATCGAGCGTGATCCCAAGATCGTCATGCTTGAAGGCTCCAACGACGCAACTGCCGCTAACTTCGGCGCGGGCAATTGGGAGATGATTGCGAAACTCGACAACATCCCCGCCTTCACCGCCCGGTTTCAAACGAAATACTTTTCGTTTCCCAACACCAAACTCTACAGGCACTACCGGTTCACCGTGCTGGAGACCCAAACCGTCAACGGATGCTGCTTCCAAATCGCCGAAGTCGAGATTCTCGGAAACGCGTTGCCGGCTGACGTGACCCAACCCGGAGATGCGGTGATCGCCTCCTCGTCCAACAGCCCCGGTTCTGAAGGCGTGGCCAATGTCATTGATAACAAACCCACGAAATATCTCAATTTCGACACCCGGACCGGTGGCAAGCCTTCCGGTTTGGTTGTCACTCCTTCTGTAGGCCGCACTCTCGTGACCGCGATCACGATGCAATCCGCCAACGACGCCGTCGAGCGTGATCCCAAGATCATCATGCTTGAAGGATCCAACGACAACACCATCTCCGCCTTCGATGCTGGCAATTGGGAGTTGATTGTGAAACTCGACAACATCCCGGCTTACACCGCACGCTTCCAGCCCCAATCTTTCGGGTTCGATAACTGCAAAGCCTACAAGCACTACCGCTGGACCGTTCTGGAGACCCAGACTGTCAACGGTTGTTGTTTCCAACTCGCTGAACTCGAACTGCACGGCACGGGCGCTCAAGACGTGACGCAGCCGGGCGATCCTGTCATCGCCTCCTCGACGAACAGCCCCGGCTCCGAAGGCGTCGCCAACGCGATCGACGGCAAGCCCACAAAGTATCTTAACTTCGACACTCGGACAAACGGCAAGCCTTCCGGATTTGTGGTTTCTCCTTCTGTCGGTGCGACCACGATTATTGGCATCACGCTGCAATCCGCCAACGACGCCCCCGAACGAGATCCAAAGATCGTCCGCGTCGAAGGATCCAATGACAGCGCCGTCACCGCATTTAACGCTGGGAACTGGACGGAGATTGCGAAACTAGACAACATTCCTGCTTACACGGCCCGGTTTCAAACGCAGGAGTTCTACTTCTGCAACACCAAACCCTACAGGCATTATCGTGTCACGGTTGTCGAAACCCAAACGGTCAATGGGTGCTGCTTCCAGATCGCCGAAGTGGAGTTGATTGCGGCGGTCACCAGCGCGCCAGATTTCGCGCGTTTCACTTCGCAGCCGGTGGACACATTGGTTCTGGAAAACCAAGCGGCCACGTTTTTCGCGGGACTCAACGGACCATGGCCCGTGCAATGGTACAAGAACGGTCAAGTTATCCCTGGCGCGGTGAAAACTTCGTTCACCACCGAAGCCGTCACTCCGGTCAATGCGACCAATATTTACAACTGCCAGATTGTCGGCCGTGAAACGAGTTCTCCAGCCAAAGCGGTGCTCTTCGCGCCAACAAGCCAGCCGACCAGCGTGGCTGTGAGCTTCATCGGCAGCGGCGCCAACGGAGCACCGACTTCCGTGAGGCCCGATGACATTATCGGCATCCAACCGCAAGCATACTGGAACAACGCCTCCGGGGGGAGCGCTGCCTTGCCAGATCTCGGCGCCGATCCTCTGGTTCCGTTCGTCGATAGTTTGAACAAGGAAACTGCGGTCACCTTCGAATGGATCACTTCGGGCACTTGGGGCGCGGGCACCGGCGATTCCACCGGAACGCAACGCATGTTGAACGGACTCACCCTCGACGGTCTCGGAGGTGAACCCGCAACCTACACCTTCTCGAATGTGCCGGCGGGGACTCATGCCGTGATTGCCTACGTAGTGAGCCCACCTCTCCAATTCCAGAACGTGGCTTACAAAATCAGTGGCGCCACCGACCAGACCTACTACATCCGCGCCATGAATTCGGATGAATACAACGCCGCGCCTGGTTTCTACCGCGGGTCCAGCACTGATCCCGCAAATCCAACCATCGCCAGCTACGTGCGTTTCGACAACGTTCGCCCGAGCGCCGCGGGAACGATTACATTGTTCGTCGATATGACCACGCCTGGATTTGATCGCGGAACTGGTGTGAACGGCATTCAATTGGTTTTGAACGCCACGGCACCCCCGCCGCTTCCTGTGATCACGGTGCATCCTCAGCCGACAGTCGCACCAGAGGCCGGCACGGCGAGGCTTACGGTCACCGCCACGGGTGACAATCTCACCTATCAATGGCGCAAGGATGGCCGCAGCTTGCCGAACGGCGGCAACGTCAGCGGGGCCACAACCGCGACTCTCTCCATCACTGGATTCAGCGCGGCCGACCAAGGGATCTACAGCGTTGCCGTGTTTAACGCAGGTGGCAGCACAATCAGCAAGAACGCCGCCGCGAGACTCTCGAAATTCCAAATTGGGGAGTCGCTCGCGGGTTACTGGAAATTCGACGAGGCTACGGGCAACACTGCCGCTAACGCGGTTTCCGGAGGCAAAGTCGGCACCGTAAACGGCACCGCGACCAGGGCATCCGGAAGGATCGCCAATGGCTTCACGTTTGATGGAGCCACCTACATCATGGTGGATGATTACGCCAAAGCCACTCGGCAGATCGCCGCTTCGGCTTGGGTGAACTTAACACCAGGCTTGGCCGCCGATGTCACCATCATCCGCAACGGGTTGGGTGAAATCGTGCGTCAGTCCGCCAACGTCGGCCAGTTCGAACTCGGGATTGTGGCGGATGCCAACGACGGCCTCATGAAGCCCATGGCCGCTATCCGGGCCGGTCCTAACGTGGTCCGGATCACAGGCGCCGCCGCCTTCCCCACCGGTCCTTGGCATCACCTGGCATTCAGCGCCGACGGCGCCCAGTTGCGCCTTTATGTGGACGGAAAGGAAGTCGCTTCCAGCGACTATCTCGATGTCATCCCGGCGCCCAGCGTTCCGTGGTTGTCGATCGGAGCACGCTTGAATTACACGGATCCGGCGGATCCAGCCAGTGGTCTGGCTCCGGACTCAACTTCGCCTAACTTCATGGTGGGCGGAGTGGATGATCTCGCCTTGTGGAACCGGGGACTGTCCGCGACTGAAGTCGGCCTGATCTATTCCGAAGGCCTGAAAGGCACGATGTTGTCCTCCGTGGTGGTGCCGAAAGTGGTCGTCGATGAGCCTTCCACGTTCACCGGCATTGCCGTGAGCGGCGGAAACATTGTCATCACTTGGAAGGGCAGCGCCGCCGTTCAGTCGGCAACTTCAGTGACCGGACCTTACACGGACGTCGCGGGCGCCACAGGTGGTACGCTCACTGCGCCCATTACGGCCGAGCCGAAGTTCTATCGTTTCAAACCTTGATCTGAGGAGTTCTCAGAGTTGGTTTCATTCACGGAGGCCGGGGTTATTCCCCGGCCTCCTTTTTTTGTGGAGGTGCCCGGATGCACCGATGGAGCTCCCCGTTCTCAAACCAATGGATTGCCAAATGAGATCACGGTGCAATGATGCGCCCGACTCGGCATGCGATCGATTCTAAAAGCTTTATCCAGTTCCGCGCCAGTTCTCCGGCCGCCGGGCCTTTGCAGTTTGTCAATTCTTTTGGGAACTGCCTTCGTGATCTTGGCTGTTACCGGTCACGGTTTGGATTGGATTCAAACGGAAGGCCACCGTTTGGCTCCTTTAAGCGTCCGTGCCTCTTCGGGTCCCGGCTTCACACCGGTGCCCGCATCTCGCATCGGCATCCTGTTCACAAACACCCTCACGCAAGCCCGCGCCGCCCAGTTTCAGAACCTGATGAACGGGTCGGGGGTGTGCGCGGGGGATGTGAATGGCGACGGCAACACGGATCTGTACCTTTGCAATCGGCAGGGTGCCAACGGACTTTTTCTGGGTTCCGGGGGAGGTGTCTTTACGAACGCTACGGTGCTGGAAACCACCGCGTGCACCAATCAAACCTCGAGCGGAGCACTCTTCGCGGATGTGGATGGCGATCGCGATTTGGACCTGGTGGTCAATTCTTTCGATGGCCCGAACTCGCTTTTCTTAAATGATGGTCTGGGTCGGTTCTCTGGAACCGGAGCGGCGTCGGGACTCACCACGCAGCAAGGAGCCACCTCGATGGCCATGGGAGATTTGGATGGGGACGGCGATTTGGATCTCTACATGTGTCATTTTGGAACCCTCTCGCTCCTAAGGGATGGCGCTGATATATCGATTCGAACCGTTCAAGGAAGACCAACGGTGACCGGGCGTTATGCCAATCGACTCAAAATCGTGGATGGGATGATGGAGGAGTACGGAGAGCCCGACATCGTTTTTCTCAACGAGGGCGGTGGGCGTTTCAAAAGGGCGGATTGGAGCAATCTCTTCTTTGACGAGGGCGGCAAACCTTCAGCAGTGCTCCGGGATTTCGGCCTCGCCGTTCAAATTCGTGACATCAATGGAGACGGCCTGCCGGACATCTACGTTTGCAACGATTTCCAAACTCCTGACCGGATGTGGCTCAACCAAGGGGGTGGAAAGTTTCGGTCCGTTGAGCAGACCGCCATGCGCAACATGAGTTATGCTTCGATGGGAGTCGATTTCGCGGATCTCAACCGCGATGGATTGGATGATTTCATCACAGTGGAAATGTTGAGCCGCGATCATTCCCGTCATCTCCGCCAATCCAGCGCCCGCAAGGGTGTCCGAAGAATTCCGGGGGCTTCGTTGGAGCGCGAGGAATCCATGCGCAATAATCTTTTTATGAATCGAGGGGACGGCTCCTACACCGAGGTGGCACTGATGGCGGGAGTCGCCGCATCGGGTTGGTCCTGGACTCCTATCTTCCTGGATGTGGATCTGGACGGATATGAGGATCTTCTGATCTCGAACGGGCATTTGCACGATGTCAATGATCAGGATGTCGCGGAAAATGCCCGGCTTCAATCCGGCTCCGTGCCTTCTGCAACCAAGTCGAAACTCGACCAGTATCCGCCCCTCACTCCTCCCAAATACGCCTTTAGAAACCGTGGGGACGGCACGTTCGAGGAGGTCGGTTCAGCCTGGAACTTCAATTCTCAACAAATGGGTCACGGCATGGCGCTGGCGGATCTTGATAACGACGGCGATCTGGACGTCATCCTGAATGTCTTGAACGGGGAGCCCTTGATTTATCGCAATGAAAGCCCCGCTCCACGAATCGCCGTGAGGCTCAAGGGGCGTGCGCCCAACACCCGGGGTGTGGGCGCCAAGATTATCGTGTCGGGAGGTCTCGTGACACAAACACAGGAAATGCTCAGCGGGGGACGCTATCTCTCGGGCGATGACCCGATCCGCACTTTCGCGGCTTGGAGCCTGACGAATCGCTTGGCTATTGAGGTGCGATGGCCGGGAGGAGGGATCAGCACTATCAGGGACGCGGCGCCGAATTATCTCTATGAAATCGAGCAACCTCCGGCAAACGCCTCGCCGTCTCCACTGGCCGCAAAGTCCATAGCCACTAGAAAATCCGGAACAAAGCCTTGGTTTGTCGATGTCAGCGACAGACTCAACCACCGGCACATTGAGGAGGCGTTCGATGATTTCGCGATGCAACCCTTGTTGCCTTACAAACAGAGCCAAACTGGACCGGGCCTCGCCTGGGTGGATGTCTCCGGCGATGGACGCGATGATTTGGTGGTTGGCACAGGTCGTCGCGGTGTGCTCGCGGTGTTCGAAAACCGCCCTGATGGAACGTTCCGGCAATCGTCATCGCAAAGCCTCCCCAACGAGATTGCCGAAGAGGATATCACGGGTCTAGCGGTTTGGTCTTTTGCCTCCGTCAAGACGCTGCTGTTGGCAGGAATGGCCCGCTACGAAAGCACTTATCCCAAGGGTGATCTAAAGTGGTTTTCTTCGGGAAATGGCGGCGGGTTGATGCCACGCCCCTTCGACTTGACCGCTCCCGGCACGGGCTCGGGATCGCTGGCCATCGGGGAAATCGATGGGTCCGGGAGTCCGCGGCTGTTTGTTGCCGGCGGAGTGATGCCGGGACGTTATCCGGAGCACTATCCAAACCGGATCTACAAGCTCGATCCGAGCGGAGTGATCATTGACGAATCCGCGACTCGCGCCGTGGCCTCCGCAAAGTTGGTTCGAGGGGCACTGTGGACAAACCTGGCCGGGGACAGGTTCCCGGAACTTCTCCTCGCGGAAGAATGGGGCCCGATCCGGCTCTTCTTGAATCACGCGGGTCGATTGGTGGAAGCAACAGGGAATTTCGGCCTCGAAGATAAGCACGGCCTCTGGACCGGCCTGGCGGCTGGGGATTTCGACGGGGATGGAAGGATGGATTTCGTCGCGGCGAACTGGGGTCTGAACACAATGTACCAGGCCTGGCCGTCGTCGGTCCACGAGTTGCTTTATGGAGCGCTTGCCGGAAACGAAACGGTTCAAATTATTGAAGGAGTGCGGTTTCAGGAGAACGGGGAGCTGTTTCCGTGGCGGAACTTAGCCACGGTGGCTGGCGGTTTTCCAGGGCTCCGCGACGATCCAAAATCGTTGACGCACGCGGCGTACTCGAGGACGAACGTCGCGGATCTCCTCGATCCTTGGAGGAGTCGGTTGGGTCGCGTGCGGGCGACCTGGTTCGCTTCCACCGTTTTTCTGAATCGGGGTGATCGTTTCGAGGCGCGTCCGCTGCCCGCCGAGGCTCAGCAAGCGCCGGTTTTCGGTCTCGCGATCGCCGATGCCGATCTGGATGGTATTGAGGATATTTTTTTGGCTCAAAATCTTTTTGCGATTCGTCCGGATGAAGCTCGAATGGACGCGGGTCGAGGGCTTTGGTTGAAAGGACTGCCCGGCGCGAAGTTTGTGGCGGTTCCAGGCCAGGAGAGCGGGATCAAAATCCAAGGCGAGTCTAGAGGCTGCGCCCTGAGCGATTTTGACGCCGACGGGCGTGTGGACCTCGTGGTTTCCCAGAACGGGGCTGAGACACGTCTGTTCAAGAATCAGACCCAGAACGCCGGCCTCCGGGTCAGACTCTCCGGCCCGGAGAACAATAGACTGGGTTACGGCGCGGTGCTCCGGATCGGAAAGAATGCCGCCTGGGGCCCGGCGCGTGAAATCCATTCGGGCTCGGGCTGGCTTTCCCAAAACAGCGCTACGCAAATCTTCAAACAACCTCCACCTGGATCGAGAATCCAAGTTCATTGGCCAGGAGGCAGAGTGGTCGAAGCGCCAATCCCAGAAGACAAAACCGAGATTATCGTCTCCTGGTAGGATGGGAGGTCAGTTGTTTTTTCTCTTGTCCCGCATACGGTTCAAGGTCATACGAAAGTCACCCATGTTTCGAAGTTTTCAGGCGGTCCACGAAGCGCTGTTAGCCTCATTCCGGAGAACTGGGGCAGTTGTGGAGGTTGATATCGTCCGCCTGGATCACAGATTTGCTAGGAAGTCGGGGATCCTCGTCCTTTTGATGGGGATCATCTGGTTCCGGAATGTCCCGGCCTATGCCGCGGATCAGCCTTCCTCATCGCCCACGACCTCCGCGGCAATCGTGCGGGGGCGGCAATTGGCCAAGACATTCTGCATTCGATGCCATCTTTTTCCGGAGCCCTCAGCCATCGTCCGCTCGACTTGGCATGACGAGATCCTGCCCCGCATGAAGTACCGCCTGGGCTTTTCCACGCCTCAACTGGAGCAGAGTGCCAATATTAAACTCCTACGAGCCAACAATCGACTCCCCACTTCGCCGGTCATCACTGAGGAACAATGGGTCGATCTTGTGACCTATTTCCTCAGCGAAGCGCCCACGGAACCACCACCACAGGATGTTTCCGTCCCAATTGATGTCGGAGTTCCAGATTTTCGCCTTTCTCCAGCGCAGTATCGATCCGAATCGCCTTCGGTCACTTCGATCAAAATCCACTCTAAAGGAGGGGCCTTGGTGGCGGAAGACGACACTAAATCCATCGCCTGGCTTGGAACCCGAGGCCAATTGATCGGACGCCTCGTCACCAGCAATTCGATCAGCGCCTTTCGCCCCACCCAAGATGGGTTGCTGGTTGCCATGTTGGGCAGTTTTTTGCCTTCCGATGATGCGCGAGGCGGTGTCGTTCAATTGAGGAATCCGTCTTCTTGGGAGTTTGGTCCTCCCATCCTGTCGGGTCTGCCCCGGACCACCGACATCAACGCCGCTGATCTGAACGGAGATGGCAGGACTGACTGGGTGGTGAGCTGCTTCGGAAATAATCTGGGCCGCTTGTTCTGGTTGGAGAATCGAGCGGACGGCGCCCGCGTGGAGCACGAGTTGTTCGGGCTGCCTGGGGTGTTGCGCACAGAGATCGCCGATTTCAACGGTGATGGATATTTGGATATTGTGGCTTTGGTGGCGCAGGAGACGGAGTCGATGTTCCTTTTCGTGGGCAACGGCAAAGGAACCTTCACGCGAAAGACCTTGTTTCAGCGCCCGCCTTACTGGGGGCACAGTTATTTTGAGTTGATCGATCTTAATCGCGATGGGCGCCCGGATTTCTTGGTGACCAACGGAGACAACGGTGAGTTTTCATCCCACTCAAAGCGGTTCCACGGGGTGCGAATCTACGTTTCCCAGCCTGGTGGCGATTGGATTGAGAAGGTTTTCATTCCCATGTATGGCGCGTTTAAAGCGGTCGGGCGTGACTTCGATCGGGACGGAGATCTGGATATCGCGGCGGTTTCCTATTTCCCCGACTATCAACGCGCGCCCCGCGGCTCTTTTTTGTTCCTGCGAAACGATGGACCAGGGTTCAAAGCCTTCACTTTTGCCGAGAGCGCGCTCGGCCGATGGCTGACGTTGGATGCCGGCGATGTGGATGGGGACGGCGATGACGATATCTTGTTGGGCTCCTACATCAAAGGCCCAACCGCGGTCCCCGAAGTTCTGATGAAAGCGTGGCTCCAAGCGAGGCAGCCGCTGGCGTGGCTTGAGAATCGTGCCACGCTGGCCGGCCCGCCTGGCAAATGAGTCTTAAGACGGCAGTTAAACCTTTTGAAGATTTGCACAAGCCTGGATGAGAAAGGCTTGACGAAGAGGGAGGCATATCCCTTGTGGATCTGGCGAGTAATTCGGAAAGTTTTTATCGTCAGGATCTTGCGAAGATTCGCCATGGGTAACTGCCGTTTTAGGGATGACTGATCATCCGTGGCGCGGTCTCACCGGTTCTCCTCTTTCTCCAAATAGGTCCGCACCTGTTGCAGATAGGACCTTGCCAACGCATTCGTCGGCTGCAGCTTCAATGCCTCTTCGAACTCGGCCATGGCTTCGCGCAATCGCGACTGTTTGGTCAAGGCGACTCCCCAATCCGTTCGGACCACCGCGGAGTTCGGCACCTGCTGGATCACGCGGTGAAACTCGGCTTCCGATTCATTTGTCCGACCGGCGCGGCTTAGCTCGATTGCCAGGCGATGGCGGAGAGCCGCGTTGTTGGTGTCACGACGCGACGCTTCAGCGTAGGCCGTGGAGGATTCGTTGTAGGATTTCTGGTCGGACAGAAATTCACCCAAACGCATCAGTGGCGTGGTGGCCATGGGATGTTCCTCGGCCGCTTGCTTGAAGTCAGCGATCGCTTCTGCAAAACGTCCCATCCCGATGAGCGCAACTCCGCGATTGACCCTGGCTTGAAGATTGCGCGGGGAGAGATTTAGCGCGCGCTCGAGGGCCAGCACCGCCGCGGAAAAGTTTTTCAATTCTCCCAGCACATATCCGAGTCCGATGCTCGCTTCAACAAAGTCGGGCCGGATCCTTAGCGCTTGCTCGTAGGCTCGTTGAGCGCCCAATCTGTCGCCCGCACCCGCCAAAGATTCGCCGAGCTGATACCACCCGACCACATGCCCGGGCGCTTTTTCCACCACCTGCCGCCATTCCACGCTCGCTTCCGGCAAACGGCGTGCCGTTTGGAGCAATCGGGCAAGTTGCTCGCGCAAATTCCAGTCGGCTGGGTGTCGATCGACCAAGGATCGAACCTTGGCGGCGTAACCATTAAGATTTTCGTGCCGCGCCGTGCGATTCGCTTCGGCAATGCGATCGTCGAGGAAACGGCTGCGCAACTCGGCGTTGCTCTGGTGTGAAAATGGAGGGCGCTCACAAAGCATTCGGGTTTGCGTCCACAAGCGCGACTCGGCGAATGGAGTCCAACCGAGTCTTGCCAAGCAGGCTTGCTCACCGAGCAAGTTGGTCGAACCGCTTTCGCCAAGCCACGAGACGATTTGTTCCGCAAAAAGCCGTGCCAGGCGGTAGTTTCCCTGTGGCCGTAGATGGACATGCTCCAGGAACAAATCCATCCCTGGAGGACGCTTGGGATCCAATCCCTTCAGTTCTCGATCCGCATCCACCAGGCGGACTGAGTCTGGGCGGTTCGATTGCGCCACAGATCGCGTGATCTGGTTAATGCCAGAATCGGCTCGAAAGCGGAGTGTGTCCAGGTCGCGGGCTGTTTCTAGGTCGGCTCGACCCGCAGTGATTTGATCCGCATTCAGTCGCGCCAAGCCGAGGCGAAAGGCGGTTTCGGCGTCCTTGGGCCAAATCGAAAAAGCGTTCGTCCATGCCCCTATCGCCTCGGCCCAGGCACCCCGTTCATCCGCCTCGCGCGCGATGGTGGCCGCCGACAGCCACCTGGAATGGAGAGGCGTGTTTGTGCTCAGGGCGCTCTCGGAACTGAACGGAGCGCAGTCGACCAAGTTCACCGCCATGGTGCCGAGGAGCACTTTTGCCCCCGAACCGACTCCGAAATTGACCGTATCGTGGAGATTCGCGCGGAAATTTTCCCGCATCACGTTTAGCCGAGGATCTTCCGCTTTCACTTGCCGGTTCAGAAAATGCTCCAATCCGATCCATCGTTGAGTCATGGCGAAGCCTTCCGAACTTTCCGATTTCCTCTTCGCAATCCATTGTCCTATCGCTGTGGTGCGCACCCAAAGTCCCATTCGGATAGCACTCAAACCAGGGGGAGAGCCGGACACGACGGAGCTGGGTCCAAAAGGGCCGACAACTTCATTGTTGCCGGCGTAGATGACCCAGAAGTCAGAGTTCAAACGGCGCGAACCCTTGGCGGCTTCGCGTATCGCGTAGGAATTCAGCGCCGTGATGGCGGTGTTGATGATTTCGATCGATCTCCCGGGAAACCGATGCTCCAAAATAGCCTCCAAACACCGGCTCATTCCAAAAGCTGGTTCGGGGTCGCCCAAGGCGGCGGATTCTCCGAAAACGACTACCCGCAACGTCTCTCGGGAGGGGCGCTCTGTGATCCGAATCGACCGCGGCATCCGGGCCAAGGTTTCACCGACAAATCGATCCGCGAAGCGTGTGTTCGGCGTTAATTCGCCTGTGTGGGTCGTGGGAACCCAAAATTCTGTGGATGTATGCACCCCATTGATCCGCAACATCCATTCGATCGCTCCGACCAGGCACAGAGGCATCGAAAAGGCGATGGCACGAAACCAGAAGCGCCGTCGCGCGCTTTGAATCTTGGGGACGGAGTGGGGCGTTCTAGGTTGCCGAGACACCGGGCAGTTTTATCGTGATGCAAACTTGGCCGCAAGTTCCCACTAAGGGGCACTCGCCGATCCTCGGAACCGGATTACGGCGCCACCAGCACTATTGCCCCCATTTTTCTTGCATAACATCGGCTGAGTCTTTAAAAAAACCCGCTAACCCCGTTGCGACGCCTGTTATATTATCTTGCCTGAATGTCGAGGCAGGCAGCGCGTCTCAACAAAAAAAATATGAAACAACCAGTAAATCAGCAACAGCAGGGCTTAATGCCCTCGCCACGGCTTATTGGAGCAGCCGTGTCACTCGTTGCGCTCCTCGGATCGCTGCAAATTCAGGGTGGATCTTTCACCTATAATTTCAGCACTGATCCGTCGCAGGGCGCAAATCCAGTAACAATTGGTGGAAATAACCCCGATTATTATGTTGACGCGGGCGGTAATCCTGGAGGGTTCCTCGCTATTACCTACCCGATCGGAAGCCAAAAGACCACTGTAGTGTTTCCGAACACGGACCCCGGAAAAATTGTCACAGGCTTTGAGTTGTCTTGCGATCTCCGCGTCGGCAATCCCACCGGGGCTCGAGCGGCGGATGGATTCAGCATCAGTTTTGCCCGCGACGGCGATCCAATCCTTGACGATGCCAACTCCGACGCGTTCGGCGGCAATTGCTGCGCTGAAACCGGAACGAAGACCGGCATTGCCATTTCGTTTGACACTTGGTCTGGCAACACGTTCCCGAACGATCCTAATGATAAGACCGACATTGAAGGTTTTATCATTCGCGTCGATGACGTCACGGTCCGGAAAGTTTCCTTGCCGACTCGGAATGGCTTGGCGGACGACAACACCAGCTTGCAAACCGGCCCACGTGCCGCGGATTACTGGACCGCTGGTGGTGATCCGAAGGACCCCGGTTCATGGGCGGGTCTCGCGTGGAAGCCATTCAGCGTGAAACTCACTCCGGATGGCAAATTGACCGTTAAATGGAAAGATCGAACCATTTTGGATAATTTTCAGACGAGCTACTTTCCGTCGTCTGGGCGTTTGGTGCTCTCGGGTCGAACGGGTGGCGCGAATGAACACACACATGTGGATAACCTCGTCCTCACCACCACGGCGGCTGATGTCACAGGTATCCCCGGACCCGTCAGCAACCTGGCGGCGCCTGAAAAGGGCTCCCGCCGTATCAAACTGACGTGGACCGCCGCAACCGTTCCTGGTGATCCTGTCGCCCGGATTGCCTATGAAGTCGAACGAAACGGTGTCGTGATCGCGCCTTTGGTCACCGGGACTTCCTACGAAGATCGCGGTGCTGCTCCAGGCACGTCTTATACATACAAAGTTCGCGGCAAAAACATCGCGGGCAAGGCGGGTCCGGATGCAACCGTGACCGCCGCAACGGTGCAGGATGTTGCCGGCACTGGCTTCCTCAAGGCCGAACAATGGACAGGAATTGGGGGTACGGGGATCGACGGGGGCATCAGCGATGCTCATTTCTCGGATCCGCCGGATCGCGTGCGCTTTGTGAACGGTCTCAGCTTCGGGGAAACCTCGGGCTTCGGCGATACTTGGGGAGATAACCACATCGTCAAGATCTCTGGTGTGTTCAAAGCTCCTGAGTCTGGTAATTTCCGTTTCTTCATTCGTTCGGATGACGGCGGGAACTTCTATTTCAACACGGCGGGAGAGGCTGTTCCTGATGTGACGTCGGCTACTCCGGTTGCCATCGAAACTGGCTGTTGCACTGGGTTCCTGGAACCTCCCGACGAGCAGGTCTCTGAGCCGATCGCGCTTGTGGAGGGTCGTTCCTACGGCTTCGCGCTCCTCGTCAAAGAAGGCGGCGGCGGCGATTGGGGCCAAGTGGCCATCCGCAAAGAGGGTGATCCCACCCCTGCTTCGGCTCTGACTCCGCTCCGTGGCGGTGTGTTGACCGGGCAGGTCGATGGTGTCGGGGCGACCGTCACCATAACGACACCTCCCGCGGCACAAACTGTAGTGGCGAATTCGCCAGTGACATTTACCGCTGTCGCAACCGGTAGTTCGCCTTACGGCGGGGATTACGGCAACGCCGTCGTCTACCAATGGTACATCGGTGGGAAAGCCATTCTGGGCGCGACGGGTGCTTCTTACACTCGAACGGTCACTCCCATCGAGTGGAATGGATTGGACGTCACCGTGGGCGCTGGCGTGGCCGGTGCTTGGGCAACCAGTGCCCCAGCCAAGCTGACTGTTAACGTTGACACCGTCCCTCCGACCGTAAAGCGAGTGAACGGCTCAGATACATTTAATTCCGTGACGGTGATATTCAGCGAACCAGTGACTGATTCAGCATTGACGGTCGCCAACTACACCATCACAGGGTTGACTCTCAGTGCTCCTGCCAGGGTCAATGAACGCACTGTTCGCTTTACCACAAGCGCGCAGGCGATTAACACGGTCTATCCGGTCCGGATCACGGGTGTGCGTGACAACGCCAACCTGGCGGTCGACTTCACGGGAACCTTCACGAGTTTCCAACTCGTGTCGGGCGCTGTGTTCTTCGGTATGTGGACTGGCGAAACCGGCGGATTCAACACCTGGGTGGATGTCCCGGTATCGGCGAAACCGCCGTCGTCGGTTGCGACCAAGACCAGTTTCTGGAGCCAAATCGGAAACACGGCGACGGAAAACTACTTCGGACAGCTCAAGGCTATCTTCACGCCCGCTACTTCGGGCAACTATGTGTTCTTCATGTCCGCGGATGACCACTCCGAGCTCTACCTGAGCACGGACGAGAATCCCGCCAACAAGAAGCGGATCGCGGAGGAACCGGCATGGGGTGGTGAACGCGGCTGGCAAGGGGGCGCCGATGGAACGGCCAGCAACGGTGGTACGCGTGGCGCGCTTGGTGAAAAGTCGAATCGTTCCGATGAATACGCAAATACGGAATGGTCCACTGGCGCTGGTGGAAATATCAGCTTGGTCGCCGGCAAGAAATACTACTTGGAACTGCTCTACAAAGAGGGCGGCGGCGGCGATCATGGTGCTGCGACATTCCTTATCAAGACAGGTGCGACCGCGCCAGCGACTCCCGCGGACGGGACAGCCAGCGCGCTCACCGGCAATCTCGTGGCTTGGTACATTGACCCAGGCCTCCAACCTCCGACGGTCGCGACGGCCCCCACGGGCGTGTCGTATGCGTCTGGAGAAACAATCAGCTTCAGCGTGGTGGCTAATTCCGCTCTCCCAGCGACCTACCAATGGTATCAGAACAAGAAAGCCATTGCGGGCGCCACCAGCGCAACTCTGACGATACCGAATGCGGGAGCGGCGAACGTGGGCGATTATTACGTCCGTGTGACCAACGAAAATGGCTCGTTTGAAACGTCTGATAATGACGCGCGAGCCACCATGACGGGCGCGTTCGTGATCGAAGCTGAGGACTACAACTTCGGGAGCGGCCAGACTGTGGCCGCCGCGAGTGTGTCGCCTTTGGTCTCCGATCTGTATAAAGGTAAAGATGGCGTGTATGACGTCGATTTCCATGGAATCGAATCAACCGCTGATTCTGGCGCGAACGGCAACAGTTATCGGAACGGTTGGGTTGATGCGGGCAGTGTGCAAGCGGCCGCTCCCAACGGGAACATCGACGTCATCATCGATAATGGCGGCGGCGGGCCCGGCGAGCAGAATCGCAAACGCCCAGACTTCGTGTTGACCAACAACTACAAGATCGGTTGGGGCAATCAAGGCGACTGGTATAACTATACCCGCGACTTCCCGCCCGGCAATTACAGCGCGGTGATTGGGTACTCCCGCGATGGACGCACCGCGGACGCTTATGGCGTCGCGCTGGAACTTGTTACCGGGGACCGAACGAAACCAGGTCAGGTTGCAACTTTGGTTGGCGAGGCAACCTTAAGTGGCACTGGCGGTTGGAGTTCTGATGACCGCGTGCCGCTGCTCGCTCCAGGTTCCCAGAATGTGGCTTCGTTTGCGCTCGGCGCCAACACCACTGTTCGTTTGCGCATCGCCAAGGGTGATCCCGACCTGGACTACTTGTTGTTCTACAGGGCGGGCGCGGGTGCTCCGCAGTTTAGCTCAATCGTGCTCAACGCGAATGGGAGCATCACACTCACTTGGACAGGTGGCGGTCGATTGCAATCGACCGGCGCCCTCGGCACCACCTGGACTGATGTGCCAGGCGCCGCGAGTCCGTTCACGTTCACACCAACTGCAAGGCAGTTGTTCGGACGTCTAGTCGCGCCATAATCGCGGCTCTTGAACCCTTCAGACGGGGCTGGATTTATTCCAGCCCCGTTTTTTGTTTTTGGATTTCACTCGGAGACGCTAGCCTCGAATCCCTCGGCACGTGAAACCGCTCTGCCCACGGAGATCGTCCCAATCCACAATCCCGTTCCAACGGCCCATCTGGACTATTTTCATGTTCCTAGTGGCGTGGTCAGGCGCTGGCTTGGTTGCGGCATCAAAGATTGAAGCCCTCCAAACCTCCGCGTCGATGACTGCGCGTAGCGGATTCGCAAGAGTTTCCAGCGAAGTTTCAGGAGTTACTTTTTCCCACGTCATTCCCGACGCCCGTTCTCTCACCAACCAAATGCTGTTGGACGGCGCCGGCGTGGCCCTGGCCGACGTAGATGCCGATGGTTTGGTGGATATCTTTTTCGGAGGCAGCAACGGGCAAAGCCAGCTCTGGAAGAACCTAGGTAATTGGAAATTCCGAGACGTGACTGCAGCGGCCTTTCCCACGCGGACGACAGCTCTCTCAGGTGACATCACCGGTGTGGCTTTTGCCGATTTCAACGGGGATGGAAAGCCGGACTTGGTCATCAATTCGCATGCCCATGGAATCCGCGTCCTCCTCAATGAAGGTCCCGGCGTTTTCCACCGGCTTGAGTTCCCACAGTCACGCGCGAGGGGCGGGCACTCGCTGGCCATCGCGGATGTAGATGGAGATGGGTGGTTGGATATCTACGTTTGCAACTACAGGGAACGCGCGCTCATGGACATGCCGAGCGCCCGGGCCACGTTTAAATCGATCAATGGAGTTCAAATGGTCGCGACCTTGGATGGACGACCCACGAGCGATCTCGATCTCACGAACCGTTTCGTCGTCGCACCCGGAGGGAGATTGGACGAATTGGGGGAGCCTGACGTGCTTTACCAGAATCTGCGCGGCACGAACTTCACCGTAGTCGGCTGGATTCAAGGTGGATTTCTCGATGAGGATGGAAAATCTCTCGCTGAACCACCCAGGGATTGGGGCCTGGCGGCCCAGTTCTGCGATGTCAACGAGGATGGTCGTCCGGACCTGTATGTCTGCAACGATTTTCAAACTCCCGACCGGTTTTGGTTGAACGAAAGCACGCCCGGCGCGATTCGTTTTCGACTTGTCCCTCGCGCGGCTTTGCGTCACACGAGCCTGTTCTCCATGGGCGTGGACTTTGGGGACATCAATCGAGATTCAATATGGGACTTTGTAGTGCTCGACATGTTGAGCCCGGACCATGTTCGCCGACTGACGACTATGGAGGGGGCCTCCACGGCCGACAACGAACCGGAGGCTGCACACTCTCGGCCTCAATCCGATGCAAACACGTTGTTTATCGGCCGTGTTGATGGATCCTTCGCGGAGGTCGCCAACATCGCCGGCGTCATGGCGACGGATTGGTCCTGGACGCCGGCCTTTATGGATGTGGATCTAGATGGGTGGCCAGATCTCCTGGTGACTGCCGGGCAGCATCGAGGTTCGCGAGACCTTGATCAGGCTGAATCGTTGAAGGCTTTTCGCCGCGCTGGACTGAGGACGGACGCCCAGATTCTTCGCGAGCGACAGAAGTTCCCTCCCCACCATTCCTCTTTGAAAGCGTTTCGAAATCGGCCCTCAGCGTATTCCGGCGGCATCCCAAGGTTTGAGGATGTCAGTGCCGCATGGGGCTTCGATTATCTGGGAGTCAGTCATGGGATGGCATTCGGCGATCTGGACGGCGATGGCGATCTGGATGTCGTGATCAATCATCTTCAAACTCCTGCGGGTCTTTATCGGAACGAGTCATCGGCGCCAAGGGTTGCCGTGAGATTGAAAGCACGAGGTTCCAGTGCCAGCGCCGCTGGAGCCCGGATGAGGTTCTATTGGATGGGGGACTCGTCGGCGGATCCCCTGCCACAGACAGCGCAAGTCATCATCGGCGGCAGGTATCTTTCCTCGGATGATTCAAGCAAGACCTTCGCGTGCCCTGGATTGGGTCGAGGAACCCTCGAAATTCGATGGCCGCACGGGCAGATTTCAATAGAAACTAATCTTTTGGCGAACCATCGCTACGAGATTGAAGAGCCTGCCGGGTCGTCCAGTACTTCCAACGCATCAATCTTTCCCAGGGCGTCGAGGAGGAGGTTGCACTTCGAATCGAAGGCAATGAGTCTTCCTGTTGATCGATCTCCGAATGCCGGCTTTGAGATCCAGCCATCGTTGCCCAGAAGGTTGACGACTCACTCGCCGAGCTTCGCCGCCCGCGTGACTGAAGCTGAAAATTCGCGGCTTTGGATTGGAGCCTCGGATCAACCCATTCGCCAGGTCCAGATCGCATCCGACAGTGTCGGAAAGCCAAGAACTTTGGGAGCCGCCCGTTCGACGCTGGGCCTCGTGAAATGGGGCGGCTCTTTAATTGCCGCATCGAGAAGCGGCACGAACTCGACGCTTAGTTGGATCGACGAAGAAAATGGTTCGGAACGGTTGCTCTCCACGTTCGCCGGTTCGGTGACTTGCTTGGCGGTCAGCAGTTCGGCGCCAGCCATTGGAGCTTATCTTTTCGTCGGCGCGGGGGCGACGCCTGGGGACTATCCACGGAGTCGGAATAGTCAGCTTTTGGAGTGGGACGGCACTGGATTGCGTTTGGCTTTGACCACCAATTTGGGACTGGTCACCGGGGCCGTGTTTGCCGGTCTTGATTCCACGCCTGGAGTCGAACTCGTGACGGTCAGCGAGTGGGGAACGCCTCGAATTTTGCGCTGCGGTGGTCAGGGGATCCAGGAGTGGGATCCTTCGGTTGTGTTTGGGAAATCAGCGGCTGTGCCTTTGAGCTCCCTGACTGGATGGTGGCGAAGCATCGCGGCAGCGGACTTGGACCGCGATGAGCGCACGGATCTTGTGCTCGGCAACTGGGGATTCAATTCAAGCTATGCGCTGTACACGGGCTTTCCTTCCGGTGGGGACGGTTCGGTGAGACCTTTGCGCTTGTACCACGCAATTTTCGTTGCTGGAGCTCGAACTTGCTTTGAAGCCTATACGTCGGATGATCAGCGCATCCTGCCGATCCACGGCCTGGCCCGTGTGTCGCGCCATCTTCCTTGGATTGGAGGGCAGTTTCCGACTCATCGCGAATACGCCAGCGCCAGTGTTGATCAGATCCTTGGTGAGAGACGGAGCATGATGGGCATGCTGGAGTGCCGATGGCTGACCTCTCTGGTTCTGTTGAATCGTGGGGATTATTTTGAGGCGCGTCCACTTCCGGATCTGGCCCAACTAGGCCCAATAAATTCACTTCAACCAGCGGATTTCGATGGAGACGGAAGGATGGATCTTTATGCCGCCCAGGGATTCTTTGGTCATGGGCATGGAAGTATGCGTGAAGATGCCGGGGAGGGCTGTTTTCTCTTGGGGCGGGGCGACGGCAACTTTGACAGCGTTTCAACCGCGGAGGCCAATTTTCGAGTGTTGGGGGAGCAGCAATCCACTTTCACTGGAGATTTGGATGGGGATCAACGTTCCGATCTCGTGATTGGAGAGTATGGAGGTGCTGTCACGATCCTGCTAAACCGTTCGACACGGCAATGAAGAGGCGCCACCTCCGGGGCGGTTGCGCATTCCATGATCCTCCTTCCAAAGGTTCAACCGCCGTTTCAACTAACTTCCGATGCCGTTCACGACATTTCGAAGTTTTCCAGAGAGGAACCCGGTGACATTCCCAATGGCGGTGTTCAGAAGTCTTGCCCTAGCAGCTTTGGTGGCCCAGGCAATATGTGGCGTAATCAAGCAGTTGCGGGTTTGAAATAGAGGGTGCGCGTCCGAGGGAGGTTCCACCGACAAGACATCGAGCGCCGCGCCGCCAAGGCGGTTTGATTGCAACGCTTCTCCCAAGGCGGCTTCATCAATCAAGGGTCCGCGGCTCGTGTTGATCAGCAATGCCGAAGGCTTCATCAGAGCTAACCGATCCCGATTGATCAGCGCCCGCGTCTGCTCCGTCAAAGGGCAGTGCAAGCTCACGACATCGCTTCGCCCCAGCAGATCGTCGAGCGAAACCAGTGTGACGTACGGGGGCGCCAAATTGGGCGCCCTTGGAGTCGAAACCAGGACATTCATTCCGAAGGCGGACGCCAGGCGCGCGACGGCTTGGCCAATCCTTCCGAACCCGATGATGCCGCAGGACAACCCCGCGAGTTCGATGAGTGGGAACTCGGTGTAGGAGAAATCGGGGCAACGGCTCCACTTCCCTTTGGAGACGGTCCAGGCATGGTGGCCGACGCGATTGGTCAATTCCAGCATCAGGGCCATCGTCATTTGGGCGACCGATTCCGTGCCATAGGCTGGGACATTGCAAACAGGAATCCCTTTCTCCGCCGCCGCCATCGTGTCGATGTTGTTGTAGCCCGTCGCGAGAACTCCAATGTATCGGAGGGCGGGCAGCGCCGCGAGATGCTCCCGGGTGATGAGGGTTTTATTGCTCAGGACCAGGTCGGCCTCTGAGCACCGGGCCACGACTTCAGACGGGGAAGTTCTTTCGTGGATCTCGCATGGCACAAGTGTCTCCAGCGGCGTCCAGGAAAGATCGCCGGGATTGAGTGTGTGGGCGTCCAGGACAACAAGTCGCATGCAAAGCTCCGGAGATTGGGTCTGGGTCGCCTCCTCGACCTGGTTAATAACGGGCGACAACGCGGTCGGAGCCCAAACCCAATGAGTTCAAGCTCTCTTTTGCTTTTGTCAGCAAAAAACCGACCTCACTCGTGATGGCGACGAATTGAAAACCTTGATCAATGCGGCGGCGGGCCGCGGGCGCGTCAGCGACATGGATGCCGGGGGCCACGCCGTGCTTCCGTGCCGCTTTGAGGACTCGGTCGAGCGCTTCCGTGAATTCGGAGTCCGGGCTTTCGAACACTGGCGCCATGCCCATCGATTTGGTGAGATCATTCGGCCCGATGAAGACAGCATCGATGCCCGGCACACTGCAGATGTCATCGATGTTTCGGATCGCGTCCACATGTTCGATCATCAGGACAATCAAGATCTGGTCATTGGCATTGGCATAATAAGCCGGGGGGTCGGCGTCAAAATTGGCGGCATGCACGGTCCCGCCCACGGAACGATTCCCGATAGGATGATACTTGGCGGCACGAACGACGGCTTCGGCTTCGGCGCGAGAATTCACCATGGGCACAACGATCCCCCAAGCTCCGGTATCGAGAACGCGCTTGATGTTTTCGCCCGTGTTCCAAGGCACTCGCACGAGCGGGACAGTGCCACCGGCGGCAATGAGGGCAAAATTTGTGGCGGCGTGCTCAAAAGTGACGGGCGTATGTTCCATCTCCACCGTGAGCCAATCAAAACCTACACGAGCCATGAGGCGCGCCGACATTGGATCCGACAGGGTGAGCCAAGTTCCGACACTGGGCTCACCGCGTTTTAGTTTCTCTTTGACTGTGTTCGATTTCATGACAGGGGAGCGCGGAGGGAGGGATGTTCGAATACCGCATGGTTGACCACGAACCTTGGCCGTTTGCCGCGCATCAAGTCTAGGATAGCCTGAGCGGCAACGGTGCTCACCTCCAATCCGGTCTCTCGGGTGAACGACGCTTGGTGTGGTGTCAGAAGCAGGTTTGGAGCTGAGGCCAATGGCGAATCCGCTGGGAGCGGTTCCGTCTGGTACGTGTCCACCGCGGCGCCCGCGATGAGGCCCGATCGAAGCGTTTCGGCGAGGGCTGTTTCATTCACGAGAGCGCCTCGGGCCGCATTGATAAAATAAGCGGTGCGTTTCATTTTTCCTAGTTGCTCGGCGCCGATCATGCCTTTGTTTTCTGGGGTGACCGCCGCGTGTAGACTTACGAAGTCGCTCCGCTGGAGCAGTTCGTCCAGGGTGAGGAATTCGATCCCAAGAGCCCTTGCCTGAGGTTGGGGTGCGACATCAAATGCAATGAGTTTCATGCCAAAGCCCAGAGCTCGCCGGGCCACCGCCTGGCCTATGCGGCCGCATCCCACGAGGCCCAGGGTTTTTCCATGCACGTTGCCGCCCCAAAGAGGGCTCCAAATCCCTCTCTTCATATCCGCGTGCGCCTCATGAATCCGGCGGGCGATTCCAAGCATCATGGCAAACGTGAGATCTGCGACCGTTTCGTCGAGCAGCCCAGGGGTGTAGGCGATCACCACTCCGGAGCGAGTCGCGGCCTCGATATCGATGGCGTCGTAGCCTACGCCCCAACGGGACACGATCTTCAGACTGGCCGCTTTCGGGGATTGAAAAACTTCGGCTGTGTAACGATCGCTGGTTGCCAGAACCGCATCGTGATTTTCCAGCAACTCCTCCAGTTCTTTGCCTCCCCGCGCGACGTAGGTCTTGGGAAAAGTGAGCAGGCAGCCGTGAGCCGTCATAAGATCGAGGGCGGATTGCCCCACCTCTACCATTGCCCTTGCCGTGATTAGAACGCGCCATGACATGGCAGGGATTGTAGCGGCGCCGGCAGTTTGGGCAAGCAGGGACGTTCATTCGCAGCGTTTCCGCATGGTGGGATGGTTTTTGGCACATTTTGGGCAATGCCAAAGCCAGCGTGAACTCCCACCCGTCCGCCATTCGCGAATGGGTGTTTGCAGATCAGAAAAACTGGCTCAGAAGGATGAGCACCATGACGAGAGCGATGAGGGCGACCAGCAAGCGCTTGATTTTCGAAGGAGAACCCTTCGGTTCGCCTCCCTGTTCAAATTCCCTTTTGACAAAATCGTCGTAATCAAAGGATTCATCCGGGATTTCGAGCCCGTCTGTTTCCGCGGATTCAGACCATCCAGTCTTTTCACACGCGCCGCATTCTGGACACGCGCGAGCATTTCGTGGGACGTCGGCGCCGCAGTTTGGACACGTTTCCGGCGTCACAAATCATCCCATTCCGGCGTATTCCTCATCCGTCACCAACTCGAAGCCCATGAGCACGTAGTCGTGCGAGATGGCTTGCATGTCCTTCACGTAGTCGGCGAGGAAAAGCAATTTGTTGAATCCCAAGAGGCTGAAGACCTTGATAGCGCGTTCCTGCTCGGTGATGAACTCCGCCTCCAACCTTTCGAGGCCGAAATCTCTCGCCGTCTCGATCAATTCCGCGACCAACGTGCGGGCGATGCCGCGCGCTCGAAAATGGGGATGAACAATGACGCTGATGCGGCCGATGTGCCTTTTCCAGCCACCGAGTTGCTGATGCAGAGTGGCGACTCCCATTATTTGGTTTGAAGTGGTGGCAAGCAACGGAAGGTTCCTCCCGTAGTCGATGTTTTGACACCAATCACGGATCACTTTGAGTTCCGTGACGCGATGTTTGATGAACATTCGCTCCGTCTGAGGCGCGGCGAGAAAGAATTCATGAAAAGCGGTTTCGTCGGTGGGTCTGAGGGGGCGTATCTGGTAGCTCAGGCCCGTTTTGAGAGACACGGTTCTAGGGTACTTTTCGAGCAATACTTCTGGCAGCATAAAATGTAATCGGAACGTGCCGGGTGCCACGGGAGCCCCCGGCGATATTATCGGGCTTTGGGCTGGGCGAGGTTTCCCACAACGCTTCGCTTGGAGTTTTCAAGGCGCATCACTACCGCCAGGGGATCGATGCTCCACGCGCCTGCGAGACGCCCAACTTTTTCGGAGTTCAGCACAAGCGATTCCTTTTGTTCCGACGAGAGGGATTCTTCCTTTTCGCCGTAAGGGAAAAAGGTCATGCCCAGCTGTCTTTCTGCCGACGTCGGGCGTCCCTGGTTCCAAAGAGTGTGTCCTGCCCAGGCATACGCTCGAACCACGCTTCCCTCTTGAGCGACCGCCCAGGCGTGGTGCGAGAGCGCTGGGTGTATTGAAAAAAGTTGAACCGTTCCCAGGTCTTTGCTCAGCCGCTGAAGCCAATGGAAGCAGACGTCGATATCGTTCTCCGGAGAAGGCAACCCTCCGCCCGTGACAAGAATCCAACCGTCAACCGGGGCGGAAACAAGCAAATCGCGATCTTGAACTTGAGACAAGCCTTCCTGCCAGGTGCATGGCTTCAAGTTATGCAAGCCGAGGGCCGATTGGACCACCAAAGAATTGGCGCTTTTGATGGCCAGCCATCGAGACGGGATCTGAGTGGACGAGAGATCCCTGGAGAGGGCATCTGGCGCTGCCGGTTCTGGCTCCGGTTTGTGGAGCTTCCTATGACGGAGCACCAAGGCGACGCACAGCCCCCCAAATGCAGCGACCAATGCAAGACAAAGCAGCAGCCCAGCGACTAACGGTCCGACGCTGTTGTAGGGAAACTCTTTGAAGCTTTCCGACATCACTTCGAAACACCTTATCAAAACGGATGGGGCAATTCAACAAGCATGGCGCAATTAGTTTGTCGCCGAATTTAAGTTTATGGGGGCCGTCTTCCTTTGGGGCGAGCCTCGGTCTCGATCGCGAGCACCGCGTGGCCTGAGGCGAGGAGCCGTGAGCACGCAATACTCGGTCGGGCCGCGGCGCCGCGCCGCCTTGCCTTTTAGCTGAATTGTCACGCCTAAGCCAGGGCGGTTCTGGACTGACGCGTAAGTAAGTGATGGTGAGCGATTTAAAGGCGATGGTGGACAAGCAGTTTAAAATTTGTTTCTGTAGAGTGCATGCGAAAGAAGACATTTCGAAGCACCGATCCGATCGAAGGGAAGTA
>SYMW01000045.1 GCA_005805305.1 Verrucomicrobiales bacterium
GAATTTGGCTGGCAGCCCGGAGCGCGGTTGTGTGCGAAGCACCAGCCGCAGCAGGTTTGGCGTGATAGCGAGCCTGAGATGCTGCTGCGACTGGCTTTCAGCACAGTCGCGCTCCACCGACAACTCGCGGATGCACCAGAATCCAGGATGATTGGATTTGCGCTTGGGCCTGGGAGATGTCTTGATGATAACCTTGCTGGCCGTTTCGCGACGAAACGGAATCAGACAGGATGCGCCGACTCATGCCGCCATTTGATCGTTGGGTCACGGGATTCACCACCGCTCTTTTGTTGTGGAGCGCGTTGAGTGTCCGCGGGGCCGCCCCGAACGCGGGATCAGCCACCTTCAACAAGCATATCGCCCCGCTCGTGTTCACTCACTGCGCGCCGTGCCATCGTCCCGGACAGTCGGCTCCATTTGATCTGCTGTCGTTCGCCGAGGTCCGAAAGCACGCGGACGATGTCGTGCGGTTGGTGGAACGGCGCCTCATGCCACCCTGGATGCCTGACTCCGGCCACGGCTTGCCGCCGTTGCTTGGAGAGAGGCGTCTCACCGACTCCGAAGTCCGCCTGTTTCGGCGCTGGTTCGACGGTGGACTCGCGGAAGGCGCCGCCGCCGATCTCCCGCCTTTGCCCAAGTTCGCTGAAGGATGGGTGCTGGGTCCTCCGGATAGGGTGGTGAAATTACCTGCTCCCTATGCCCTGGCGGCGTCAGGGCCAGATCAATACAGAAACTTTGTCATTCCCCTCGCCCTCAATGAACGCCGTTACCTGCGGGGATTTGACTTTCGACCGCAAGGAAAGTCGGTCCATCACGCGTTTGTTCGCTTCGACCACACCGACGGTTCGAAGAAAGCGGACGCCGCGGATCCGGGTCCTGGCTTCGGGGGCATTCACATGCCGAAATCGGTGGAGAATCCGCTGGGACAATTCCTGAGCTGGCAGCCAGGCAAGCAACCCTCGCTGGTGGATGACGAACTGGTTTCACCGGTCGAAAAAGGATCGGATCTCGTGGTGCAGCTCCACCTGCAGCCGACCGGGCGCGAGGAGCTCATCGGGCCGGAGATAGCCCTCTATTTCGGGAGCAAGGCGCCAACCAAAGTGGCTTTCAAGATTCCACTTGGCTCGATGGAGATCGATATCCCCGCCGGCGCGAAGGCGCACGCGGTGACAGACTCTTTCACGCTGCCCGTGGACGTGGAGTTACGGGCTATCCTGCCGCATGCGCATTATCTGGCGGCTTCGACGCGAGCCAAGGCGACCTTGCCTGGAGGATCCACGCAACCGCTTTTCTCAATCAGCCGATGGGATTTCAACTGGCAGGGGGATTATCGGTACGCGACGCCGATCCAACTGCCCAAGGGCTCTCGGATCGATTTCGAAATCATCTATGATAACTCGGAGGAAAACGCTCGGAATAGAAGCCTCCCCCCGCGCCGGGTGCGCTACGGCTCGGACTCCACGGATGAGATGGCGGAACTGTGGTTGCAAGTAGTCTTGCGGAGCCGTGAGGATCAAGATCTCTTGGTGGAGAAACTGAGGCCCCGGCTGCTCCAAGACACCGTCCTCTTCAACCGTTATGTCATCCGCAAGGAGCCCGGAAATTGGCTGGCGCACCACGAACTAGGCCGGGCGCTGCTGCTCTTGAATGATCATCCAAATGCGCTGCGCGAGTTTCAACATGTGCTCACCCTGAAGCCCGATTACGATGAAGCCTACTATCAGATTGGGGTCCTCTTCCGAGCCGAAAAGCGCGCGAACGACGCGGAAAGGGCTTTTCGCAAGGCTATTCAAATCAATCCGCTCAACTCCCGCGCTATGGGCAACATAGGGCTGCTCTTGCTCGAGCAAAATCGGGTCCGGGATGCCAAACCGCTTTTCATAAGAGCCTTGGAGATCGATCCAAACGACGCTGTCGCCCGTGAAATGCTGGGTTTGATCAAGAAATTCGAAAGCGGGCGGTGATCCGCGCGCAAGATGGATTCGATTGGACGCTTTCTGGCGAAGAGAGGGCCGCAACTTTTTTATTCTAAGCGCCGGGATTTTGGTGCAACACTCGGCGGCATGACCCCATCGTCCGACAATCTGGAAACCGCTCCGCTTATGAAACCACGAAACCATCTACGAACCACACTGGTGCTTCTCGCCATCGGCACCGGGCAGCTTCTTGGCGCGGACTTCGAGGTCCGCAACGAAGCCGAGTTTGCGAAGATCTTCCCCAAAGACGCCAAGGTGACAAAACTTGCGGATGGTTTCGGCTTCACCGAAGGCCCGGTGTGGATGCCGCGCGAGGGCGGTTATCTCGTGTTCAGCGACATTCCCAGGAATCAATTAAAGAAATGGTCCGCGGACGGCGGCATCTCCACATTCCGCGAGCCAAGCCAAAACGCCAACGGCAACACGCTCGACCGAAAAGGCCGCCTCGTGACCGCCGAGCACAGCGGACGACGCATCGCGGCGATGAACAAGGACGGATCGCTCGTCACCATCGTGGATCGATTTGGCGGGAAGAAATTCAACTCGCCTAACGACGTGGTCGTCAAGTCGGACGGCACCTTCTGGTTCACCGATCCTCCGTATGGCCTGCCAAAGGGCGAGGCGAAGGAGCAGGAAGGCAACTATGTCTACCGCTTCGATCCCGCCACGAAGCAGGTCAGTGTGTTGGTGAAAGATTTCGACATGCCCAATGGCCTCTGCTTTTCGCCAGACGAGAAAAAACTCTTTGTCGCCGATTCGGGCAAGCCCCATGATATCCGTTTTTTTGATGTGGCGAAGGACGGTTCGGTCAGCAACGGACGCGTTTTTGCGACGATCGAAAAAGGCGGTCCGGACGGCATTCGATGCGATGCGAACGGCCGCATTTGGTCCAGCTCTGGCAACGGTGCGGATGTGTTTGCTCCGAACGGCTCCTTGATCGCCAAGATCAACACTCCCAAGGGCGGAGCGAACCTTTGCTTCGGAGGCAAAAGCGGCAGGACGCTTTTCATCACCGCTCGCGATGGACTCTACGCGGTGGAAACCAAAGTGCGCGCCGCGCGGTGAAGGATCCCATGCAGTTCCGCGTTGGAGGACTTCCACGTCCGCCTCGGCATTTCAAACTCCATTGGCGAAAAGTGATCCCGTGAGCGCGCTGCAACCCCCAGACGAATCCATGACATGAGCCACATGCATGGGCCATATCCCAAACTTCGTTGCTAGGTTCCGTCAGTCAGCGCGAGGCGGACGAACCTTGGAGGTGAGGAATCCGATCGACGGGTCCACCCTGGGTCAAGTGGGGTTGAGTGACGCGATGGAAGTGAGCCGTGGCGTGGATTGCTAAACGCGCCGATTTCCGCTTGGCGTCGTGGCGGGCATCACGCCCATCGAGGTGACCCGGCGGCGGTATCGGCACCGTGGAGTTCTCTCATCCCGGAATGCTGGCGTTTTGGGCCACCGCCCTCGGCACCTGCCACGGATTCTCCGACGAGGGCTATCCGGCCTTTTCCGCGGAGCACGTCCCTGCTCAAGTTGCTGAAGCCATTCACGCTTGCCGCCGTTCGATTGGGCTCGCGCGAAAACACCGAGGCGTTGAAGGCTTGAGTCGGTGTTGGAGCGCGAGGAGGCCGGGAAGCCTGGTGCTTATTTCCTGGCCGGCGTGAATCCCGAGACAGGAACGGAGCGATTTTACATAAGCGATGCCGAAGTCATCCGGCCCAGGATCAAACGCTATTTGGCTAGGGATTTCTGGAAGTCCGGCGCCTTTTTAGTCTCACCAAAGCCCATCTCAAATACCACGAGTTCTCGAACCCAAGCGGCGCAACGGCCGTGGTGCACTGTGGATCCGGAAACGGGTGGATTGCTTGGAAAGATGGCAAGGGACGCTCTTTCAAAGAGCTTGAACAAAAGGAAGTCGAACCAGACAGTCCAACGAACGCGGCTTCGCTTCGTCGCTGATCTGCGTTGACCGTGACCGCCATGACCCTCAAAGATGCACTCTTGAGTCCCCAGTTGAAGAAGACCTGGCCTTGGATCTGGAGTTCTTTGCCAGTGCTTCTGTTGCTTGATTATCAGGCTGTCGCTCCATTTGGAAACCGGTCCATTCTGTTATTTCAGTTCCCCTATTTCATCGGCATCCTGGCCTCGGCGCTTGCCGTGGTCGTGCTTCCATTCGCGCTCCTCCGACGCAGTTCGCGGATGTTGGTGCTCGCATGGCTGGTCGCTGCGATTGCATATCTGCCACTGGCCGTTGGGGGATTCATTCTTGGCAGTCGCATCCGTTCTTGGGGCTTCGATCGGCTTGCTGAACGGAGCGATCCCCTTGTCTCGGCCATTCGCGCCTATACCGACGCGAACGGCCACCCCCCTTCCGTGTTGGGCGAGCTTGTCCCTGCGTTCCTTCCTCGCACGCCACGTACCGGGATTATGGCATACCCTGATTATCAGTACTACGCTGGCACCAATGCCGCTCGTTTTGACGGGAATCCCTGGGTTCTGGTCGTTCATACGCCGAGTGGTGGCATCAACTTCGATCAGTTCTTGTACTTTCCCCTTCAAAACTATCCAAGCCGCGGCTACGGAGGTTCACTCGCTCGCATCCGGGACTGGGCATACGTTCACGAGTAGGCCGGATCTCCAAAAAATGGACGTGAATTGGGGCCATGAACCTGGGAGCGCTGGCGTCCTCGCCGGCGAATCGGGCACCTTTTTCAATCTTGCCGGCAAGGACGCCGGCGCTCCCAGGGACGGTTCATGGGGAGGAAAGAATCGACAAGCAAGCTCACCCAAGCGACGTGGGCTGGCTGGTCCGACCGTGTCGCTCCGTCGTTCGGCGTTTTCTCCTCGTGCCCCGTCAGAACGGGCCATTTAAATTCTCTTCATAAATTCATGACAACTTGCGCAGTTAGCCGACTGAACTTGAAGCTATGAGACTACTTCGACACAACATCGCCATTGTTTGCATCGTCGCCACTGCCATCGCTAACGCTGACGAACCACTCACCGCCAAACGCCCTGCAACTCAGCCGACCGCTGAAGAACTGCAACCTCTTCAAGGAACTTGGGAGGGAGTCTTGGTGGGCGATAAGGCGCGCCAAAAAATCACCATCACCATCACCGGCAGTTCACTCCATTTTCACCGGGACACGGGTTTTTGGTTTGAGACGACAATAACTCTGCCTACGGGCACAAACCCAAAGCAGTTACACGCCACCATCAAAGGTGGTCCACCATCACAGGGTTCCAGCATCGGCCAAGTCGTCAGAGCTTTCTTCAAGGTTGAGGACGGGACATTGACTTTGGCCACAATAGGTGACGGTGCCGAAGAGACGCCAAAGAGCTTTGAAGCCACTGCAGATCAAGGGACTCGCTACGAGCTCCGGAAGGCTCAATTTCAAAAGCAGAATGCCGAACCACTTAAAACCAAATGAGCCAAAAACGCCATCAGGTCGAGACGTCAGCCAGGAACAAGGGCTTGCCGCTTCCTTGATGGTGGCTAGAATTTGGTTTATGAGCCTCGACGAACTGCGAAAGCTTTTTTCCGCCAGAAAAGCACAAGAATATCGAGGCACTCTCGAGCGATCTTGCCGAGGACGGGACGTCATTCGCTAGCCCTGATTGGCAGGCAGAGGAGTTGTCGAGCCAGACCGAGGCAGCGTTTGCCACTGGGCGTTGATCCTAGTCGTTAAGCGAAAACCGGACACTGTATGCCAGCACGGACAAAGCCGAAAACTATTGCGGAATACATTGATGCGGCTCCCAAAGCAGGACGGACGAAATTGATAGAAATGCGAGCGTGTCTTCGCGAGGTCGTCTCCGGAGCGGAGGAACACCTTAAGTGGGGAGTCCCCGCTTTCTCCTGCAAACGAATCCTGTTCACATTTGCCGCGAGAAAAGATCACATCGGCTTCTATCCGACTCCATCGGCGGTGGAAACGTTTTCAAGAGAACTTGCGGGTTTCAAAACGGGAAAGCAGGGCGGTTCTGGACTGACGCGTAAGTAAGTGATGGTGAGCGATTTAAAGGCGATGGTGGACAAGCAGTTTAAAATTTGTTTCTGTAGAGTGCATGCGAAAGAAGACATTTCGAAGCACCGATCCGATCGAAGGGAAGTA
>SYMW01000046.1 GCA_005805305.1 Verrucomicrobiales bacterium
CAGGTCGAGCGCCACGAGACGCTTCTCTTTGAGGCTGTCGGGCACGTCGCCCGCGACGATGCGGCGAGCGAGTCCTTCCACGATCGCGGTCTTTCCAACTCCTGGCTCCCCGATAAGAACAGGATTGTTTTTCGTGCGACGGGACAAGACTTGGATGGCCCGGCGGATTTCACTATCGCGGCCGATCACGGGATCGAGCTTGTTTTGCAACGCCATCTTGGTGAGATCGCGGCCGTACTTTTCGAGGGCCTCGTAGGTTGCTTCAGGATTGGCGCTTGTGACGCGTTGGTTTCCGCGAACTTCGGTCAGAGCCCTGAGAAAGTCATCGCGGCGGATGCCCAAACTCTTGAACATTTTGCCAACCGGGCTGCTCGCGGGCTCCGCGAACATCGCCAACACGATATGTTCCACCGAAACGTATTCATCTTTGAGTTTAGCGGCCTCGTCCTGCGCATGAACAAGCAGCTTGTTCATGCGTTGTGTGACGTAGTTACCCTGCGCGACTGCGTCGCCGCCGGAGACTCGCGGGAGGCGGCTCAACTCTTCCTCAACCCTCGCTTTGAGCATGACCGGCGAAGCTTTGGCTTTCTCGAAAAGGCGCGGCACGAGTCCGCCCTCTTGTTCGAGCAAGGCCAGAAGGGCGTGCTCGACGTCCACAGCCTGATGTTGGTTTCTGGTGGCGATGCTTTGGGCCTCCATCAAGGCGGCCTGCGATTTTTCAGTGAACTTGCTTAAGTCCATGTGCTTCTCTCCGGATTCTGGAACTAACACGGCCGTTTCCAGGGGTGATCTTTTTGATGTTGAGGGCCTAGCTCGAGCCAGGCACACCCCTTGCCGAAATACCCACGGCCGCTCAACAATGAATAAGGCACGGCCGCCCTGCCATCAATCCCCTAAAATCGATTTTGATGACTCCGATCAACGTTTAAACTTGGCTTAGAACCATGGAAACATCTTGGCTGCCCACCCCTGGGCGCCGAAGACCCACAGCGTCGCGGCCACCGCGATGTAGGGGCCGTAGGGCAACCGACCAGACCACGATTGGCGCTTCAACGCGATGAGCGAGACGCCCACGACGGATCCGATCACGGCGCTGGCCATAAGGCTGAAAACGACGGCTTTCCATCCGAGGAATGCGCCAATTGCCGCCATAAACTTGACATCGCCAAGTCCCATCGCTTCTCGCGGGATCACGATAAGATCAGTCGACACTTCCAGACTATGGACTTCCTCCGGGTTGAACGATTCCTCATCGATCTTGAGCAAGTTCGGGTTGAGCGAAAGCGTCGTGTTTTGCCAGGTTTTCTCCGGGAGCGGGCCCGACAGGTCTTTGAGGACCAAGCTCACGTTTTGAGCCTGAACGTAAAGTGTGTCGGAGGGGCGGTAAAACATGTCTTCGTACAGAATTTCAATTTCCGGCATCACAAGCTTCGTTTCCTCAAATCGGACCTTGGTGTCCGGTGGAAGCTCATAGCGCTGTTTTCCGAATAATAATTTTCCAAGGCGCAAAATGGCGTAAATCACACCCGCGCCCGCGCCAATTCCTATAAGGCTTTGAAGCACCGATCTTGAGCTGAGCGTCGTGTCGTGCATGGCGGGGACCACTGCGGAGAGAAGCACGCCCACCACGGCTCCACCTAGAGTGATTTCGTCCGGGATAATGAAGTGTTCGAAGTCAATGAACGTGGCCGCGATAAAGCCAGAGAGCAGCACGCAATACACGAGCGCCAGGGCGGGGGACGTTCCTCCAAACTTCAGCCAGGATCCAAGAAAACAAACCCCACCCACCAATTCCACCAGGAAATAGCGTGGGCTGATAGGGGCGGCGCACGAGGCGCATCGCCCTCGCTGGGTCAACCAAGTGATCAGCGGCAAATTCCGATGCCACGGGATGGCCACGTCGCACTTCGGGCAGCGGGACCCCGGAGTCACCAAGCTTTCCCCCCTGGGAAGCCGGAAAATCACGACATTCAAGAAGCTGCCCACGATGCTTCCAAAGGCGAACATCACGGCCGACCAAAAATGGAATGGCACGGCAGCCCAGATTCGGGCGTCAAACATAGAGTCGAACATTCAGGGAATTGGTGATTCTGTATAGATCGCTTCGTGCAACGCGCGGCGCATCACGCTGATCGGCGCTGTTTTGCCACTCCAGATTTCCAAGGATTTCGCGCCTTGGTGCAACAGCATGCCGAGGCCGTTCGCCGTTCGACAACCGGCCGCCCTGGCAGCCGCCAGCAGTCGGGTCTCGCGGGGGCGGTAGATCATGTCAAACACTCGAGCAACCCGCCGAAAATCGAGCCGCGACTCGTCGAATGGAAGCGGATCGTCCTGGTTCAACCCTGCAGAACTGGCATTGAGAACCAGGTCCGGGGCATCGCTGGGGTAGCCCGCCTGGGCTCGAACTTGCGGGAAGCGGAAACTAATCTCGCTCGCCAGCGCTTCCGCCTTCGAATGGGTCCGGTTCACAAGGGAGATGCTCGAGATTCCTTCCGAGGCGAGTCGGAGCGCCGCCACTCGTCCGGCGCCGCCGACGCCAAGAAGCAACACCTTTGAGCCTTCAGGCTTCCAGTCAAGATCCTCTCGAAGGGCTTGCGCGAGCGCGTTGGCGTCCGTGTTGAATCCTTGAGTGCGAAACTCCAATTCCGACTCGACGCATTCCCCCAACTGAGCCACGGGCTGCCATGATTCGCCTGGCATCCGGGCTTCAATCCTCACTGTGTTGACCGCGCCCCACTTTCGAGCGGACTCATCGAGAGCGTCCATCATGGGGCAAGCGAGGATTTTGTGGGGCACGGTCAGGTTGATGCCGACAAATCTCATTTGAAGCGCGCCTCGGATCGCCTGCTCCAAATGCGCTGGGGCAACTGGGAACGCTAAATAGCGCCAATCGAGCCCCAAACTGGCGAATGCGGCGTTGTGCATGGCCGGCGAGGCCGAGTGTTTGATCGGGAAACCGTAGACCGCGCAGCAGCGCGTCGAGGCTCCAATCCCAAGAGTGAAATTTTGCAACACCGGGCGCAGCTTAAGGTGGCGCTTGCAAAGTTCAAATCGTAAAGTCGCCGTTCAAATCATGAGCCGGCTCTACGACGCGCACAACCATCTTCAAGATCCTCGTTTTCCGAAAGACGCGGCGGCCTTGATCGCTGAAGCCTCTGCCCAGGGCGTGGTGCGCATGGTGGTCAATGGCACTTGCGAATCAGACTGGGAAAAGGTGCTGGCGCTGGCCCGCCAATTTCCGGAAGTGCTTCCATCCTTTGGCTGCCATCCATGGCATTTGGCGGAAACCAATGCCGATTGGGAATCCAGGTTGATGAATTATTTGGACAAGCTGCCCTCGGCGATTGGGGAAATTGGTTTGGATCGCTGGAAATATGAGTCAACGATCTCGACACAGATTGAAGTCTTCTCGCGGAGCATGCGGCTGGCCGCGGAACGGAACCTCCCTGTGAGCATTCACTGCCTTGAAGCCTGGGGGTGTTTGCACGATCTGTTGCGTTCGCTCCCGCTGCCACGCCGCGGTTTCCTGCTTCATTCCTACGGCGGACCACGAGAGATGGTCAAACCACTCGCGAAGTTAGGCGCTTATTTTTCGTTTCCAGGGTATTTCGCCCACGATCGCAAAGCACGCCACCGCGTCACGTTCCTGGATGTTCCCAAAGAACGATTGCTCATCGAAACGGACGCTCCAGACCAGTTGCCGCCCCAGGAGCTTCAATCATTCCCACTGCGCGATCCGATTAAAGGCGATGTTCTGAACCACCCGGCCAATCTAAAAGGGATCTATCTCTATGCGAGTCAGATGCTTGGGCTGGAGCTTGGTGAACTGGAGCGGTTAGTGGAAAGGAACTTTCTTGCCTTATTTCAAGGGCTTTAAGGAAGGATCAGACGGAATCCGGCGCGATGAATAAGTGGATTGTTCTTGGAGATAAGGATTCCCTCAACTCTGCGGTTTCAAGAACCGGTACACATTCGAGTCTCAAATTCCAACGAGTTGTCATAAAGGTATTTACAGTCCTATAGGAACGTCTAATCTGCTTCACCGAATTTGACACTTATGACGCACTCCTCTCATCTGTGGACCTTGGCGCTTTTGTCCGATATTCCCTCCATTTTTTGGCTGGCTCCGTTCTCGGCTTTCGCGGCCTTGATCATGGCGCGCGTTTTCGCGGCTTCAGTCATGCGGCGTTCCGAGGGCGACGCTGAAATGATTCGTATTGCACAGGCAGTTCGAGAGGGAGCCATCGCTTACCTTTTCCGGCAGTATAAGGTGGTGGCAATTGTATTCGTCGTGCTCGTGGTTTTTCTCGTGCTTTTATGGGCATTTGGTCTCCAGCCAGGCCTCTCCGTGCTCGGAGTTCCGCTGGCTGGCTTTCTGTCTGGTCTGACTGGCTGGTTCGGTATGAAGATGGCCACTAATGCCTCCGCCCGAACGGCTTTTGCGGCAAAAACTTCTCTCAACGACGGCTTGATCGTGGCGTTCCGGTCGGGCGCCGTGATGGGGCTCAATGTCGTCGCGTTTGCCTTGCTCGACATCTCTTTTTGGTTTGTCGTGCTGAATTATTTCGACGGCTTGCTTGGATTCGCCTCAAGTCCCGCCGAACGACTTGCGGAGCTCACAACCGTGATGTTGTCGTTTGGCATGGGAGCGTCCACTCAAGCTTTATTCGCGCGGGTTGGCGGTGGGATCTATACCAAAGCGGCGGATGTCGGCGCCGACCTCGTTGGCAAAGTGGAAGCTGGCATCCCCGAAGACGACGCGAGGAATCCGGCCACCATTGCCGACAATGTCGGGGATAACGTCGGCGACGTCGCCGGAATGGGTGCGGATCTTTATGAATCTTACTATGGTTCCATTCTCGCCACTTTGGCGCTCGGGGCCGCCGCCGCCATTTCCGTGCTTGGAGTGACAGCGGCTGCGGCGGGTTTCGCCTTCAAACTGGCCGCCGCGCCGATCGCGCTCGCGGGTCTTGGAATTCTCTGTTCCATCGTCGGCATTTTCGCGGTTCGCACGCGGGACGATGCCTCATTTGCCCAGTTGCTCAAGAGCTTGCATGCGGGGGTTTATGTGGCCTCCGCGTTGATCACGATCGGTTCTTTTGGATTGCTTTACGCGTTGTTCGGAGCCGGGGAGGGGGCTGCGGCGCTGGCGGCGTCGGGCACGAGTTGGACGGGTCTTGGCTTTTCGATCGTGTTCGGTCTCGGCGCGGGCCTCGTGATCGCTTATGCGACCGAATATTATACATCGTATGAAAAGCCGCCTACCCAATCCATTGCTTACCAGGCACTCACGGGTCCAGCTACGGTGATCATCGCCGGTGTGGCTGAAGGCATGAAGTCCACCTGGGCTTCTCTTCTCACCACGGCGTTTGCCATCATTGGAGCGTTTCTCTTCGCGGGAGGCGCCGAGAGCTTTTTGATGGGACTTTATGGAGTGGGCATCGCCGCGGTGGGAATGCTTTCAACCCTCGGGATCACACTGGCCACAGACGCTTACGGACCGATAGCGGACAATGCGGGAGGGAACGCCGAGATGTCTGGGCAGGATCCAGGCGTCCGCAAGCGCACTGACATGCTGGACTCGCTCGGGAATACGACGGCGGCGACGGGGAAGGGCTTTGCCATCGGTTCCGCCGCTCTCACGGCTCTCGCCCTGTTCGCCGCTTACGTGCAGATCGTGCAGACTCAAATCACGTCCCAGGCCGTGGATTATGGCAAAGCCCACGCCCGGGAACAGGCCACCCCAGTCGCGGTGCATCAAGGCTACGGCAAGTTTGCCATCGCCTTTCCGAAGGCGCTCCAAGGAGGCGCCGACTATTACGACGGCGCGCTGTTTCTCCCTTCCCACGAACTGCCCCGCAAAGTCCTCCGAAAACTGGCAGTTGGCACGAAGTTGACAGTGGCGGCCGTTGGACCAGACCCGTTTGCGGCGAATCGTTATACCGTCACATGGCCGGAGGCCAACACGACGTTTGAAGTAGTCTCGTCGCGCCAGGCGACGATTGACGAAATCATGCGTTACTACGACGTGATGCTCACCAACCCGAAAGTGATCGCGGGATTGTTTATCGGCGTGCTCCTCACATTCCTCTTCTGCGCCATGACAATGAACGCGGTCGGAAGAGCGGCTTATCGCATGATGCGCGAATGCCGCCGCCAGTTCGGAAAGATGCGGGAAGCTTTTCGAGCGGCGGGCATGAGCGAGGCGGATATCGCCAATCCCGAATCTTGGCCGAAACGGGTGACTTACCAAGGTGTAGACTACCCCGACTACGCCAACTGCGTATCGATTTCCACGGCTGGAGCCCAGAAGGAAATGATATTGCCCTCCCTGCTTGCAATCGCCGCGCCTATCTTCTTGGGCTTGATACTCGGTGTCTCCGGGGTGCTGGGCATGCTTGCCGGTGGACTTGTCTCGGGTTTTGCCGTGGCGGTTTTCATGGCGAACGCGGGTGGCGCCTGGGATAACGCGAAGAAACTGCTTGAATCTTACGGGCGCATCACCGCGGAGGACGTCAAGCTCAACGCCGCGACCCGCGAGAAAATTCCGGAGGAAGTGCGCGAGGCGATCATGGCTCGCGCCCATGACGAGATTGCCGCTGGCCACCCGAAAGCGATCGTGTACGGCAAAGGTTCGCCCGATCACAAGGCGACGGTGGTTGGCGACACGGTGGGTGATCCTTTCAAAGACACCTCGGGACCGTCGCTCAACATTTTGATCAAACTCATTTCGATCGTCTCCATTGTGTTTGCGGGACTCATCGTGCGGTTTGCTCCCGTCGTTGGAAGGATGATTGGACTCGAATGATCGGCCAGGCGGGCTCAAGTGTGCCCTGGGATTCAGCGGATCTGGGCCTTGAAAAATCGGGGGCAAGAGCGCAAAGTCACAAAGTCGCGAGCTTGCGTCAAAATCTTGCAGGCTTGCTCCGTGGATTTGAGTCTGCAACACTCCTGCCTCGATGAAGCCTTCCCCTTCCGATGGCCTCACGAGGCGTGATTTTGTGCGGGCCACTTCCGCGATGGCGGCCGCTGCCGTTGCGGGAAGAGTCGGGGGCAAGGCGGGAGAAGAGAGTTCTGCAGCGACACCCGCTCAGAAGCTGGCTTCGAAGGGTTCCAAAGCCTACCTCGAAGACCGCTCTCTGTTCACGCCTGCCAAAGAATTCAGGGATGTGTCCCGGGGCAATCCGAAACCATTTGCTATCACGGGTGATGCTCTCGCTCGAGCCAGGCTCACCCCGCAAGATTGGCGGTTGGAAATCATCACGGACCCTGCAATTCCTGCAGGAATAGCCGAAGTTCCTGGAACCGCTAATTCTTTCACTCTTGCGGACGGCACAGCGATGAATCTAGCTTCTCTGCTCAACCTGGGGCGAACGGTTGGAGTGAGATTTTTGAAGGCGATGCAGTGTCTCAACATTCCACAGCCTCTGGGGCAGGGGTTATGGGAAGGCGTCCCGTTGCGGGATGTCTTGCGCCTCTGCGGCCCCATGCGAAACGTCCGGCGTGTTTTTTACTCTGGCTTTCACAACAACGATCCGGCTCAGCTTTTTCAGTCTTCCTTGAGTTACACGCAAGCCATGGAGACGCCGCCTGGCGGGTTGCCGGCTTTTCTTGCATACCGTCTCAATGGTGAACCCATCCCGCTTATTCGCGGGGGCCCCGTCCGAATGGTGATCCCTTGGGCGCACGGGTTTAAATCAATCAAGTGGCTGCAGCGGATCGTCCTGACCAACGACTACAAAATCAATGACACGTATGCGGAGCAGAACAACGACCCCGAATCGCACTTGAAGACAGCGGCCTATTTCAACGAACTGACCGCTAAACATCCAGTTGGCCAGCCTGTGCGTCTCAACGGTTTGGTGATCTCTGGATTTTCAGGCTTGAAGCGCGTCGAGTTTTCGTTGGCGCCTGACTCTTCGAGGGCGGATTCGGCAACTGAAAGGGATGGTTCTCGCTGGACGGAGGCTGAACTGGAGGAGCCGCCCTTGGACTGGACTAACGTGCTTCCTGGCAAAATCTCTCCACGGAGCGTGCTCGGATTCGATCCAAGGACTGGACATCCTCAGTCTTGGCCACTTCCTTACAGCATGATTTCATGGCACGCCGTCATCGAGAATTTGCCGCCCGGGAAGTACTCCGTGCGCGCTCGTGCCGTCGATCTCAATGGCTTCGCGCAGCCTGAGCCCCGGCCAAATCAGAAATCCGGCAGAAACGCCGTTGAGACGAAAGAATTCGAAGTGGCTTAAGCTCTGCTCGATTGATGCCGCGGTTGAGTTGTTTCTTGGATGCCAGCTTTTCGGGCTGCTGTCACTACTTCACAGTGATCACTCGCTCAGCGACGTGGCGGGCGCCATTAATATCCGTGGCGCGAACGGAGAGCGCGTGGACTCCAGGCTTGGTTTGCTCGGGCAATTTGCCTTTCCACAAATGGGGCGACTTGATGGGGGCCGAGAGCTGACGGTACGGCGCCGCGGGTTTCTCCGGCTCACGCTTCCTAGCGGCCACATACGACGGATCTTCCTCGAGCACTTTGTCCAGCCGTTTCCAACTACCGCGCCCTTTCCATCGAACCTCCACCACCGATTTTTCGTACCCATTGAAAACATTGACATAAACGTCGGTCGCCGAGGTTTCCGAGGCGAGAATGGATTCGGGAGCCATGATGTTCATTTGGTAATCGGCGGGGCGCCGTGAGGCTTTGAAATCAACTTTCACTCCACGATCCTTAAAAGTGAGGATGGCATAACCGTTCGGAGCGCCATCTCGCATCGTCGTATGCGGGATTCCGAGTTCATCGGGCACGCCTGTGAACCAGCTCCCGCAGACCGTCACGGTGACGATATGATGGTGTGGTTCGGGGCCAAGCCATCCGTCTTCCCGTTTGATCAGCCTGTGCTCCTGCCAGTGTGTGTGCCCTGAAATGGAAACGCAGTAGGGCCGGTTCTCAATCAAGCGGTAAATGCTCTCCTTGTTCGTCAAGTCGTTCAGGGGGATATGCATCATCAAGACGACAAGTTGCTCCCTGGCGGTCGTGGCAAGGTCGTTCTTAAGCCATTCCAATTGGGTTGGTGTGATTCCACCCTTGTAGCCGCCGGTGCCCGCAAGATTCGTCGCCCCGCCCCAAATCACGTCGTCCAAAGCCACGAAATGCACCGGACCGTAGTCGAAGGAGTAATAGTTCGGGCCGTAAATCCGGCTCCACGTTTCGTCTGAATCCTGGTCGTTCGCCACGTCGTAGTTCATGTCATGATTGCCGATCACGTTCCACCAAGGAACTCCGATCAGAGCGATGGTCGCGTTCAAGGGTTCCATGACGGAGAGATCGTCGAATACGACATCCCCTAATGTGACGCCAAATTTGGCCGGAGTTTTCCCGGCGAGCTCTTCAACCGTGTCGTGGGCGATGTATTCCACTTCGAGCAGATCGCGCGGCTGTGTGTCTCCGAAGAACAGAGCCTGAAATGTGTCCGGTTCAGATTGCTTAAACAGCGGGAAATCAATCGAAGCTGGGAGGGGGCCGGTCGGCTTCACGCCGACATATTTGACGGGCGGAGAACCGGACGGTTTATGAACGTAATAAAACTGAGGCAAGCCGTGTTGATTGGTGGGGGTCATCCATCCTTTTGGCTTCACAACGAAGAATGTCGAGTCATCCGCCGACAGCAGCTTCCAGCGTCCCTGAGAATCGGTCCTGACAACCTCGCGCTGATTCGAAACACGCACTCCAGAAAGCCCGGGCTCGTTGCGATCGCGTCGACCATTTCTGTTCTTATCGTGGAAAACCGTTCCCGTGGCGTGGGTGGCGGCATTCAAAATCGAGGAGGATTCCGACAACAGAATGAGAAACAACGGCAAATGGGCCATTAATCGGATAATCGGCGGCGGAAATGAGTGCTTATTCATAATTGACGATCCGAAGAGTAATGAACTTTCGAGCCACGCCAAGCGCCGATTGTCAGAACAATCCTCGAACTTGGATCCTCAGAAAGGAAGCTGGGGATTCGGCGTCAATACATTGCTTTCCATTTCCTTCAACTTCAAAGCCGCGGCCGCCCGTGGCGGGGGGGTCTTCGCTGTTTTCCGTGGAGTTGGGTGATGAGCGTCCGGCCGCTGTCTTGATCCTGATCTTGCTCTTACTCTTAATCGCCAGCCTTCTTCAGTACGGCTTGATCTCCTTCCCCAACCGATAAAGCTTCTCATTGTCGAAATGGATCTTGGAACGACTCATTGCATCTACAGCAAGAGCAAGAGCAAGAGCAGGATCAAGAGCAAGAAAATGGCTTTGGACTCCACTGAAAGCCGCAGCCACCCATCGCGAAGGAGGCGGAAGGTTGTCACGCCGCGCGCGTTCCGACATGGCGCATCCGAAGTCGGCGCGTGGGAATCCACGCGTGATCGCCCCTTCGGTCTCGTGTGCCCTGCGGGCGACTGATCTGTCAGGAAAAGAAACCACCGAAGACGGGCGGAATCTCGCGCGCCACACAGCGGAGACTGCCACCCTGTTGCCGCAATTCTTGATCAATACAAACAGGGTCGGCCTCGGATGAAAGCACGCGTTCAACCATCGCCTGATGCGCGGCGAATCGCTCCCGGTAAGGATGCCGGTCATCGGTCCAATGCGCCAGGAGCCGGGCGCGCATATCCGGCATGCGCCACATGCGGCGTCCGTACTCGAAGCGGGCGACGTCATTCCAGTTGACGTAATCGCCCCACACGTGACGCGATTCATTTGGTTCGGTTTTCATTTGAATCAGGGGGCCAGTAGATATTGCTTCGCCCATTCGGAGTGGACACGATCCCGCGGTTCATTTCGCCTCAACTTTGGGACTAACAAGTCTGCAATCGATGGCGCCACGACGAGGAGTTTGCCGTAATTCTTGGCGAGCGCCCGGAGTTCCCAATCGGCCGGAAACTCGCGCATCACCAACTCCGGCATCAAATTCACATGCCATCCGTTGATTCGTTCGAATTCACTTCCGATAAGCGCTTCATAACACAATCGAGCGACTTCATCCGAGTCCGTGATCGGATCCACATCCATGCTGTTTTCAGGCAGCGGTTCCGTCACCCCAAGTTGGAATGCGTGCCATAGCAACGCCCCAGAGCCAATCAATGTCATCTTGGCGGGCTGTGTGATCCGGCGATTCACGTCCGTGAGCCAGTCTTCAACTTGTTGAGCGTGACGGAGCTCGCGGCGCGGCATATCCGGCACGCTCGCACGCTTTATGCGGCTAGTCGATCCTGAAGTCTCCGCCGGGACGATCCTGGCTATTAACACCTCCCATTTTGCTCCGACCGGCGCGGCCATTCTGAACCCGATGGAGCAGGGGTCCTCCTGAGCCGCAACCTATTGGCTCCGGCTGGCCCCGTGTCGCTTCGCCTACTCTACTCAACCGTCGAACTGGCGACCACGGCCGTATTCTCAAAAACTGGGTCCCAGCCAGTCTCGATCTCTGGCCGCTTTACCAGCGCTTATGATCTGATCCTCGCCGGGAATGCTCCAGCCATGGAAAGACCTACGAGCATAGGCCACCGGCCTTCCGCCAAGTGGAGTTTCGACCGCAATGTCACGACCTGTTTTGAAGACATGCTCCGGCGCGGCATCCCGCAACTCGATTCCACGCGGGACCTGGTTCACTCGCTCGCGGTCGAACGCGACCGGCGCGGCTCCTGGATCGTGGACCTGGGATGCAGCCGCGGCGTGCAGTTGGAGCGGCTCTGCCAGGCTCTGGGCGTTGCCAATCGTTCAGACCTCAGTAAACCGACCCCTGGAGGGGAAAAAGGCGAGCAAGTCCAAATCCCTTGGAATAGTGGTGAAGGCAGTGTAGATGGCGGGTAGGCTGAGAGGGGATCTGTCGGAATGAGGGCAGGTCAAAGGACCTATG
>SYMW01000047.1 GCA_005805305.1 Verrucomicrobiales bacterium
ACCCCTTCCGCCATTTTTTTTCCGAAGAATTCTTGGGCTTGCACCAGGAGGATTTTGATCCGGTCACCGCCGAAGCCGGCAAAATTCAGAACAGGGGGATCTTTGGCGTTTTGAGCATGGTTTGTGGAAGCTCAGGGAGCTAAGGACACAAAAAGGCAATCACTCGCGCAACAACGATGCTCGACAGCCGCCCTGGCGAGCGTAGACTTCGTCCCACAAACCCAGCTCCTTGCCGTTATGAATGCCATGTTCTTTTGCCGCATCCCACTCCATCGGCTGTCACGACGCAGCTTGCGAAAGTCAATCGGGTTCACACTGATTGAGTTGTTGGTGGTGATTGCGATCATTGCGATCCTCGCGGGGATGCTCCTTCCCGCGCTCTCTCGAGCGAAAGAGAAGTCGAAAGCGATCGCGTGTCTTAGCAACACGCGCCAGATCACATTAGCGGCCAGCTTATACACTGACGACAACAGTGGCAAACACGTCGTCACCTACATTTTCCCTCCGTATTCCAAAGGATTGATCACCTGGTTTCAATTGCTCCAACCTTACATGAATTCCACCAACGTTTTCCTCTGCCCTTCGCGAAAGGAGAAACCGTTGAATCTGGAGAGGTGGGATGGCATACCGGTCACGGCGCCGACCGTCTCGGACTACGCCATCAACCACCAGTTCGCTGGTGAATTAAGTTCCTATGTTCCCTACGTGCATCGGCCTGAATCCAGCATTCTCCGTCCGTCGAGCACGATTTTCATCGTCGATTCAGGCGCGCGGGGAGAAGCTTCCACGAAACCTGCCGTCAGGCCGAATTCGCCCAAGAAACCCGGGGCTTGGATGCTTGGCGACGTTCAGGCGGGCCAATGCCCCACCTGCGTGACGGGCGACAATCCGAATTGGTGCGCCCCCGCGCTGCGGCACAATGAGCGCAGCAACAACGGATTCGCGGATGGCCACGTCGAGGCGATGAAGAATTCTTGGTATTACGCCAACACCCCATGGCTGGACCCGAACCGGGGTGGCTGAAGGATGGCAGAGAACGAATGGAGAGACGGGTTCTCGGCGCTGGTAGAGCACCATCAAAGTTCCCCATCCCGCGGTGTCCGTCGGTTTGTTTGGTCTTGAAACCTGCACACCTCCTGGTCACGTTGAACGCACCGGGGAAACCGGTTCCAAGACTGCTTTTTATGCTGCAAAAGTCCGAAACCCTGAGGCCGGTACGAAAGGGATTCACGTTGATCGAACTGTTGGTTGTTATCGCGATTATCGCGATTTTGGCGTCGATGCTCTTGCCGGCGCTTTCACGGGCGAAGTCGAAGGCCCAGCAGGCGAAGTGCATCAACAACCAGCGACAAACGGGGCTTGCCTTGATGCTCTACGACTTGGATTTCCAAAAGCTTCCTCCAAAAGCGTCTCAGGTCGCCGACTTCATGAATCCCAAAGCGGCGGGATGGCGCAACAACTGCCTCTTCGCGATCTCCTCCTACTTGCAAGGTGATGTGAAGAACAGCTCTCGCGTTTTTGTTTGTCCGGTCGCCAAGCGAGCCGACATCGCCGGCATACGGCCCACGGAAGTGAGTGCCGCGAGCTACTTGCCAAACGCGGTCGTTATGGAGTTGCCCACCACGGCGGTGACGACCCCATCAGAAACCATCTTCATGCAGGAGAGCTACTGGTTGATTAGTTTCACTGCCTTGCGTCCCGCGGTTGGTCTTGATTTCGGGCTTGGCACCGCGTCGCAGTATACTTATTGGCACGATAGTGGTTCGGCGAAGATCGAGCTCTATTCAACGCTTCACAGCGATGGAGGAAACCTGACTTTCGTGGATGGGCATGCCGAGTATCGGAAGGCATCCCTATTGCGGGCAAAGCACTTTGGTTTGGCGAACGGACCCAGCGGCAAGGCGGAGGACACGCAGAAGGCATCGAGCACCTTAATCTACAACAGCGCGTTTGCGTCGCCTTGAGCCGCCGGGTGGTTCGCCACGAGACAGAGGCAGAGTGAGGAGGCGCGACTTTTCCTGTGAATCACCGGATCGAATCATGGAAGCGCGCGCTTTGGACTGCCTTAGTGGGAGTCGCCTCCTTTCATCTCGCGTTTAGCTCGCAGTCGCTAAGCTTCCTCCTCCTGCCCTACCTCTGGTCGCTTTACGAACTTCGCCTTCTTCCCACGAGGCGATTGGCCTTTTACTCCGGCCTTGGAATTGGATTCGCCTGCTTCGGGCCGCAGTTGCTCTTCTTCTGGCGGATTTTCAGCGTCAGCGCCGTGGCCTTATGGTTGATAATAGCCTTTTGGATCGGACTATTTGCGGTTGTTTCACGCGAGTGCGCCGTGCGATTTGGGTCAAGGAACGCCGCTCTTCTAGCGCCGTGGCTTTGGATGGGTTTCGATTATTTCAGGGGAGAGCTGTATTTTCTCAGATTCTCCTGGTTCAGTCCGGGCTTCGCTTTCACCGATACGCCGAATGCGTCGGCAGTATTTTCTGTTGGCACCTATGGAATCGGGTGGTTCCTCATGACCGTCGTCGCTGCCAATTCCACTCTGAGCATCCAACGATCGAGAAGGTTTATTTGGATTGCCATCGCGGCGCTCGCGTTGGTTGTCAATTTGCCAAAGAGTCCGTCGGCTCCGCCGATGGACTCAGGCCTGGTGCTGGAAGTTGCCGGAGTGCAGCTTGAGTTTCCGTCGCAGAAGGAGGTGCTTGCCGCCCTCAACGCTCTCGACAAGAAGCATTCGAACGCACAGTTGATCGTGCTCAGCGAATATACGTTCGATGGCCCAGTGCCTGACGAAGTCAAGCGGTGGTGCAAAGACCACGGCAAATACTTGATGGCAGGAGGCAAGGATCGGGTTGGAGAAGATTTCTACAACACGGCCTTTGTAGTGGGACCAGACGGAGAGATTTGCTTCAAGCAGGGCAAATCTGTTCCCATTCAATTCTTCAAGGACGGATTGCCCGCCAGAACCCTGCAGCTTTGGGATTCGCCGTGGGGAAAAATCGGCGTGTGCGTTTGTTACGATCTGAGTTATCGACGCGTTGTGGATCGTCTGGTGAAACTTGGGGCGGCGGCGATCGTGAGTCCCATGATGGATTTGGAGGACTGGGGCGCTCGCCAGCACTTTTTGCACTCCTGGGTGCCGCCTGTGCGCGCGGCCGAGTATCGAGTGCCCGTGTTTCGTGTTGGCAGTTCGGGCATCTCTCAAATCGTCGAACGAAATGGGCAGGTCGTGGCGGTCGCGCCGTTTCCGGGCCGAAAGGAAATGATCGCGGGGAAACTGATCCTGGGCCCCGCTGGCCGGTTGCCTTTGGATCATTGGCTGGGGCCTTTGGCGGTTTTCGTGACGATCGTTGTTCTCTTGGGGTTCTGTCTCTGGAGGAAGCCGCCAAAGTTATAGGATTGAACCGACGTTCTTTGTCACCCGCCCATTAGGAGGAGCTTGCGTGGTTGAGGGATGGAGGGATGGAGGCCGGAGCCCCAGGTCGGAATCGTTTATGGAGGAACTCTGGGTGCTATTTTCCAGAACTCAGACGTTCGTAATATTTCCTCACGAGGTCGGAGTATTGCCGCGGGACTTGATCCCGGTCGATGGGAGTGAGTTTTTCTGGGTTCTTCTTTCGGTTCAGTTCTTCCTGGAGCCATTTCTGAACCTCCACCAGCGGGCGCTGGATCTCCATGCTGACCATGGACCATTTCGGCGCGGACCCTAGCCTGCGATATTCGGAGCGCATCAACGTCGCGCGTTCTCGCGCTTGAGTGAGTTGATCGCGCAGGGCGGGATCATCGACGAGATCTTCGACGTTGCGCAATCGGTCCGCCCATTCCCCAAAGTTTTCGCCCGTGATGGGGCCATCCCTGCCGCCTGCACCCCCGCCGCCCCCCGTGAGTTGACTCAGCAGGGACGCGAGTTCCTCGCTGGAAGAGGGCGCATTTCTGCCGCCTTGCCGGTTCTGGCTTGGTTGACCTTGGCCCTGGCCTTGGCCAGATCCGGGCCGAGACTGGCCCGGTTGTCGTTGTCCTTGCTCAGAAGCGAGTGTGCCTGGTTGTTGACCGGGCGATTGGTTTTGGGCCTGAGCGCCTCCTCGACCCTGGCCCCGACCTTGAGGTTGGCCCTGTCCAGGGTCGCGAGCTTGAGCTTGGCCTTGGCCTTGGCCTTGTGCCTGGGACTGACTTTGGCTCTGTGATTCGCCTTGGCTCTGTCCTTGACCCTGGCCTTGTGCTTGAGCCTGAGCCTGGCTCTGCCCTTGAGCTTGGCTTTCGCCTGGCGCCTGACCCTGACCTTGCTCACCCGGCTGCTGCCCTTGTCCCTGCCCCTGAGCTCGATCTTGAGATGGGGATTGGCGTTGGCTGCCCTGTCCTTCCGGTGAGGGGGTTGAATTGCCGTTTGAGGATTGCTGACCCTGATTGGAAGCGATTTGAGTCGGGGGACTATTAGTGTTGTTTCCCTGGGCCAGTTGTCTTGCTCGGGCTAAATTGGTGGAGTTTAGATCCGCCTGGTTTGGCATTCCGGCGCCAGGGGTTGAAACGGCATTGGTTGCCGCGGGGTTTGCGGCGGCGATTTCCTTGCCTAGTTTGTCGGTGAGTTCCTGGAGTTCCCTCTCGGCGAATTGCAAGCTCTCGAGTTCGCTTCCGAGAACTCCTTCGGCGGCGCTTTCGACTTGTTGTTTGAGTTCGTTGATTGTTCGGCGCGCGTTTTTCTCGGGCTCCATCGCTTGCGGAACGAAGCCTTGGCGGGTGAGCTGGCTTGTCGTGCTGAGCTGATTTTCTACATTGGCCTGATTGGCTTGACGCCAGGCTTCATAGAGGCGTTTGGACAGAATCGGCTCGGCGGTCTCTGATTGCTCGCTCACTTGCTGGACGCGTTGGACGAGGTTGGTTAAAGCGGCACGTTGAGACTCCAATTGCTGGGCGATCTCGTGGCGTTCTTTTGTATCCGCGAGTGATTTCTTTCCGGGGGTTTCGAGTTCTTTAAGTTGATCCGCAATCGTCGCCTGCCGTTCCGCCAGCTGCCGGGCATCGCGGCGCATATCCCGCATTTCATCGGCGAATTGGCTTGAGGTTTGTTTTCTAAAATCTTCCTTGAGCTCTTGGAGTTCTCGCTGCGCCCGCGCGCCAGCCGCGAGGGCCTTTGAGACCGACTGTTCCTCCATGGCTTGCGCCGAGGCGCGCATGTTCTCGCGGGTTTCCTCCAATTGTTGGCGGGATTCCTTCATGGAGGCCTGATCCTGCGCCTTGGACATGCGTTGATTGACGTCGTCCAGCTCAGCGAGCATCTGTTCTTGTTCCTCACGAAGCCGCTTGAGCTGGCGCTTGAGTTCGTCGCGTTCTTCGCCGGTTTTGGCTTCCTGCAGGGCCGCCTCGATCTCCTTGAGGCGTTCGTTAAGATCCTGCTGGCGCTGGGCGAGTTGCCGGAGGCGGTTTAGGGTTTCGATTCTTTCGGTTTGTTCGCTTGGGGCGGAGGCCTCAGTTTCTTTTTCGTATCGATTTTGCTCCTGTCTGAATTCCATCTGGCTGAGCTGGCGTTGCATGCTCGCGTTCCGGCTGGACCGGCTGGAACGGGAAGAACTTGATTGGGAAACGTTAAATTCTCGTTCGGAAAGTTTCTGGAGCGCCTGGCTGGCCGCTTGGGCCGTGTTGATTCCTGACAGAAGGTCATTCCTGGAACTCGAGCTTTCGGATTTCTCGAATTGATCCGCCGCCTTTGCCATCAGCTTGATGGCCTCTTTGAGGATCTCGGAACGTTTGGGGTCTTCCTGTTCTCCGGCCTGTTCTTCGGCAGTTTCTTGCACCTTCTGTTGTCCTTCTTTGACCGTCGTGACGTCTCGCTTGGCTAGTCCTTTCGAGCTGGCCGAGCTGCTCCTATACACATTCCAGGCAGCCAGTACGACTTGCCGTTGCAGTTCGGCAAGATCGCCAGCGTCCTCCTCGCCTCCTCGGTCTTGGCCTTCGCCGGAGCCTTGCTGACTTGGACTGTTTTGGCTTTCCCTGAAGATTTCCTCGAAAGGTCTGACTTCAGCAAAATAGAGTTCGCTGGCGGCTCTTCGAGGTTTGCCGTCGTTGCCGAGGTCGTCAGCCCACACAAAATAAGACACGAGATTGTTGGGAACGGCTTTTCTCGCTTCCAGATCCAGGAGATATTCGAATGTCTTTTTTTCATTGGAAGCCGCGTTGGTGCCCAATGACAGGTACTCCGTCTCTCCACCCGCGAAGGTGAACGCGACCCCGTAATCCACCAATCCGTAATCGTCTACGGCTTCGCCTTTGATCCGCAATTCCTCGACGGGTGAGGGTCGCTGATCGCCTTGGGGGGCGAGCAGCTTCAGAGTGGCGACCTTGTTTGGCATGACTTGAAAGACGAACTCGGATCGCGTTTGGTTTGTTCGTTTGGCCGCATCCACCAACTCGAGATGATACGAAGCGCTTTGGAGAAGGTTGGTGCTGAAAGTCACAACATTCGATTGGCCGGCCTCAAACTTGAGTGTGATGGGGGGAGCGTTGGTCGAAAGCAACCTGGCGGAGTTGACCGGTTTGTTCAGTTCCATCCGGTATGACAGATCCGTGCCTTCCACCGCCGTGATCCGGCGGGTGTCTGAAATTTCCCGTTTCGGCAGTTTGGTAAACTCGGGGAAAGTGAGGGTCGCATTGGCGCGGGCCAGGGCGGGGTACTCAAAGACGTGGGCGTTGAAATCGGGCGTTTTGGCCGCGTTATACTCGATTCGGTAGCGCAAATCCGTTTCGACGCTGGGGATGGCGAGTCCAAACAAGGGGTCCGACATGCTGCGGAGCATGGCCAAACGGTCGACTTTGCCATCTGGTTTTGTGATGACCAGGGTGGCGCCCAGCGGCGGTTTGCCGGGGAATCGAATCGACACCACGAGGGAGGAACCCCGTTCAATCTCCACATCTCCAGGACTGATGTGGATGCCAGGCCCGACGCGAAGGCTGTTTGTCGGCGAGGGGCTTCGATTAACGAGGGTGCCGAGCGAAACCAGCAATGCGGTGACTCCAACCGCGTGGTAACAACGGGCGTAAAACAGCTTGTGCTCCGGGCCCAGATTCCAGTCGTGCGACTGCGAATGGGATTCAGCCCGGCGCAGAAGTCGATTCTGCAGGAACGTCCAGACGCCCGTCTTGGCGTCGGGAACCTGATCGGCGGCGGTGGCGATAAGATGATTGACATTAGGATAATCGGCTTCTACTTCCTCGGCTCCGGCACGGATCGAGGCCGGAGCGCGTTGGTGGGACTTGTAGACGCGCCATCCGGAGAACAAAGCCGCGGCGGCGGCGATGTAGAGCACTCCTGGAATTTGGAAGTGGAGCGTTTGGGTCAGCAGAAAAACGGCCAGGACGCCCGCGGCGTTGATCAGCCAAACCCTGGCCAAGCTCCTCAGCAGTCGGCATCGCGCCGAGGACTTCGCGATGTTTTCCAGCTGGCCGTGGAGAGTTGAGGAAGACATACGATTTCGTAGTTGGTCAGAGTTTCGCACTCAATCCCGGATTCGCCAAGCGCCAAGTTGACGTTCAGACTTCCCTTGCTTTGTCGAACCAACCGACGGCTGTTGAATACTGAAATGACGCGCGGGGCATGGCAATTCGATGTTCCGAGGGCCGAGCATCACGGGTCAAGGCTGCTCTTCTAGACTAGCGCGGTTGCCGAAGGGTTACCGAATTATCCCAATCGAGAGACTCAAGCCGATTGATTTCCGATTCGAGGTCGCTCCCTTCGTAGAACGAAAGCCAGCCGGAGACGAGGCGAACTTCGCCTGGGGGACAGTCCGGGAACTTGGGATCGGAATGGAGGCATGGAACGGGCGGGTTGGCCCAAGGGCGGTGGCAGGGTTTCCAAGCCGTGATGATCCATTTTGTGCCCGCCTCATTTTTGCACGCCACGTAAGGGTTTCTGATGATTTTGTTCGCATTGGTCAGTTGGTTGAAGCCCGGGACTCCTTTGAGCATGACGCAATTCTGAACACGCAAGTCCGTGAGGCGGTGAGGGCTCCCATTCGTCAGCCAGAGGTCCATCACGACTCCCGCTCGGCTCGAGTTGACGAGGGCGCCAAATCCAATCCCATTCGGAAGCCTGCGGCCCATCGCCAATCGTCCTTTTTCTCGGCGATCCCATTCCAGCTTTTCAAGCACCGCGCCTTCCTTTGTCCATATAGTGGGAATGTGGGTATGGGCGAGGTAGGTCAATCCCAAATTCGACCAGATGGCTTCCGGCACGTCGACGACGACGTAGGCCTTTTCATCCCAGGGCGTGAAAACGCTGATCTTAGTGTCGCGTTGAGGATTCACGGCGCCGTCCAAAAATCCGATTCGAGGATGTCTCCCGCCGGGGTAGGGGAGGACCTTAAGTCCCTCCTTTGGGTCGTGCCGTGGAGCCGTGGAAGTTTCGATGCGCCACTTGAGGAGTGACTCGGTGATGGCGGTGTCCGGAAGCCCCGTGACGAAGCTCGCCTCCGATTTCGTGTAGCCATGATGCCACACCATGTTTTCGAGCCAATAGCGAAGGTCTTGCTCGTTTTTTGGCGGCCTCGCCTCGCTCGCAATGCAGTTGGACACCCAGGCAAGGAAACCTATTACCATCAGGCATGGCATCTGTCGATGCCACCCTCCCTTCGATCTCGCGAGGTGCTTGGTCATGGGCGGCAGAATTCCACGGACAGTCGCTGTGCGTAGTGGGGCATTCCTTGGAGAATAGAATGCTCTTTTTGAATTCCAACCCTATTTGCAAGCCCAGGAATGGATAGTGCCGCCAGGCCGATAAAAAGAAGGGGCCGCCGTTCCAGTCTGTCCTGGAACGACAGCCCACCCAATTCAGCAGGACGCTCGGGTAAAATCCCTCGCGCTGTAAGGTAGGATGTTGATTGGACCTTTTGCCCAAGATCGAAACGAATGGGCGGAAAGAGAAACCTCATCAAGATGATTTGGATGAAGCTTCAGTTGCATGTTCGATTAAATAGCAATTGTCGTGCCAGGGATCGAAGAAATGTTATTTGTGACGTAAATGCCTTTTTATTAGGATTTTACATCTGAATGAATATTTCTCAGAATCGGTCGATTGAAGAACGAAGAACCAAAGGTTGGAAAGAATTGCCTTTGTTAGGAAGTTTCATGAACGAGCAGTGACAAGTTCAGTCGTCTCTCCTTGATCTGGACGCTCCATTTGGCGAGATAACTTGCGAGCCGATAACAGTGATCAAGAGTGATGGATTCGGGAGAATCCGGCTGTCGCGTCACGTGCGAACTATTCTGGCGCCACGCCTGGTCCAGCGACATCAACTGCATTTCCAACTGGCGCTCCAGTGGTTTGAAGCCTTCTTCGACCTCATCGCATTGGGACATCCAATGCATGGCCTCCTTAAATTGTCGTGCTTTGATCATGGGTGGGGAGTGCTTCTTGAACCCCTTGAGGAATAAGTCTATTCCATGACAGACCGTCATGACCCGGGATCCAACGGCCGCGATATCAGGTTGGATGTCCTGAATCGACCGAGGTCCGCGCCCGAATTCAATTTCGAAGAGATGGGCGAGCCGGCTTTTGAGATCCGACAGACACCGAAACGCCGTGTTAATTTCTACGAAAGTGTTCGGCGCTTTTTCGTGGGTTTCAGCGGTCGTGCTCGCGAGATGGTCGGGATGGAGTGATTGAGAAAGCTGGAGGAATCTTTTCTTCAAAGTTTCGGTGTCCACGATTGGACCGCGAGGCACTCCGAGCAGGTCAAAGTAATCGGTCATTCGACCTTAAAACGGCAGTTGCCCCTTTTGAATCGTGGCAAGATTCTGCAGATAAGGTTTTTCCAGATCACTCGCCAGATCCATAAAGGATATGCCTCACTCTTCGTTAAACTTTTCTCATCCAGGATCTTGCAAATCTTAACGGTGTTCAACTGCCGTGTTATTGTTCAAGCGCTGAAGCTCTCGCCGCCCGAGCAGCTTGTCGCCGCGTTGGGGTTGTGAACCTTGAAGCCTCCTTCTTGCAGGGAGTCTTTGTAGTCCAGCTCCGAGCCGGTGACGTACAGGGCGCTCTTGGGGTCGACGACCACCCGGATGCCCGCGCTTTCTACCATGATATCACGACTTGCTGGGCCATCTTGAAGGTCCATTTTGTACTGTAGTCCGGAACAGCCGCCGCCAATCACAGCCACTCGCAGGACGCCTGAAGGGCGTCCTTGTTTTGAAAGCAAAGAGGTGATTTTTGACGCGGCCGGCGCTGTCACACGAATCAACCGCTCATCACCCACTCGAAAGCTGGGGGTTGTGGCGTTATTCTTGAGAGTGGCCGATATCATGGACGTGTTGGGTCTGAAATAAGCATCACGAACAACAATCTAAAGGCTGTCTCTATGTGCGTCAACGCGCTGGTGAGAGGATCCCGATTGAGGGGCAGTTGCAGACCACAGGATTCGGTAGGTAAAACGAGAAAATCAATGGCGAGTCCGATTCCCTTGTAAATATTTAAATAGAACGAGTCGTGGAAGTGAACCAAGGAATTCAATTTAGCGGAAGTATCCGAGCTGACGGCTGTGTGTTGGGACAGTATGGTTGGGCATGCCATTCGATGAAGTGCAGCCTCCGCCCCCGCCGAGTGAACCCTCGACAAGTCCGTCGACTGGTTTACCCAAATCCGACTGCCGGCTGAATGAGCCACCGACGTGAAAATCTCAGGGACAGACAGATTATTGAGGAAGCCTAGGCGTGGGTCACAAAAGCAAACATACCAGCCGTGGGAACTTCAGGAAGTGGTGAGAATCAACCCAAAGCTACGGAATTGGGAGCGGCGGGGACGGGGAACTCGTTAGGATCGCGATTCTCCACAGTGTCCGTCGCCATCCATCAGTAGCCCTGCCAGCAGGAGGATCCATTCATGAGATCGAGTGGGCGCCGGTGGGAGCGAATCTGAAGCACTCTCCACAATGTCTCAGAATTTCCGCAAGTTCCATTCACGGTAATTCGCGGATCACACCAACAGTTACCGGCCAAGCTACCCGAAGGCGGACTTCCGCAGGTCCCTCAGAACGAACATCGACGGCCCGTCCAAGCCCCGCACGGATCGAGCTCCGCTCTCTCGATTTGCCCCGAAGCGCTCCCGATACGCGCGGAACATCTCTTCCACGAACTCGCGTGTGCCGAAAACCGCGCCGTCCGCGAAGAAACGCACACGACACCGCGCGTAGTCGTGAATCCGCAGCTTGCCCTTGGCGGCGATGATCTCTTTCACGCGCTCGGAATCGATACCCCGCCGCAAAGGCTGGCCCTGCTCATCAAGGCCCTCATTCTGCTCTCCCTGACCAAACAGCCAAAGTCGGTAGGTCGCCATGGCCGCTGTCAGTGATTCCTCGACTCCGTCCCGCGCACTCATAAGAGACTTGAATCCCTCCTTGGCGATTCGAATGCCAGCCACCGCTTCGCCGTAGCCGCACCAACGATAATCTTTGGGGTCCTGTGTTAAACCAGCTCGCACCGGGTTCAAGTCGATGTAGGCGGCCATGGTCAACAAGGCTTCCCCACACCCGTCCACGAGAACACTTTTGAATCGCTCTTCCCACAGGGTCCCCTTGCGGCCCGTCCGGCGGTTGTACCACGCGCGGAACCGCTGCTTGAGCAACCGGTTGAACCAACTCACATCCCACATCTGACGAAAGAATCCTTCCAGCAAGGCTTTCTCCCCATCCGCGTCTTTCGCCGCTCGGAACAGTTCGATTTGCGCTTTGGTCCGGCTGTAATCCTCTTCAAACTCCCATCCCTTCAGCAGCTCAAGTAATTGTTCGGCGGTGGGCAGCACTTCGGGCCGTTTGGGCACTTCCAGCAGAATATGGTAGTGGTTCGACATGATGCAGAACGTCAGCACTCGCACTTGGCAAAACGCCTCGTACTCCCGCATCAACCGCGTGAAGTGCTCCTTCTCCGCCTCCTCGAAACTCATCCGCGAATTCTCGTGAAAGAAGCGCACGGGAATTCCGCAGGATGGAGAGAACGTTTCCAAGCGAGTCCGCTGAAATCCGATCTATCTCGTGAACGGATCTCCATGCTGGCTGAAGGATGCACTGCTCTGGTCATGGGGGCAGGACTCCTGATGAGTTGCGCCTGACCTCTTGGAGAATCGCGTTTCTAACAAGTTCCTGGTGCCCTCCACATCCATTCCCGATTCCTTAACTCGAAGATGATTTTGACCATTTTCTGAATCGCTGCGCCGACCGTGTTTGTCTGTCTGTCCCGGGGATTTTGATCAGTCCCCGGGATTTGGATCGACCGCCGCCGCAAAAAGATTCCAAAACCGGTCATTTTGTGCTTCGCTGGGATGAATGGAAGCGGCAAAACTCGTTGACGGTCACCTTGGCCGTTTCTGGCCTGTTTGGGCCGGCGCGTTTCCCCAAGCCACGCACCCAATTCATCGGTCCTTCCCACTTTATGAAGCCGCACGCTGCCATCCGCCGGTTTTTTCCGAAGCTGCTGCTGTTTGTCCTCGGGTTGCTGGCGCCAGGCCGGCCCAACGCCCAGGAGCAGAACGGCAGCCCCCGCTTCGACACCATCAAACCTGCGGGCGCGACAACCATACGGATCGGAGTGACAGGGCCGGCGGACCGGTTCTTGCGGGTGGACGTTTCGACGAATTTGACCTCTTGGGCCCCATTCAAATTGTGGCCGCCGAGCGGCGCGGCGCGGCGCGAATTTGACGACCAGTTTGCACCAGGCGGTCGCCGATTTTTCCGGGCCCAATACCTGGAGCCGGCCAAAGCGCGATTTGCCGCGTGGCCCAACCGGGGGGCTCCCGGGGACATGATCGAGCTGACCGGGCAACTCTTCGTCGAGGGACGGCCGGAATTGCATCAAGTTGATATCGGCGGCGCGCGCGCGGAGGTGATCTCCGCCACCTCATTCATCCTCCAGGTGCGCGTGCCGGCGAGGGCGAGATCAGGGTTGATCCAACTTTCTGGCCCGAAAGGCGACGCCGCCACCACGGAAGCTTTCCTGGTCACCGGGGAGGTTGAGGTGGAAGTGAAGCCGCCGGGAGCCATTGCCGCCACGGCGTACGATATCGCCAACCACTTGACCACGCCGAGGCCTTACGCACCAGGGATCAAGATGCGGACGCGCTTGGGGTTGCCGTTGGTCAGCGTGGCGTATCCGCGCGATGAATCCTCGGACGCGGTGTTGATGGTGTTGAGTGACGGCACGGAGACCAACCTGGTGTTTGACGCGCGCTCGACCGCAGAGTCACTTGTGCTGCTTCATCCCGCGCTGAACACGACCGATCCCGCGATTTCGTTGGCGTTTCGCGCCGCCGCGCGAGGGAGCGCCGCCGTGACCAGCTTGGCCCAACGAATCGCGGCGCGTTACGCGGCGGGACAGACCTCCTTCGAGGATCAGGAATTGCAGGGGTTGCTGGGCGAGTCCGTTCGTGGCATCCTGGCCAATACCTCCGCGCGGGCGGCCATGATCGCTGGTTCCCCGGCGAACCTGCGCCCGCAAATCGAACGCCAAGTGGTCGGGAGATCTCACCGGGGCGACTTGGAGTTCACCGCTATCGAGAATATCGACGATGACGGAAAAGCATTGCCGGAACGAGTGTTCCGGTTGACACCCGGCTTGGGACCGCGCCCGCCGTTCTTGAACGGGGCGGACTGGGTGGTGGTGATCGAGGAAGTGGATGTTAATCCGGCCTTCCCCAACGGGCGGAATGATTTCAACCAGCGCTGGCGGCAACCGCAGGAACTCCGCTTTCCGCCGGTGATTCCGGGCACCCGGGCGGAAATGAGCATCGGCGGCAGTTTTCCCTCGGAACGTTTGAATCCGATTAAGTTCGTGTCCGGACTGATACTGGACGCCATTGCGGGCCTCTTTCGCGAGGATCAAGACCGGCTAACTCTGCCGAACCGGGACGCGATTTACTTGGTGCGCGCGATTGGCGGTGGCTTTTACGACGCGAAGGAGAACGCCTTCGTGATCACAGAACTGCCATTGGACCGCACCCGCGCGGTGGTGAACAATCTGGTGGCTTTGGTCATGGATTCCGTTGGCATCCTGCTGGACAAAGAAGACATCTCGGTGACCTCCGACAAGGAGAGAAAGGATCGCGCGGAGTTCTTGTTCAAGCTGAGCCTGGAGGCGGCGAAGAAGGTTCCAACCATCAAAGGCCCGGAGGACGTGCTCGGAGCGCTGCCCGATTTGTTGAAATGGATAGCGATCGAGCTCACCGACAAGGCCAAGGAGGCGGGCGTTGAGAAGGCCGCCAGTTACGCGGCGGGCAAAGCCTTCAAAAAAATCGGGGAAAGTCTCACGGCCGTGGGTGGGGTTTTGAAGGTTTTGGATATTGCGGGCAGCGTTCTGCAAGTGGCCCAGCGGATGGACACCCTGGCAAACAGCAGCGCGATTGAGACCGCGTACATCGTGGTGGGCGATCCCTTCGCCCTGCGTATTCGCTCCATCTCGCCCACGGTGGCCGGGCCGGGCAGCCTAGTCACTATCACCTTCGCGGCGCCGGCCAATTTGCCGAACTCTTTCGTATTGGGTGTGGACGTGGTGCAGTTTGAGGGGGTGGAGTCGTTTGAGGGCCGGGTGCTGCAGAAGCGGCCCGGCTTCGCGGATGGGGACATTGATTTGGTCGTGGAGATACCCAAATCTCTGCCGCCCAACATCAGCGGCAAATACGTCGTGACTGTGATTGCACGCGGCCGGCGCGGAGAAGGAACGATCAACCTGGTGACGAAGCCGGTGATCACGGCGGTGTCACCGCTGGAAGGTTACGCGGCGGCGCCCAACGCTCCCGCCGGCCCGTTCTCCGGAGATTTCGTCCGCGTTCAGGGCGCCAATTTTTACCACACCAATCGCTTTCTGATGGCCTCACTCGGAGGCAAGATTGAAGCCAAGGTGGTGTCCGGAACTTTGGGCGATGTGACGATCTCGATACCCGAGGGGGCGATCACGAGCCAGATCGCGGTGGAGCGCCCCGTTGCAGGCGGCGGAGTTGAGTTGGCCACCAGTGAGTCGGCGGTCCGCGTGCTGGGCGCCCCGCTCCTCCAGTCAGTCTCGCCGGTCCGGGGCCCGGTGAACACTTTGATCCGCTTTCAACTAAAGGAAGGCCGCCCGTCGCACAATCTCATTTCACTGCTGTTTCCGGACGGCTCGACCGTGACACCAACGGGCGCGGACGGGTTTTATCAAGCGCGGGTTCCGGTTGGCAACCGGACCGGCGCGGTGCGCGTGCGCACGCCGGGAGGGCAGAGCGAGTTCGAGTTCACGATGGAGGGCGGCCTGCCGGTGGGCGGGGTCATCCAGGCGGGCGGCGTCTCGGTGATCAAGGACTTGCGGCGCGCCTTGGATTTCGCCCGGGGGGCGGCGACGCCAGCCGACGATGACGACTTTCGGTTCGGGGATGACGGGAAACGAATCGATCTTGATCCGCCCGCAGAGGAGGGCGATTTCGTGACCGATCTGCGCGGCACCAGCGACGTGCGGTTTCCCGTGGGGGCATTGTTCGCGGATCAGATCGGGCTCACTGGAACTTTCGCCGGGCCAGCAACCCTTGAGGTCAACAACGACAGCATCTCGGGCGGAGTCATCCACGGGGACTTCACCTTGGCCGGCCGGAGCTGCGTGATGTATAGCACGGAGATTCAAGGGACCCTGCGAGTCACCGGAAGTGACAACACGCTTAATGTCCGCGTGAGGAACGCGCCCGGGCACGGGCTGGTCGTGCGGGGTCATAACAACCGGATCACCGTGGTCGTTGAGAACTGCGGCGGGGATGGCATCCGGATCGAGGGAGGCGAGCTCAATCAACTGACGATTCTCACCAACCAGGGCAACGCGGGCCACGGCATTGTGCTCACAGAGGGCGCAACCTACAACAGCCTGATCTCCAATCCCGATTTCGAGGTGCTGGCGGGGGGGAACGGACGGGACGGCCTGGTGCTCACGGAGGGCGCGGCGCATAACCGGATCGAGGGGGCGGTGGCCGGAAACGCTGGTCATGGCGTCCGGTTGGACGGAGCCGGTGTGATCGGGAACCTGCTAGGGGGAACTCGCTTTGGGACCGGCTTGTTGACTGTGCGAAATGGCGGTCATGGAGCGGTATTCACGAACGGGCCTTCGTCAAATCGGGCGGGTCACTTGCGCATCCTGCAGCGGTCGCCGCTGAACGGCGCTTTGGAGTTTGAGCCACTCACCGCGATTTCCAACAAGCTGCATGGCGTGGCGGTTTATGGGCCTGGGCTGAATGATTTGCAGCTCAAGAGCGCGATGAATCACGGGTGTGGCTTGTTGCTGCGAGACCATGCTTTGCCGCCAAATGCCAACAGCCCGTATTATCTGGAAACCGGGACGAAGCCGGGGGAGGGGAATGCCGAAGCGGGCCTGCGTTTGGAAGGCGAAACCCGCCATGTGACGCTCATCGGCGACCTTGCGTTCGATCAAGACGGGGCGGTGTTGGACGGCCCGGCGGTGCGTGGGAACTACCTCGGGGGTGCGAGCGTGGTGTGGAAGTTCAACACGGCGGCCCTCGCAGACTCGCTTTACATTCGCAACGCGACGAACAACGGACTTGTGTCGCGGCTGGCCAGCAGCAACACGCTGCACCTGGCGCGCGTTGAAGGTTGTGGCGGAGCCGGGTTGACCCTCGATGGCGGCTCGAACAACACCGTCCGGCTCAGCACCGTGCGGACGAACCTCGGTCCCGCGATCCGCTTGACCGGCGGCGCCAATCACAACGAGGTCAGCGAGATGGCGGATCTGGTGCCGCAGAGGGCGTCGCTGCTGGGTAACTCGCACGGCATCCGGATCAGCCAAGGGGCCAGCGAGAACTCCCTGTCGCGGCTGACGATTTCCCGATCCAGCCTTAACGCCATTATGCTGGAGGACGAAGGGACCACTGGCAATCATTTGTTCGATTTGCAGATCAACCGCTCGGCGGGAGATGGCATCGTGCTGCGCACCGGCGCCTCGAACAATCTGTTTGGGCCGGAGGCCGGCCTGGCCGACGCCGTCACCTTCGCCGATCACACGAACACTCTGGTGCGGATCACCGGGGCGCGGACGAGCGACAATGTGTTTCGGAACCTCACCACCACCTTGGGCATCGGCAAGGCAACGGGCGCTGTGGTGGAGGCCGGGGCGAGCGGCACCCTGTTTGATGCTTGCACCTTTTCCACGTTGACGCTCGGTGTGGTCATCCGGGATCTCGCGAGCAACACGACGGTCCGCGCCTCGACCTTCTACTCGGTGTCTGACCGGGCGGTGTCGATTGAAAACGGGGTGGACAGCCTGATCGGCGGAGCCGACCCCGGTGGTGGCAATTTGTTCACCCAGTTGCTCAGCCCGCTGGGGACCGGGATTGAAGTGGCGGGTGCCCAATCGACCCGCAACCAGATTATTAACAACCAGATTTCCGCCTGCACGAACGCCGGCGTGTTGCTCCGGGCCGGCGTCCGGGGTGTGATCGTCGGTCCGGGGAATAGCATTACTGACAGCCATGCCGGTGTGATCATGGAAGGCGCGCGGGAAAGCTCCGTGATCGGGAACACCATCCTGCGCAGTCGCACGGCCAATATACGCGTGGCGGGAGGTTCCTCGACCAACCGGTTGGCGCAAAACACCATCAAATCCGGCCCGATTGGCGTCCAAATCGACGGGGCGACCTCTTTGGGCAACCGCATCGACAAGAACAGCATCACCGGTCATGGCGGGAAGGGCATATCCCTGGAGAACGGCGGCAACCACAAACTCCTCGCGCCGCACTCGCTCGAGTATAGTGACGGCACACTCACCGGCATCGCGGCACTGGCCTCGGGCGGAGTGGTGCAGATTTTCCGCGACGCGGATGACGAGGGGGCGACCATGATAGCCCAAGGCACCATTGCGGGCAGTGCTTTCAGTGTGCCCGTGGCACTGAATCCGGCCCACATCGGCGTGCTTTATCAGATCCGCGCCACGGCAACGGACAAGGCGGGCAATACTTCCGAGTTTAGCTCGAGCAAAGTGCTCGGGCCGCCCGCGGCGCGTTTCCTGTTCACTTCCACGCGCGATGGGAACCAGGAGGTTTACTTGCTCGATGGCCCGCCCCCGGCGAAACGGATCACCAGCCACAACGCGGCCGATCATAGCGCCGCGTTGGGGGGTTCCACGATCGCACTCGTGTCGGACCGCACGGGAAACCAGGAGATTTTCGCCGTCTCGACCGCCGGGGTCATTCTGCGGCAACTCACGACCAACTCCGTGCCGGACTATGACCCGGTTTGGACCCCGGACCAGAGTTTGATCGTGTTCGTTTCCGAGCGGGACGGCAACGCGGAGATTTATTCCATGCGCTTCAATGGCGCGCAACCGACTCGCATTACCACGGATGCCGCGAGTGATCGCTGGCCGACGATTTCTCCCGATGGGAACAGAATCGCGTTCGCCTCCAATCGCGGCGGGAAGTACGGCCTTTATACCATGAAGCGGGATGGCACCGGCGTGGAGGCCGTGCCGCAGACGGGACTGGGCGACACGCAACCTGCCTGGTCCGGCGACGGCACGCGATTGGCGTTTGTGTCCGAACGGGATGGGAATCCGGAGATCTACATGATCCAGGTGGATGGGACAAATCTCCGGCGCGTGACGTCCTCCGCCGCCCGCGATTTGCATCCATCCTGGTTGCCGGGTGACGAAAAGCTGGTATTTAGCTCGGACCGCTGGGGGTCGTTCGCACTCACCTTGACTGCACTGACCAGCGGCGAGCCGACCCGGTTGACGCTAAACACGGGAGACGACACGGAGCCGACGGCGATGAAGTAAGGGAGTGAAATGACGAATGGCGCATCGTTCGGAGTTCCACATCAGGGCCTCATCATTCCGTCAAGGTCGCCAGTCATCGAGGGTTGGAGATTAGTTTGCTTCCATTCCTTTGCTGGCAGACGTGGCTACTTTATTGCGTGTCCGCCAGCATTCTTGCCATCTCTCTGCTTTAACCCTTAAAACGGCAGTTGTCCAAGGCGGATCTTCGCAAGATCCTGGCGATAAAGTTATCCGAATGGCGCACCAGATCCACAAGGGATTCGCCTCGCTGTTCGTCGAACCATTCTCATCCTGCCTTTAGCAATTCTCGACGCAGTTCAACTGCCGTGTTAAGGATTGCCGTTTCAAGGATCAATCCTTCGAGGCGTCGAAAAATCCTTCGGCACAACACGATTCGATCCGCTGCAATGGCACGGCCACCCCGCTTCCCCTGTCTGTTTAGCCTAACGCGCCGAGTTGCCTCCTATTCTTGATCGAACTCGTTTAGCAAATGCCCCTCACCCTCAGGGACCGTCAATTAGTTTTTTGGCTGCCGTGAGTTCAGGCTTGATCCACGGCCAAGACTTTGGCACAAAACCCAGCACCACTAGTGAGTTTGTATCCTTTGATTTTCCCTCCACGTTTCACTGCTGCCGTTGAGTGACACCAACCGGATGAGGGCGAGGCATGGGAGCGCGCGCGATGGCTACGCACGGCCAGTTTGTATTGGAACGTCTGGAACAGCGGGTTCTCCTTTCTGGAGACATTCTCACCGCGGTGGTTCCCGGATTGGCGGCGGCAGGCACGACGGCGCTTGAGATTCCTTGGACAGAACCCGCCACAGGCGCCCCGAACAGCGGTCAATCATATACTCCGGAAGTGGACATCGCCCTGGTCCCCTATTCCAGGACTGGGACTTCGACAACGCTGGAGCCAGCCGAAAGAGACCTTTTTCCCACAAGCGAAGCGAGCTGGGACAATTCCCTGGCGCTCCCGCCCCCACCCAACGGACTGGATGTCTCAGTCGAACCGGATGCACGGACCCGAGATGCCCTGGCGCAGGGCGTCAACAGGCTGAAGCATGTCGCCCAAAATATGGATGCCGCAGGCTCGCTGACGCTGAAGCTGCCGGGACTGGAAGTCAGCCTGTCGCAGTTACTCGCCCCGTCGGAGGCTATTTCGAGCCTAGCCAATGAGGTCGTAAACTTTCTTGGGGACCAAGATGCCGCCTCGATCGCCCAATTGGAGAGCCGGATCGAAGCGCTGCCTCAAACCCTTTCCGGATTGAGTTTCGCAGTGGACCCCGTCGAAACCTGGGGTGGACTATCCTCGGCAAGTCTTCCGGGTGTGGGTGGCACCGGGCCCCCATTGCCGGCGTCCGTGCTGATCCACGTCAAGTTGCGGGCTGAACGGTTGGTCGAGGTTCCGCTGGATGTGGGGAAGGTTTTGAACGCCGAATCCATTCGATTGGATCTCCCTCAGAACTTGAAAGTCCGGGCCTCGCTGGACCTCGATTTGACTTTCGGAGTGGCGGTGGATGTTTCCCAGTCCGCGGCGGACGCATTTTTTACGCGGATCGACCTGTTCCGTGGGCAAATCCGGGTTGATGAATCGGGCGTTGACGCCGAAGCGTGGATCGGGTTTGTCGGAGTGAGGGTGGAGGATGCAGACATTGATTTGGATGCATCGATGAATTTCTCCTTCCGCGATCCCAACGGCAACGGCCGCTTGACCCTTCGTGAGATGCGTGACACGCCCGTGTTACGGTCTGAAAATGGGGTGGCGCCGCTGGTCAACATCGCGACGTCCGGATCGCTGAGCGTCGTGCTGCCCTTCAGCGCGCAAATTGCGGGCTGGAGGACTCCGACTCCCCTCCCACGCGTGTGCGTGCTGGACGACAACCTGTTCGATGCCACGCCTCCCGGTGTAGATTATAAAGGCCAAACCCTGCCCGTGCTGAATCTTCGAAGTCTGAGCGCGACGGGTTTGATAGACGGGTTCCGGGCGATCGGCGGTTTGTTAGGCGGGCCCGGCTTGCCACTCTTCGGCAACCTCCCATTCCTCGGCGCCTCCCTGGGCTCTATATTCGACTTAAGCGCGCATTTCACAGAGGCCTTGGCTCAGGCTGAGGCCGACCTCCCGAATGCGACGCTCCAATCGTTGACCAAGAAATTGGATGACGCGTTGCGAGGGATTGGCGGTCAAGCTGGGCTGGGGTTCACGTTTGATGGAACCACCATTCAATTTGACCTGCGCCTTGGCCGTCAAGTGACCGACGCGGCAATCGAACTGAACCTGTCCCAACCCATTCAAGGCCTCGGACAACTTCAAGCCTCGATCGGGACCGAAGTCAGCGGTGGAATCGAGGTGCGGCTGGGGGTGGGCGTGAGGATAGAAGCAGGAAGGGGGGAGCTCTACTTGAAGCCCGGGGCCGCCAGCGGGATCCAGGCCAGCCTCCTGGTTGGGGGGGCGGACCCCATCAACCTGGGAGTGACATTGGGATTTCTTTCCGCCGAGGTGAGGGGTGGCGTGTTGCGCGTGGGGGCGCGGCGGTCGACACCCGACGCGGATGGTTCGTTGGCCGATGCGGTGCGTCCGGCCACGTTGACGGTGGCCTTGAGCGATCCGAATGAGGACGGACGGATCACGGTTGAGGAATTGACCTCTTCTCTCAGCGGGCCGGCGGGGGTGATCCGAGGCGTCTCCTTCGACGCGGCGGTGTGCGTCATCCTGCCCTTCCAGCCGATCGAGGGCGTGACTCCCGATGGGGCGCGCCCCCGATTGGCTCTGTTTTTCGATGACCTGCGCAACCCCGCGGGATCGTTCCGTTTCGACCCCCGGGACTTGGTCAGTCTGACTTCGCTGGCCACTTCGTTCGATTCGGAGGCGATTATCAAATCCATCGATCTGTTGGTGGGCCACTTCGGCCGATGGCTGGATCTGGACTTTTTAGAACGGAAGATTCCGTTGCTGGATTGGAGCGTCAAAGACTTGGTCGGCCCGTTCCTGCGAACTCTGCGCGACTTCTTCGGTTCGATTCAAGGAACAGGGGACGATCCGGATGCATTCAAGGACGAGGTCTCGGATGCGGTTCAGCGTCTCATCGACAGCCAAGACATCGATCTTGACCCAGGGGAACTCAGCGTCAGTCCAACCGCTGGCCAACTTAAATTCTTGCTTGAGTTGGACAAGGAAGAGGCGTGGGAAAACACGTTCACCTTGGGTGGCGAACTCTTTGGGTTGACGGTGAAACTGGGTGGAAAGATCAAGGCGAGAGTGGCCTTGGAGTTCGGTTTCAGCGCCGATTTGGGTTTCTATCTGGTGGATCGGAAAATCACCGACAGGCCGGCGGATGGCGAAATCCATTTTGACGTGGACCTGAACGCCACCATTGCCAAGGGCGGCGGGAAGTTTGGTCCGATTGGCTTTGGAGTTGCGGGCGGCAAGGCAACCTTGGGTCTGGATCTGGATCTGGATCTGAAAGCCAGGGCGGACGCGGCTCAAGGCCGCATCAGCGTGGGCGAATTGGCCGGCGTCCTCGATCCGCGATGGGACGGCGACGCGAGCCTCGATCTGCCTATCGGGCTGCGACTGGGCGGCGCTGGAGGACCGGGAGTGACGACTTGTTTCAGGGCGGTCTGGGACGCCAAGACGCCTGACAAAGTGTTTTACACCGGCGCGGATGCCAAAAGCCCGACGGAAGATCCGCGCGACGGGTTTTGCCCGGTGAAGTATGAGCTGGGGGAGTTTTTCACGAGCCTGATCATTCCGTTCCTGAGCAGAATCAATGAGTACAATCCGCTGCCACTGGACCTTCTCAGCAAGCTCTACGAACCGTTGCCCGTCGTTGGGGACGCCCCCATCGATATCCTGAACCGAGCGGCCCATGTGGCGGCCTTGGCTGGGGCATTTGGCGGGGCCACGGACATCACAGGATTCCTCGACCACCCAGCCCTGAAACTTTTGGTTCAGCTTGATGCACTCCTAAAGAAGATCCCTTCGATCCCGGATATTCGACTCGATCTCTCGACCTACCTGGACGAACCACGCCCAGCCAATGCGTCGGAGGGCGACCATTCTGGCGGCAAAACCGGCGGCGACCAGGCCTTAAGAAATGAGGATGGGCTCCTGAGGAGCCTCGGAATTCGCATCCCAGTCCTGGACGACGTTTCGGGAAAGATCATTTCCCTCCTGCTCCAAAAAGAGGTCACGTTGATCGAATGGAACCCAGAGCCCCTTCGGCTGAGCGCCAGCGTGGAGTCGCCGCCCATCAGGCTCTTTGGATACGGAATTCCGGAGGTGGCTGAAGTCGCCTTGAATGTGTCGATTGGCGGATCGATCGAGTTTTTCGCGAAACCACAGTTTGGCCTCACGACGGCTGGATTGCTGAAACCGGGTGGCTCTGTCGCGAACAAACTTCTGGAGGGATTTTTCATCGGAGACAACGTGAAAGATCGCTCCGATGAATTCGAGATCGGGGTCACTTTTGGCATCACGGCCTACATCAGCGGAGTGGCGACGATCCTTGGCTTTGACTTGGTCGAAATCAAAGGCGGGCTCGGAATCGAGGCAACCGTGGGGATGGACATCGCCGACACACGGATCATTGAACCTGGCAACCCTGGTGGCGCGCTGGACGATTCGGGAATCAAACGAGTCCTGGTTGAGAGGGAAGAATTCGGGGGCGATGGGAAGGTAACGCTATCAGAGCTTAGTTTTTTAATATCGCGTTACGGGCCGCTTTGCACTTTCAAACTGGGGGGGACGGTGACGCCAGTGGTCTCGTTGCGGGCTAGGTTTGGCTGTGCTGAAGACTATTGCATCCTCGACAAAACGTTCCGCAGCCATTTCGCGCCCATTTTTAGCTATGACCTGCCCTGCGGCTTGCTGGATCCACCGAACGTGGCGGACATCGAGGGTGGACAGTTGGTGATGGTGGATGAGAAGCGCAATGAGGATCTTGACATTTCCGTTGATCTTACACGGAACGCACAAGGCGAGGCCACCGGGATTCGCATCACCAAATCAGGCAGCACTTTTTCGGATTCGGAGGTGTTTTCCTTTACGGATCGTAATGCCGCAAAAAGCAAAAAGAATGGCATCATTGGAGGCTACGTTGGCGCGGACAGTAATGTGACCGGCCTTGTGGTGAAAGGAGCAGGAAAAAAAGACAGGATCAGCATTTCCCCTTCGATCACCAGGCAGAAGGCGGCGGGCTTCGTGTTGACCCGGATCAAAGTTGAGGCGGGGGCGGGGGATGACCAGGTCCAATTCAACGAATCACCCGACTCAAAGCTCGGGATTGTCATTTCGAAAGACGTGCCGTACCCGGTCGTGGTGGATGCTGGAGATGGGGCTGACATTATCAACGGCACGAGCCTGCCAGACCTGCTGGACGGAGGGATGGGAGACGACCAGATTTCCGGTGACGCGGGGAATGACTGGCTCATTGGCGGCGGAGGAAAGGACTTGATAGTGGGTGGCACTGGGAACGACTTGCTTTTGGCGGGAAGCGAGGATGACCGCGTGTACGGAGGCGACGGGGACGATCGATTGGAAGGGGGAGATGGGGCGGACCAGCTTTACGGGGACATGGGAAATGACAGTCTGCTGGACGGTGCCGGGGTCAATGTCTTGTTCGGGGACTCAGGCGGAATTGCGACCACCGGGGGTGTAGTCAGCGACATCCTGACGGCGAATGGATCGTTCGGAGGTGACGATATCATCGAAGGAGGGACCGGCACGGACTATGTTTTTGGCGGCCCTGGCAAGGACACACTGACAGATCCCGGAGGCGTAAACTATCTCCTCGGCGACGTGGGGCGCATTCAAATTACCATCCAAGGCGCCGTTGCGCGACTGGAGGCGGCCAAGCTGGGAGGGCCGGGTGACGATCAAATTACAGGTGGCGGAGCGAGTGACTTCATAGCGGGAGCAGACGGCATGGACACACTTACGGGAGGCAACGGAGATGACGTGATTTTGGGGGATGCCGGGATTCTAACTTTCTCGGCAGGTGTGTTGACCACGATAGTGGGATTGGCCGACACCAGCGGTCCGGACATCCTCTCGGGCGGAAGCGGCAACGATCAGATTATCGCAGGACCAGGCTTCGACACCGTCGACGGTGGTTTGGGGAGCGACGCGATTATCGGCGACTCCGGCACCATCACCGGGCTGGACGGGAAACCCGTGTCGCTCCAAACCGATGACGCCGGCACTTCGAGTGGTGACACTCTGAACGGCGATGAGGGCACGGACTATATACTGGGGGGTGGCGGAGCGGATATCGTTCGTGGGGGGACGGATTCCGCGGCGAATTACTTGCTGGGTGACGGCGGGCTTATTCAAATTTCAGCCGGAGTGGTCACGGAGCTTCGTTCCACCCAGGCTGCCTCGGGTGGAGATGATAAACTCTTCGGCGCCGCCGGTTCCGACTCGATCATCGGCGGGGAAGGCGCCGATGAGATTCGGGGAGGGGCTGGAGACGATCTAATCCTCGGCGACTCGGGAGTGGTAGGCTTGTCGCAAGGAACTCTTGGGGCCATGACGAGTGACAGCGCGGATGGTGGAGTGGATTCAGTCTTCGGCGGCGATGGCAATGACGCAATCATCGCCGGCTCAGCGGGGGATTCGGTCCTTGGCGGCAACGGTGCGGACGCCATTATCGGAGACAACGGGACGATCACGGCGGCGGGAGGCGTGATCACATTGTTACAATCCATTGAAACGGGGTTTCCCGGTTCGGACACCTTGAACGGTGAAAACGGAATAGACTGGCTCATTGGAGGAGCGGGAGCGGACACGATTCGAGGAGGAACTGATGCAGCACAGAACTATCTTTTGGGGGATGGGGGAGTCATTCAGATCCTCGACCGGGTGGTGACCGTGAAAAGATCGACGCAGTCCGCCACGGGTGGGGATGACAAACTCTTTGGGGCTAATGGCTCGGACGCCATCATCGGCGGAGAAGGCGCCGATGAGATTCGGGCCGGTGCGGGAGATGACCAAGTCATTGGTGACGCGGGAATCGTGAACTGGATCCAAGGAGGCTTGAACGCCATCGCCGCCGTTGGCGATTCAGGGGCCGCGGATTCGATCTTCGGGGAGGACGGCAATGACACGATCATAGCGGGGGCGGCGGGAGATACCGTCGACGGCGGGAACGGGTCGGACACGATCCTTGGGGACTTTGGAACGATCCATTTCGCTTCGGCGGGAGTCACAATCGCGCCGTTGCTTCCTGACAAAGGCGGGGTGGATTTTCTCACGGGCGCACTTGGAAACGATGTGATTATGGGCGGGATCGGAGGGGACACAATCGTGGGTGGCGCCGGGAACGATTCGACGGCAGGTTTGGACGATGATGTTCTGATTGGCGACCTTGGCACTGCGCAACTTAGCGGCGGCGTCTTGATCGCCTTCGGCAGCACCGAGTTTTTGCAGGGCGGTCCCGATACTTTGACGGGAAACGCGGGATCGGATTTGATCGTGGGCGGCTTGGGTTTGGACCCCATTTCAGGTGGGCCGGGAGACGACATCATCTTCGGCGATCACGGCAGCTTCAACCGTGGAACAGCGGATCTGACGCTGGCAACAACGAGCCCTGAAAACGGGTCCGACGAGACGATTACAGGGGGAAATGGAAATGACATTGTGTTCGGCGGCGTCGGCTCGGATACGATTCATGGTGGCAACACGGCCGGCGGGGAAACCGGGGCGGATGACGACACTTTGATCGGAGATTTCGGCTCGATCACACTCTCCAACGGGGCTGTCTCCCGGGTGGCCAGCACCGATGAAAACAAGGGAGCGAGCGAACCGATCTATGGGGACTCGGGCAGCGACATCATCGTTGGCGGACTGGGCGCGGACCAGATCGAAGGGGGCACTGGAAACGACTTTATCTTCGGCGACACCGCGTCCATGGCTGTGCAGGCCGGCACGGGCGCGCGCGTGTTGACCGATATCCTTTTGCTCGTGACAGGCAACACGGGAGTACTGGTCAAGGACATCATTCAAGCGGGTGCTGGCGATGATCTGGTTTATGGGGGGGAAGGGGAGGACGAATTGTATGGCAACGACGGCAACGACGAAATCCACGGCAATGGCGCGCCGGATCGTATCTGGGCCGGGGCCGGCAACGACAGGGTTTTCGGTGAGGAAGGCAACGATGTGCTGCGGGGCGACACGGGCAATGATTCCGTGGATGGAGGCGGGGCGGAGGACGTGATTTACGGAGGGGATGGGAACGACGTTCTCTCCGGAAACGCCGGAGTGGACCGAATCTACGGTGGATCCGGAAATGACACGATCTACGGTTTCGCAGTTGCTGAGATCGGCGACGAGGTCAGCGTGGATAATCTCTACGGGGAGGACGGGAATGACACGATTTACGGCAATGGCGGCGACGACCTGTTGGATGGCGGAGCGGGTGTGGACGTGTTGCGCGGCGGGGGCGGGAATGATCTGCTGATGGCGGGATCGGGAATCGGCGACCAATTGTATGGAGAGGATGGCAATGATCGACTCTTCGGTTCGGATGAGGGCAGCGATGTGGATTCGAATTTCACCGACATCACCTGGTTTGGGGACCGAATCGATGGCGGCGCGGACCATGATGTGATTTACGGCTTGGGTGGAGCCGATCTGATTCTTGGCGGCGCGGGGGATGACCGCGTGGATACGGGCCCGGGCGCGGATCTGGTGAGGGGTGGGGACGGGAACGATTGGGTGTTCGCCGGGCGCG
>SYMW01000048.1 GCA_005805305.1 Verrucomicrobiales bacterium
AAGAATTGTTTGCTGAGCGTCCCGCGGCGAAGGCTGTCGATGGCTTCCATGTCTTTGAGAATGTGACTGCGCTTTTGGAGTAGAGAGTTCAGCGGGGTTGGCATGCGTCACATTGTATCCATAATGATACAATTAGCAACAACCGAAATGCCTCAAGCGTTGGTTTCGTTGCATTTGGTTACTTTGGCGTCACACACCCGTGAAGGAGAGATAGTTCAGAATCCTCTTGACCGAGCCGCGGCCGGCTGCGGCGTAAAGCCACACCCTCTCGACGGGAACGTCGTCCACCATTTCTCGCGAATGCCATTGGCCTCGATAAGCTTCAAAGATGCGGCCCAAAGGATAATTGGGCATTCCCGTGAGAACGCGCACTTTGATGCCCAAATGCCGCAGTTCCCGAGCCAGATTCCGCAGGCGGATCTGTGGAGCGCCGGGTTCTGGCCAGTAATATTGCGTCAGAACCAGGATTTCATCAAATCGCCGCGTCTTTTCGTTATCCATGGGCCGCCTTCTCAGGCGCCCTCGCGGGACGCTTCGGTAGCAGGCTCTCCGGCCTGGCCTCGCTCGCCATTCGTTCCACGTCGTGGATCAACACTCCCCTGGATGAGAGGGTCTTCAAAAAATCCGGCTCAAGCAGCCGCTTGCACACCACGACTGCCTCCGCCGCAGCGCATGCCTGCTCCGGCGAGCCGACGAGGATGCGCGCGAGGTGCGGCAGCTTCTCCATCGCGTGCGCCATGTTCGCCCCCACCAATCGCTCGGGGTCGAGGTCGGAATCGTAAATCTGGAGGTCGAACCCCTTGCCGAGCAGCCTCTCAGCCAGCTCGACGTAAGGACTCTCTCGCAGGTCATCACTCCCTTTCTTGAAGCTGAGTCCGATGAAGGCCAAGCGCCTCGCCTGTCCGGAGAGCAGCAACTGGAATGCTTGGTCGATGCGTTGGGCGTTGCTCGGGAGCACTGAAGACAACAAAGGCACCGGCTGGTGATTCGCCCGGGCCAAGGCCTCCAGAGCTCTCAGGTCTTTAGGCAGGCACGATCCACCGAAGGCAAAGCCTGGCCGGAGATACGCTGGTGAAATATTGAGCACTTTGTCCTGGATCAACAAGTTCATGACCTCCTTGCCGTCGGCCCCTATCAGCGATGCCAGCGTGTCGATTTCGTTGGCGAAGGCAATTTTCAGCGCGTGAAAAGCGTTGCAGCTGTACTTCAACATGGAGGCCGTTTCCAAGCCCACTTTGAATCGCGGGGCTTGAATGCCCTCATACAAACTCATCGCGTGATCCACGGCGTGGGGATCGTCGCCTCCAACGACGAGCATCGGCGGGTTGAAGAAATCCGAGATGGCGGTGGTTTCCCTCAATAGTTCGGGATTCATCACCAATCGAAGTTTTTCCACGCTTTCCCGAGGCTCGGCTTCCGCCAGTATTTGTCGCAAAATCGGCGCCAGCGCTGTGGAACGTACGACCACCGTCAAGGGCTCCTTGCGCTCCTCCACCCCCGCCGCGATCGATTCGAACACGCGCGTCAGGGCGCGGGTATCCATCACGCCGTTGGGTCGGCTGGGCGTCCCGATGCAAATCACCGCCATGTTCGCCTCGACCAGCCTTCGCTCTCCCTCCTCCTCCGCCAACGACGCATGAAGCCTGCCGGCGGCCACTCCTTCCCTAATGAGCTCGTCAAGACCAGTCTCTAGAATCGGGCTGTGCCCGGTCCGCACGGCTTCTACTTTGGACGGAACGACGTCGATGATGGTGACGTCGTGGCCCATCTTAGCCAGGCAGGCCGCCGTGACGCACCCCACATAGCCGCCGCCAAACACAACGATTCGCATAAGTTACTGTTATGAGAGTGTTTTCCGAAGGGTTTTGTCAACTCGCCGGTCACTCATTCGCTCCCCTCTCCCCATCGGATGGGGCGAGGGAGCTGGTTGCAGTGAGGATTTCAAGGAAATGGAAAGCGATTTGTCGGCAATGAATCCCCTTCTTTTCTGAGGTCTGATCCTTAATGGCAGGATTTTGAGTGAAGCCGCCTTTGCCATCGGCCGTTTGCACGGCGAAGGATGAACCTCCGCCGGGCCGTATTCGATCAACCGCCGCGGGGGGCGTGTTGTGGCTCCTCGCTCCCGAGGATCACCAGCTGCCTTCGCTCATCACGGACACGATGTTGCGCCCGAGATCCTCGGCGAGCAAAGGAAGCGCCTGACGTTCCGCGCTGGTTTGATCGGCGCCAATGCGCATCGTGGTGCGGCCCGTGATCTCGCGATCGAGCAGGGTTCGGCCGCTTTGGCGGTCCACGGCCTTCACTCGCGCCGCGAGGGTGAGCCGAAAATCTCGAACCGTGAGGATGTCGCGAGGCTGGAACGAGAGCGCCTCCCGGCTGTAACGAGTCAGTGTTCCTGTGACCAGCACATCGCCGCCCCCACGCGTGTCGAGGACGAAGGTGCCATCGCGCTGGAGATGCCTTCGAAGCGACCCGGCCAGAGCTTCGGCGAGGCGCGGTTCTTGGGTCTGGTTTTGGAACGGCTTGAATTCCACGGAACGGGACCCTGCCACCTCGTTATTCGTGGGGCCCAGTTTATAGCCCGCGCAGCCGCCTGCCAGGAACGCCGCCACGCATAGGGTCGACGCCAACAGCAGTCGGCGCATCAGCGGGTTGCTGGATAAGGGAGGGGGCATCTCCGCTCGCTATTTCTTATTGCCTGCGGCGGCCTTTTCACGGGCGGCTTTCCGCTGCTTGATGTCCTCGAGGCGTTTCTTGGCTTCTTGGGCGTAGGAGGAGTTAGGATCCTTGATGATTACTTCGTTGTAGTAGATCAAGGCCGCGTCGAGCCGCCTTTTCTTGGCGTAATACTTGGCGATCTCAAAGTTGCCCCGGGCTTGCTCCGTCTTGAGTGAAGAAACGATGGTTTGGGCATCTGGAACGCGTGGATCATTGGGATGCAGCGCGGCGAAATCCCCGAAAGTGTTGATGGCCAACCCGGAGACGCTCTGGTCATACTCGGCGGTTTTAGCCTGCTTGTTATAGGCCAAACCGGCGCGGTAGAGAGCGTCCGCGGCGACGGTCGGCTGGTCATGGTAACGATCCGCCGCCCTCTCGTAGGCCTTCACGGCCTGCAAATATTCCCGCTGTTTCTCCCGGGCGGTGCCAATATTCAAATGGGCTTGGGAAGCCACCGCGCTGTAAGGTCCGTTCTTGATCAGCTTTTCGTACATCTGACAAGTCCGTTCCATGGAAGGGAAAAACGGGATGTATCCCCAAAGTTTGAACCATTGCCCCGCGAGAAACCGGTTCGAAATCTCGAACTGGCGCTGCAACACCTCGGGATAATTGTCTATCTTGGGATATTTTTGGATGAGCTTTTGATACTCCTTGAACGCGCGTTCATCCATGCCCTTGGCTTCATAGGATCGGCCGAGAAGGTATTGGGCTTGGGGCGCGTAGTCGGACAAAGGCCAAACCTTGACTGTGCGGCGCGCCGATCTCGCAGCCTGCGAATACTGCTTCTTGTCGAAAGCCGCTTGGGCGACTTCCAACTGGTCTTTGGCGCGGGTTCGCCGCCATTTTTCCGCGCCGTAGGATTCGTACGACCACCCTTCGCCAGCGCGATAAATGAGCGGCGCCGGACAATCGACGGAACACAACATGAGTCCGATCGCCGCCAGGGCGGCGATCGTGAGCCAACGATTCATGGCGCGACCGTAACCAAGCCCTAGGATCAAGTCAAGGGACGGGGGCAAACGGCCTCGGCTCCGTTCCCTCTGATCGCGGAGCCCGGGTCGCCGCTTGTGGATCACGAGGTTCACCTGCCGTTTTAAGCATGAATCCGGCCGCACGAAAGTTTCTTGCGTTTTCGCGGCCAGCGGGCCGTGTGGCGGCCTCGCCTGATTCAGTTGGCATCCTCCGCGCCACGCAAGCGCCGATGCAGCGCCGGCAGCAAGACGATGAGGGGGAGGATGCCAAAGAGCATGACTTTCGCGGCGGCGCTCGAGGGGCGTTCGGAGAAGGCTCGAAGCTTGATGTTGAGATCCGCTGATGTGTTGACTTCGAGGGAGCGAACGAAGTGGAGGGTCTGGCCGTGCTCGGGGATGGAGGCCCGAATGCCCGCGGGATTCGCCACCGCCGCGTCTTGCTGTTGAATGAGACGTTCCACCAAACGCATCTGAAGAGTGTTGTCCTCGGCGGAATTCCTCTCGATCAATTGCTTGGCCTCCTGCTGCGTGTACACGATCGCCTCCTGGCCATCCCGCGTCCCACGCGAGGCCCCCGTCAGCGAGGTGGATTCTCCCACGACCTTCGCCTGCCTCACGTTGAGGCCCACCAGGGCCTGCTGCATCTTCAGGTTTTGCAATTGCACGCGGGCGTCTTCGTTGAAAGCGTTGTCGTGCTGCGATAATTCATAGGCGTTCTTGAACGCGCGCCGAGCGGCTTGAGGATCGCCATTGGATAAGACCCCATTTCCGAAATTCAAAAACCCTTCCGCCTCCTTGGTCTTGTTCTGTTGATTCTGCGCCTCGCTTTGAACATACACATCCAAATCGATGGGAGGAGTCTGCCCAGCGCCTGGCATGGACTCCTCGAGGCGCATGGTGCCACTGCTCTTGGCGACTTTCCATTTTGCGTCCAAGAAGAGCCTCCAGGCTATGTTCTCAAGCGGCAGGTCGAATTTCGGCGCGTTCAGGGTCAAATCCAGGGAACGGCTCGCCCCCGCGCCCGCCGGGCTCGAGTAGAAGAACTCCACCACTGTGTTCTCCTCCCCTTTTCCCGGCTGTTCCAGGGGAATCAGAATCCGCTCCCTATCTCTCCACAACCAGGCCGCGGTTTGATTCACATACGCGAACCAGAACTTGGAGCCAGAAGGCAGCGTCACGGGAAGGAGCCGCTTTTCCCCGGGCGCAATCAGCATCCTGACTTGAGTGAGCATCATGCCGTTATCGGCGATGACAGATGTGAGATCCAGCCGGTTCACTCGGGCTTGAAGCAGGCGGGCTGCCTGGTGAAGCTGGAGCCGCAAAGGGAGCCTATAATCGCTTTCCACCGCTCGGAAAGCGAAGTCTGAAGAAGCGATGTTCAAATCCAATTGGATCGCCCTTGGGATGACCTGCCAATCCGTCGCTTGCAGGGATTGTGGAGGGGTTCCTAATTGCAGCTGCCTCCGCCCTCCCGACACTAGGGTCAGAAAGCCACGCTGAATCGTGACATCCAACGCCTGAACCCCGGCGACCAATGCCTGGGCGGCCTGATCGGCCAAGGGAAGCGAATAAGCGAGCTGCAGGAAATACTTTCCAATCACGCGCCTCTCGAGTTTCACCTCCCAATCACGGGTTTCTTGCGCTCCTACCGCGTCGGAAGCCTTGAAATCCGAAACTTGAGCCCCCTTGAACCGAACCGCCTCGGCATTCGACGGCAACCTAACACGGAGATTCTTGACACCGGTGTTCTCGATTTCGTAGGAGAGGTTCACAAGGACCTTCAGTTGAGCCTCCCCCGCGTCGACATGCTGCAAGCTCGATACCTGGATCCAAGGGTCCACCTGTTCGATGTCAAAGCTGAGGCGCCATTGCGTTTGGAGAAGTCCGAACAACAACACTCCTTTCTGCCTCACCCCGCTCTTCAAGGGATCCAATTGAGTCACGCCTTCCCTCACGCCAACCTGGGGGCGAAGCCCTTGCTCGGGAATCAACAGGAGCTGGCCCCTCTGCTTCGTGGATTCCCTCAGAACCACCCGGGGCGCCGCCCAATCCTTGGCGGAGCGCACGCCCGGACCCGTCAGACTGATGGAGAAGGCGTGCTTGCCCTCGGTTCGACCTTTCAAATGCAAAGTAATGACGCGCCCTTCCTCGGACTTAAGGTCAGTCCAATGTGTCATCGAGCCACCGCTCGCCGATTCCACATCCATCCCGGGAGGCATGAGAAAGCTCAGTTTGAAAACTCCCGCCCTCGTGATTTCCACGTTTAACGCGACCGCCAGCAACACACGATCTTCCCCCAGCGAAAGGGTTTGGTTGGATTCCACCCGGACGTCTGGCTCAACCTGCGAAGCCTTCAACTTCAGAGACACCTGCGGCCCTGAATACCGGAATGCGCGCCGGATACCGAGTCCGCCGATCCGCGATTTGAGCGGCTCCAGGACGGCTGTGGGGAAATCCTCCAGGTTGATGGGCGTGGCTTCCTCGGCATCCAATGACTCCAGCAGGACCTCGTTGCCTGTTGCCACCCCCACAAAGCCGACCTGCCCCGCCGAGCCCGCAGCGCCGAGGATGCCCGCGGTTTGCTCGAATGGCAGAGCGCCCGTCGTGATCTGGGATTTGATCTCCACGGTGAACGCTCTCGAGTGCGCGGGATTGAAGGCGGTCCGCAGCCGGCGCGTGTCTGGATCAAAGCGCCAAGTGGAGAGACCCGGGGCGTTGACATCGGTGATGGTCGCATTCGAGGGAACGTCGAAAACAAGCTCCTCGATTTGTCCTTGAGCAGGTCGGATCTGAGCCGCGTGGAGCCCTTCAACCACGCCCGCGGCGGGTATGTAAGACTGAACCCACTCGGCGTAGAACACCGACTTCTCGCGTCTTGTGTCCCGGCTCCTGGGCCGCCACCCAATCCAGGCGTTCGGCAGGGGCGCGAGCACCAGCGTGGCCGTGGTGGATCCTGGAGCCGCCTTGTCGTCGAGCGCAATGGAAACCGCTTGCGGGGACGCGACCTCCACTTCCAGACCCGCAAGCAAGAGAACCACGCGGTTCACCAGGGCGGAGCGTGTGGGGACGGTGAAGCCCCTTTCGCCATCCACGGAGCGCACCTGGGCTTGATACCGGGCTTCAAACTCGATCAAGCCGCTTCGTTCCGCGATCAGCGCGTGAGAGCGCTCTCTTCCCTCTTGGATCTGGATCACCCGGCCGATTTCGGCGGTCCGTTCCACTCGCGTCAACACCGCTGGCTGGTTGAGAAAAGGGAGCACCTGCCCTTTGATCGCATTCCACCTTATTTTCACGACACCCAGCGCAAAATCGTCCTCCACTTTGATTTCCTGTAACACCGAATCCGCGACACCGTGCATCGACGCCGCCGGGGGAGGTGAAGCGATGGTTTGAGCCATTCCTGAGCTCGTCCCCATTCCTATCAACAAGGCCGCTGTGGCGGCGATGGCCGGGGCGTCCCCATCCCCGTTCGAACTCTGCCGTGGGACGCGCCACCATTCACGGACGCTCGGAGCTAGAATGTGGATCGCCGCGAACGCCAGGCTGACCGGGAAGAAATAGGCCGCTCCATGAGGCAACCTCAGCGCCGCCCAGGCCACGATCAACCAACCCACAACCGTGCTCACCTTGGAAAACCAGGATCCAGAGGCGATCCACCCACCCGCCCAGGCGGCCAATGCCAGACATAGCGGCCACCACCGCAGCGCGATGGACCAGAAGGTTTGAGCCAACCCCGTCAAGCCCACCTCGACGCTCATGGAAGTATCGGCCAGTTGCACTGGAGCCACCAGGTCCAAGGAGTGTGGAATCGGTTGACTCAAGGACACGGCCTGCGTTTGGAGCCAAAGGAGAGAGACGGCAAAACCGGTGAAACCAGCGGCAGCCACCAGGCCTCCCATGGCGTGGCGCACCCCCAACCGATGCGCCGCTCCCGCGCAAGCTACGCGCAAGCCTACCCCCGCGGCCAGCAGCCAGGCGAACGCCGAAAGCACTCCGAGGCGCGCGCCGCGAGCCGATTCACCTGTGAACAGTCGGCGCAATTGTCCGAATCCGGAATCGTCACGGAGGGGACCACTGGGTCTGACGGTGCCGCCCAGGTACGTTGCCCGTTGGCCAGGCTCAGATTCGATCTTCCAATGAGCCAGAAGGACTGGGGCGGCAATCGCCGGGGAACGAGTGGTCAGGCGTTTGGAGGACACGGCTTTGGAGGCGAACTTAATCCGCACGTCGTTCACCGTGTTGGGATCGGCATGCTGTGGCAGCGGAATCAGATGGGCCTGCTGATGCCGGACGGGCACGACCACTTGGCCATTGACGAGCACGGACCAGAGTTCTCCGTCTCCTGGAATCGTGGTTCTCAGACTGGATCCCCCTTTGTTTCGAACCAGATAGCGAGCCTCGGTCACGACTTGGCCTTGACCCGAGATCCGCGTCGTGAGCGAGGCTCGGTCCACGACTTGTCCGAGAGTCTCGCTCAAGGCCATCGGCTGGAGCTTTAATTGGAGGCTGATGGGACGCGCGCTGTAACGGTAAGCCGCGAGAATCGGGGCATCAAACAGCAATCGGTGTTCGGCGGGCACTTCGCCGGGCTCGAGGACCGTCAAGGAGGGGGACACTTGAGTTGGCTGCACCTGGAACTGATAGGTGCTGATGACCACGGTGTGCCCTTGCTCCTGGGTGGCATCCAGCGGGCGCGCGCCCGTGAACGCCAGGTCTTCGCCTTGCGGCTTGAAGGGCCTTTCGTATGTGGCCAGAAGAGTGTAGCTCCCGGACACCGGGGTGTGCAGATGCACCGTGTAGCCTCCTTCTGTCTTCTGCCAGTTTCTGATATTTTTCCCCGTGAACTCCACGTTAAAGTATTCTGGCGAGACCTCCACTCTGAAGACCACAATGGGAGCCCCCGTGATGCCGTAGTTCATCACGCTGCTGCCGTAGGCGACGCCTTCGCCCACCGAGAACAAATGAAAGACATCGGCCTGAATCGACTGCGCAAGACGTTCGATGTTCATCGTGGCTTGCCAGGCGGGATCGTTCATCCGAAACGCGGCTTGGATTCCCGGCAGCTTCTTCGGGAAAAAAGCGGGGGCGATCTCCGTCAAGCCCTGAGTCAGAACGGGCGCCAGCCGAAAGCCAGCGTCGGCGATCACTCCCACATGCCCTCGAACCGTTTTGGATTTCAGGAGTTCGACGCGGGGCAGCACCCATCGCGTTTCAGTCGAAGGGCGGTTTCTCTCAAGGCGCAGGGTGACGAGATGACGGCCCGTCAAAGGGCTCGAATACGTCATCCGGAGCAGCGCTTCCTGGGAATCCGGGGCGTCGACGAGGGTGTAATCAGCCAGTCCGACCGCATGAAGCCGGGCCACGCTGAATCCTTTGGGCACTCGCAGCGCCACGTCCCGCAACGGGGCTTCGCGAATATCCAATTCCAGATCCGCGTCGATCCCCAGCTCGCTTTCGGTCAGTTGGTAGATCAACAACGCCGAGACGCCCACCTCGGGCAAAATATTGTCCGCCTGCACCCTAAGTTGAAAGTCTGCCCTGGAGAATTTGTAGGCGAAGGTCTGGCTGGATTGGGGAGGCATCAGTGCTTGAGTGGCGTCGGTTTGAGGGATTTGGCCGGGAGATATTTGTGACAATCCGCTCGAGGAAAGAACTTCGAGCCTCACCGCGCCCTCGTTGACCACGCGCACATAACCTCCGAACCGTGTGGCCGATTCCGGCATCAGCACCGCCGCGTCGAACGATTGAGGAAAGGCTCCCAAAGGCTGCTGCAACTGCACCAGCACCCCGCAGCCTTCCTTCTGCGCCTCGTTAAACTGGACCACCAGTCGCCGCTCGGCAGTGCCGGCGCCCTTCTCCACGCTCCACGCGAGCACCTTGGGGCCTTGGACCCGCACGACCTCTCCTGGACCGCGAATCACCACGACGAACTGCCCCAGTTCACCCTGCAGGATCTTGAGCTCCATCAGCGCGGATTGCCGCAGAAGGCCAGGGCTGACGGTCAGTTGGGTGAGAGCTTCAACCGCATAGAACAATCTTCCTTCCGCTTCCGGTTTTCCCTCCTTCCAAGCGAGTCGCACTTCGCCATTTGAGGGTAAATGAGTGGCAAAATGGTCGCCCGTCCTCTCTGGCCGCGCCGCGCCGTCCAGTCGCACTTGGGAATCCGCCTTCAATCCTTCCAAAACCATGGGTTGCAAGGCGCTGGTGGCCACTCCAAAGCGCGCTTCACTCCACCCATTCGTCAGTCTCACCGCGGCCTGGAATTGGAGGCGGATCGGGAATTCCCCCGCCCGATCGAATTCCCCCACGAATTTGCCGTCCACCACGCGGATCCTCCAATCCGAGGTCGGCGCGAACTCCGTCAGCGCGGTTCCCCTCAACAGCTCCAGCCTTCCTCCCCCTGGATTCTTGACCCGAGCCACCGCTGTCATCGTGAAAGCCGCTTGATCTTCGGAAAGCCTTCCAACCATCTTGAAATCCCCCAGCACGACCCGACGGCCTTCGGGGTCGGCAAATCCGATCTTCAAAGGGAGCACCCCGCCCGCTCCTTGGTACCGAAAAGCAAGCGAATCTTCGCCCGGGCTCTTGGAGATTCTCGGGAAGTCAGTGGAGAGCTCCGAAGGGGTGACGGTAAAGAGCCCCTTTGTTCCAGTCGGCTGTACATCCAAGTCCGGGTCGAATTCAATCCTGACAAGCCCCGTCGTGAGCGCGGGCGGCTCCGTGGTGAACAGCAAGGAGGTCGTGGAGGCTGGGAGGGATTTGCACGGCGTTTCGGCATGAATTCTGCAAGCGAACGAAGTCAAAGGCTTGTCCGATTTTTTCAGTCGCAACACGAGAGATCGTGAATTGGTCGAAGATTGGCGGATGCTCCAGTCTTCCAGGACCTCGCTGGTGACGCGAAGGATGGCGCCTTCGCCCGACAACGGGAGCAAGAGTTCACGGGGGGTCCCGTGCAGGACTTCCACATTCACCACGGCCTCGTGCCGCAAACCATCTCTCGAGGCGCGGATTGCATGAAGGATGGAGGCCGTGTGGAGAGACCGGTCGCGCGGATCGCCGGCGCTTCCAAACTCCGCTTGGATCACTATTCGTCCTTTCTCGCCGTCGAATTTGCCTTCAATGGCCGCGTTCTTGATGTCGGCTTGAACCGCAGGTTCGGCCCCGATGGCGGGGAACCAACCGCCTCCGAACAACAGGAGGAAAAGCGCCGCGCGGAGATGGGAGTCAGGCCTTTGCATAAGTCGATGGATTCAAAAAGAAAAAGCAGAGCGGCGGCGGAGTCATTTGCCGGAGAGAGATCGGGCCTGGCGAAGCATGGTTTCGAGTTGCCGCGGCCTCGGGTCCGGGGAGAACGAATCGGGCACGCCTCGAACCCAGCTCTGAAGCGTGCCGAGCGTCACTTCCGCGGCGTAAGGGCTCGCCGCAAGCCACTCGGCGAACAGGGCGGACGTTCCGGCCAGGCGCATGGCGGGACTTGCCATCTCGATGCCGGCTGCCCCTCCAGCGTAGGGAACCGACCATTCCAGCTCTCGATAAATCCCCGTGGACGGCTCGCGGAATCGAGCTCGAACAACCCCAATCGGTCCCTGCCCTTGCGGGTCGATCCTCACGACATACAGCGCGTTCCCGGCCTCCGCAGCGGCGATTTCGGCCGCGTCGACTGTGTTGTCCCGAAATTGTTCTTTCTTGAGCTGGTGTGTGGCATACCCAATTTGGCGCCACACGGGCACTCGCAGTGGATTGAACTCCACCTGCACCTTGACGTCGGCCGCCGCCACATTCAAAGCTCCCGCTAATTGATTCACGAAACTGGTCGAGGCTTCCTCGACGGAATTCACGAAGCCATAACGGCCGTCGCCGTTCCGGGATAACCGCTCCAGCAACAAATCGTTATACCCCTCCCAACCAATGCCGAAGCAATCCAAGGCCACTCCCCGCTTCCGATGGGTTTCCACCAGCGATTGAAGGGCTTCCGGGTTTGTTTCGCCGAGATTCGCCGCGCCGTCCGTCAGTAAAACCACCCGGTTCATTCCGTGATTCATGAAATGACGGAGCGCGGTTTCATAGCCGAGACGCAGCGCTTCCTCGAGATTCGTTCCTCCCTCCGGAATCAGCTCTCCGATTCTCCGCAACACTTCCGCGGATTGCGACCCTAACAGTCCATCCACCCACAAGCGCGAGGTCCGCGCGAAGGCCACCACGCTCACCCGGTCTTGGGGACCCAGCTTCGAGCCTAGAGCGACGAGGATTTCCCGAATGATGCCAACGCGGTCGGACCGCTCCATGGAACCGGAATTGTCGAGCAGAATGACCAGGTTGCAGGGACGGCCAGGCTCTCTTCCCGATGCCGCGGTTTTTAACGAGAATCGCAGCAGATCCTGGTTATGCCCAAACGCATATCGTGCCCGATCCCAGGCAAACGCAATCGGCGAGCCGGGAGATGGCTGGGGATCTCGATAATCAAACGCGTTGATGAACTCCTCGCTCCGGATAGTCCCCGGCGACGGCATTGTTCCAGATGCCAGGCTGGCGGCGGCCAGCTTGAAGGACACATCGCTGACGTTTAAGGAAAAAGTGGAAATCGAATTCTCCTGGGTGATTTGCTCCGGTTGGGGCACGGGAGCTGGAGCCACGGTGGGCGCGCCTACGGGAGGTTGCGATTTATGCTCGAGATCCGAGAATTGAACCTCGGGCCTCTTAGCCAAGCCTAGACTAGGCGCTTTCTTTTTTTCCTCGAGTGCGATCGAGGGAATCGATTCGGCGATCCTTTCGGACACCAGTTCCCCCTCAGAGAGTTTAGCATCGAACTTGCCTTCAGCCTTTTCGCGGCCTGCCTGGCGCCCGGCTTGAACTCCGAAGGATTCAAGCTTCGCCTCGAGCGGTTCCTCTGCCAGCGCTGTCGTGGCGGAAGCCGTTTCCGGGGAAGCGGCGTCGTTCTTGAAGAAGAAATTCGAACTGAATTCCGCCTTCGGCGCTTGGCTGGGCGCGACAGGCGCCTGCGACGCGGATTCAGGTTTGGCCACGGGCTCCCTCCCGAAAAACACGGCGCTCGGCCGTGCCGCTTCGCCCAGCACCCGGCCTCCCGCGAAGCCACCCATTTGCGGGGCCTTGTCGGCAACACCCTTTCCCGCTGCCGTCCCAGCCGTGACCATTGACCGAGTCTCTTCCTCCTTCCGGAACAGCCCGCGTCCGAGAGAGAGAGATTGCTGACTCTCTCCGCGAGGCAGACTTAGCGCCAGCGCTGATTGGTCGCGCGAATCGGGAACCGGGACATCAAGCCTTGGCTTGGCCCCGGCTTTGACGGCGGCATCCGCCAGCTTAGCTGGCCCGGTAGGCGCCGGCGCCCGCTTCATCGAGGTCGCGTCCGCCCCGAACCGCCGGCGATTCGAAAGTGGTTCACCTGATTCCGGTGAACGCGACGGAGTGTCCAAGGACTCCCCTAGTGTCTGGCTCTCTTTATCTACAGCAGTCGCGCTCCGAGCCGCCAAACCGTATCGTGCCATCATGGCGGGAGCTGCGCTTTTTGACACAGGCGGCTCCGCGGGGCGAGGGGGCGTTTGATTTGAGGCGGGCAGATCCGCCTGTCCCTTGAAGGTTTTTGGCGTGGGACTCGCCTGGGGATCCACGAGGGCGCCTCGACTGAGGTTCTCTTTCCCTTCCGACAGATTATCAGCGAGGGACTCCGTCCGGAGAGGCCGAGTCAATCTTTCCAGCTCCTGTGAATCTGCCCTGGCTTCCTCTGGCGTTTCGGAGGGCTGGAGCGCGAGCTTGGACTCGCCGAAATTCGCACTTGCGGGAACCTGGGGCCGGGTGTTTGCAGCCGGTGGCTCTGCGCCTGGCGACGCGGGGAGATACACCCCGGCGTAACTGTCGCCATCCGCAATAGAATCGTCCTTGGCTGAACGCGCGCGCGCGCCGTTTGCCTGGCTTTGAACGGGAGCCTGAGAGATGGCTAACCGGTCCGTTTCCGCGCGCTCGGCCATCCAGGCGGGGGGCGGCGCGGGCAAAGTTTCGGCGAAATCGACCGACTTGTCAGAAGCCACTTCGATGGTTGAGGAACGCGGTAAGGTGAGCCGCGCTTTCACGAAGTTAGGGATGCTCAGGGCCGCCGCGATTCCCAGCACCGCGATGAGCGCGGCTATTCGAAACCAAGGCACGCCGCCATCGCGCGAACTATCTTTGACTTTCTTAACCGGAGTGGGTTCCGACTTGAGGACTCGAAGCAGCACCTCCCGTCGAGATTTGGAGAATTGGGAAACTCGTGCCGCGGTGTGCTGCGGAGCGGGCGAGGCGGCGACGGCTTCAGAGACGAGCGCCAGCGTCTGGCGAAGGCGCTCGTGGAGCAGCGCGAGATCGGGATTGGCTTGGAGATCCGTTGACAACGCGGCGGCTTCGGCTGGAGTCAACTCACCCAGCAACAGAGAGGTTATCCGGGCTTCTTGGTCCGGCGGAACAGGGTTGTCGTGATCCGTGTTCATGTCATGGGATAAGTCCTGCTTTCGCAACCTCTGTGGCGAGGGACTTGAGCGCGTGGTGAAGCAGATAGCCCACGTGGCTCACCGTGAGCCCCGTGCGCTCGCTGATTTGCTTGTAGGACAGCCCTTCTTGAAATTTCAGCCGGATCAGGTCTCGACTTCGCGTGTCCAAACTCTGCAATCGGCTCCGAACGACATCCAACCCCTCGACGCGCGCCGTTTCCTCGTCAGGAAGGAGCCGGAGATCCACCACATCCTCCATGCCGCCAGGGCCGCCACCGTCCCCAGATCCTGCCTGAGGCAGGGAAACGATCTTTCGCTCGCGTCGCAGATGATTCATCGAGAGATTATGCACGGTGCGGTAAAGCCAGTTTCGGCGGTCATGAATTTCGTTGAACTGCCGGTGCAGCCGTAAAAAAGCTTCTTGGACGACGTCCTGGGCCTCGTCCGGGCCGCGCAACAGGCGCCCGGCGTAGCCGAGCAGCGGGGACTCCAAAGCTTGGAACAACGTTTCGATAGACTCGACTCCAGGCTCTTCACTTCGCGCTGAAAGCTCGCGGTTCATGCCTGATCGGGCATTCTATCTTTGATTGAGTTCCGCATTCACATTGGCCCCGGGAATCCCCGGCAAGTGTGCCATGTCTGCCATTATGACACGCGAGACGTTTGTTTATTAGAGAGAATCTTCAGACCTCAATGGAAAAGTTGATTTTGGCATTGCTGGAGAACATCTGCCTGGACAATAGCCTGCATCCCAGGGCGGAGTTGGTGGGTCCGATCTGTGGCAAGGATTAGGGCAGAACCAGCTTACTGATAGGGAGTTTGACGACCTGGAGTCGGAACTCAAATTGCGAGCGGCGGTGTTGGGCTGGACGGGAGACCCGCTCCGCCAACCCGCACAAATCGTGCTGGGGATGGCGGAAGCAATTCTTCAACGTCGTCGATCTCACCGACCGGTCAATCGGTGAAAAACCAAGAGGCCACGGAACCTGTGTTTCCTTAGTTTTTTCATATTTTTGACACGGACACCCATTGGACGATATCATGGAAGCATTACAGCCATCACCCAACAACTGGAGCGGTCGATTCGCGAGCTCCCCGTGAAGGAGATGGTCGCTCTCCACGAGCGTCTCATCGCGACCATCCACGAGACGGAAGAAACGGAAGGACTGGACCCTGTTTTCCAACAGGAAATCAAGCGTCGCCTGTATGCCATCGAATCCGGGAGCGCCAAGGGCGTTGATGCGTTTCTAGCCCTCGAAAAAATGTAATGCCGGAGGGTCGTAAGGGACTTCGGCTCCGTGCGAGGGTTTGAAAGCTTGCAGAAGTTTCGGTTCAAGCATTTCCCGTTTTCATTACTCTGCGCCAACGGCAGCGATTACGTCTGGGTAGTCGCGGTGGCACACGGAAGCCGACAGCCTGGATTTTGGGAGGAACGACTCCGATAAGGGCATGACGTTTCGTCGCCTTCACGCCGGTGTCCTGTCCGAGCGATTGGCTGAACGCATCAACGGCCTCGGCGAAGGTGGGATACTGATCGGGTGCCGCAGCGGCTTCCTGTTGTTTCTTGAGGAAATCGACCAGCCGAAGTTTGGCGGTCGTCCAGACGGTCTGTCTAAAGACTCTGCCGAATAATCTTGCCCTCGACCTTGGCCCTTGCGAAATATGTCCCGCTGCCGAGAGTTTGAAGCAGATTCGGGACCCTTGGGAAGGAACGTCATTTCCCGTCCTATGAGAGACGGGATTTGTTGTTTTCCACTGGTTTTACGCTGGACTTGACCGGTCACGGCTTGCCTGGCGCTGTTGTTCTCCGGGTTAAGAATCCGGGATACAACGACCCAATGCGGTGGTGAAGGTTTCGTTGTCAGGGTTTCGAAATAGATTTGTTGGTAGGATACCCAAGTGGCCAACGGGGGCAGACTGTAAATC
>SYMW01000049.1 GCA_005805305.1 Verrucomicrobiales bacterium
TCAGTCCCTCTGAGCATCCGCTCAACTCCTTGGAAAATAGTTCAGAAGTCTCCTTGGAAAGAAAAACCACCGCCCCTACCACTCAGCCGATGGATCAATTTATCTGAGCAGAGCTGGGTCAATTTAAGTGAGTGGCAAAGGTTTGTTGAACCAACCAACCCAAACCGTCCATTCTGGGACCATCAATGTGGGGAGAAAGAGTAACGGCCCGCAGAAGACGGAATGGACGCGAATCGTTTTCGAGGAGAATCAGGTTGCCTGTATTGGCATCCCAATGCGCATCTATTCTATTCGCGTCCACTCGCGTGATTCGTGGGCCAACCCTCCTTGCTTGCGGCTTGCACGTTTGCGTTTGCCGGCAAGCCCGCCCGCCCGTTCTAGCCGCCTCACTCGACAACCGCGGGATCCGCTGTCATGGTTGTTGTCCATGGGTTCTGACAAGCTGGAAACTTTACGTGCATGGTTCCGGGAGCGCGGGTCGTGCCTGATCGCTTATTCCGGAGGCGTCGATTCCGTCTTCCTCGCGCTAGTTGGGTTTCAAAGCATCGGCGACCGGTCGCTTGCGGTCATCGCGGATTCTCCAAGCCTTCCGCGGCAGGAACTGGAGGATGCGGTGGAGCTGGCTCGCCGATTCCAATTTCCGCTCCGCACGGTGTTCTCACGGGAATTCGAGAACCCGCAATACGTCGCCAATCCGGTGAATCGCTGCTATTTCTGCAAGTTTGAATTGTTCTCGGAGATGAAGCCATTGGCCAGATCTCTGGGTGTCACGACGCTGGTCTATGGCGAGAATGCCTCGGATCAAGCCGACGTGCGACCAGGGTCGCTAGCCGCCGAGGAATTTGAAGTCCGCGCCCCTTTGAAGGAGCTCGGATGGACGAAATTGGAGATTCGAGAATGGTCCGCCCGCTTGGGACTTCCCACAGCCGAGAAAGCACAAATGGCCTGCCTCAGTTCTCGCATTCCCCACGGTGAGGCCGTCCATGTGGACAAGCTTCGAATGATCGAAGCTTCTGAAAAGTATCTCAAATCGCTAGGATTTCACGACCTGCGTGTTCGCCATCACGAACTCAAGAACGGCGCTCTGGCGAGGATTGAGATCGGCCCTGAGGAGTTTCAGGGAATTCAGGATCCCCAATTGAGATTGGCGATCGCCAGAAACCTTCGAACCCAAGGCTACCACCACGTCACGCTCGATCTAGTTGGCTACGCGAGATCCCCCAAAGCTCGAAATGACACCCCGATTCCCGATCGCGCCGAAGAAGTTGAAAGTGGTGGGCAACTTAGTTTGCCGCAAGGCGTTTAATCCGGCTAACGCGCATCGTCGATGGCTCAATTCAATTACAAAGCTCGAAAAAGGTCTGGAGAACTGGTCACGGGAGTGCTGGACGTCCCCGATCGCGCCGCCGCGTTGGCTCAGATCGAGAGGCAAGGCCTGTTCCCTGTGGCCGTGCTGGTTTCTAAAGCCAACGGTAAAGCCGAACGTTCCAAGGAGAAAAGCAAGACCACCGTCGATGGGCTCCCTTCTTTGCTCCGAGGGTTTGGACAGCGTCAAAAGAGGCCGGGCCTGAAGGAGTTGGCGACCTTCACCCAGCAGATGGCTAATCTGCTTCGATCGGGAATGCCTCTGACGGTGGCGCTGAACAGCATGACTCACTTGGAGTCGAAGGGGATTCCCTCTGACGTGAGCCGACAATTGAAACAGGACGTCATGGAGGGAAAGAGCCTCTCTGACTCCATGGCTCGGCAGCCGGTTATTTTCTCAGACATGTATGTCAACATGGTTCGAGCTGGGGAGCAAAGCGGCGCGTTGGAAGAAGTGCTCAGGAGACTGGCCGCTCATTTCGAACGATTCGCCGAGGTTCAGCAAAAATTCGTCTCCGCCCTCATCTACCCGGCGGTCGTGGCTTGCGTCGGCCTCGTCGTGATCTTCTTCTTCATGACCTACATGCTTCCGAAATTCCTCCAGATCTTCGAAGGAATGCGCATTCCACTGCCTCCTTCAACCCAGGCGCTGATTTTCATCAGTCATTTCTTTAGCAACTATTCTTGGATGATTGCCGCGGTCGGCGTGGCCGTCGTGATCGTCTTCCAACGCTACAAATCGACGGAAAACGGGAGGCGAACTCTGGATCGATTCAAGATGGAAGCTCCCGTCGTGGGGAAAGTGGTTCGTCTCAATCTCTTCGGCCAGTTCGCGCGCACTCTGGGCACACTCCTCCAAAACGGTGTTCCCGTGCTGATGGCGCTGAAAATCACCGAGCAGATCATGCCTAACGTCGTGCTCAAAAATGCTATCGCCCGAACCAGGGAGGAAGTCACCGATGGCAAGACCATCGCGCAGCCACTCGCCAAGAGCAAAATTTTTCCGCAATTAATGCTGGACCTTCTGAAAATTGGGGAGGAAACCGGCGATGTTCCCGGGGCGCTGCAGAATGTGGCGGAGACATACGAAAATGAGTTGAACATTGCTCTCCGAGTCATGACGAATCTGATCGAACCGGTCATGATCATCATGATGGCGGTTGGTGTCGGCGGACTTCTGTTCAGCATCCTTTCAGCCATGTTCGCCGTGACTTCCAGCATAGGAAAATCTTGAACGCGCGACGTCTCAGCAGGCAAGGGTTCACTCTCATTGAGATCATGATCGTCGTCGCGATCATGGCGGTTTGCCTCGGAATTGGCATCCCCACGATTTTCCGCTCCGCGCGGAAAGATCCGTTGCAGCAGGCCGTCTGGGATATCATCGAGGCCTGCAGCAATGCCCGATCGCAGGCGATCTTGCGCGGAGAGCCTTACGACTTGGTGATTCGCGCCGCGGGTGGCGCCATTTCCGTCGTGAAATCTCCCGCCCCGCCCTCCAAGAAACGAGGCCTCGATCTCAACCCAGCTTTCAGCGCGGACGGCGGCGCCCCCATCGCGGGAGCGGGGGGGGCTTCTCCGGCCGCGGCACCTCCTCCGTTTTCCGCGAGTTTGCATGAAGACATTATCGTGGAGATCCTTTTCGTGAATTTGCGTGATCAGATGGATGCCGAGGAGAGTCGAGTCCGCTTTTATCCGAACAGCTTGTGCGACGAGTTGAGGATCGTTTTGAACTGGCGGCAGCAAAAGCGAACCATGATCACTTTGGATCCCATCACCGCCATCGCCGATAGGGAGATTCTGCAATGAAAAATCGGGGGTTCACTCTTCTGGAAGTTCTCGCCGCGGTGGGAATTTTTTTCATGTGCATTTTCGCGATCCTTGAGTTGACCGCAAGCAGTCTGCGGGCGGCGCGAAGTCTCAGCAGGCCGAGTCCCGACATCGGCATGCTGCTGCCGGATCTGATGCTGACCAATCGGTTGGAAGAGGGCAGCGCGTCGGGCGATTTCGGGGACGCCTATCCTGGCGCTCGTTGGCAGCGGGAAATCGTTTTGGCTTCATCGAACGGCTTGTTCCTTGTGGATTTTACCATCTTGGAGCACGGGAAAAGACATCCCCTCATGAGCAAGTCCAGCCTGTTGCTGTGGCGGCCTGACTCGGTGGCGACCGTGGGAGGAGGGAGACGATGAAACGGGCGGCAAAGAGCGGAGCCCGCGGATTCACGCTGGTGGAGATCCTGCTCGCGATCTCGATTTTCGCCATGGTGCTGACCGCGATGTACTCAAGTTGGTCCTCCATCCTGCAGGCGTCGAAGGCTGGCTCGAAGGCAGCCGAAGAAGCCCAGCGGGCTAGGGCTGCCATGAGGGTGATTCAAGATGCTGTCGTCTCCGCTCAAATGTTCACCGCGAACCAGCGTTATTATTCCTTCGTGGGCGGTCCTGACGGCAGTTTTTCCAGTCTCAGTTTTGCCAGCCACCTTCCCCAGTCTTTCCCGCGCAGTTCTCGTTTTGGAGGCCTTTCTATACGCCGTGTCACGATCAACGTGGAAATGGGCAAAGATTCCAGAAACCAGTTGGTGGTGCGCCAGACTCCGCTCATCATGGATACTGAAGAGGATGAGCAGGTTTTTCCCGTCGTGCTGGCTAAAGACGTGAAACTGTTTCAAGTCACGTTCCTGGATCAACGGACCGGAGACTGGGTTGACGAATGGGTCTACACCAATCAGTTGCCGAAATTAGTGCAAGTTTCGCTGGCTCAAGGCAGTGGTAACGATCGATCACGCGTCACTCAAGATGATGTCATCACGCGAATCATCCACATTCCATCGATAGCCGTCCCCGCTATCCTGCAAGTCCCCGGAGGCGTTCCGGGGGCCATTGCTGGGCCCCGAACTAACAGCCCATTTTCTGGTCCGAACTCTGGTCTTGACGCGAACCCTGGACAGGGGGGGGTGGGCAATTTTCCGAATTCCCCACCGAATCCCGGACGGCCATTCAGGCCGGGGAATTCTCGGTCGCGCTGACACTCTTTTAGATTTAGATCCGCGTGAAAAAGCGACAAATGATGCGTCCGGAAGCGGGAGGCGGTTTTGCTCTGGTGATTGTCCTGTTGGTTGTGGTGGCTTTGGGCATTCTGGCGGGTGGATTCTCGCACTCCATGCTGGTTGAAACCAGGCTGGCTCGAAACGCGAACATGGAGCCCGATCTGGAATGGTTAGGCCGCTCCGGGGTTGAATTGGCGCGTTATGTCCTGGGTCATACCCTGACCATCCCAGGCGAGTCGGGGATCGCCTCTCTCAACCAAAAGTGGGCTGGCGGCCCAGGGGCCACGAATGATGTGCTCTCCGAGATCAACCTTTCCGATGTGCCGTTGGGGAGCGGGCGCTTCTCCGTGAAAATTGTCGACTGCGAACGCAAAGTAAACATCAACATCGCGAGTGAAGAGGTGCTGCAAAGAGCGTTCACATTCATGGGCATTGATGCCGCCCAGCAGGCTTCATTGATTGATAGCATTCTCGATTGGAAAGACGTGGACGAAAATCCCAGACTGAACGGCGCTGAGTCGGAGGAATATTTGAGGGGGAGCCCGCCCTACTATGCGAAGAATGGGCCGCTCGATGATATCGCGGAGCTGTCTCTCATTCGGGGGATCACACCAGAGCTATATTGGGGCCAAGGCGGATCTAATCTTCAACCTCGATCCCTCCAACAGGCGCTCGACAGCCGGTCTTTGGGCGTGATCACGCCGTATTCAGGAGTTGGCATGAGTGAATTGTTCACCACGTTCGGAACGCCCCAAATAAACATCAACACGGCGTCGTCCTCCGTGCTCCAACTGCTTCCGGGCGTCGACGCGACTATTGCGGGAGCGATCTTGCAACGCCGCGCCGGCTACGACGGCGCTGAAGGCACAGAAGACGATCTCCCATTCAGAACCGTGGCGGAATTGGCGGGAATCGCTGGGCTGGGCCCCCAATATGTGGCGCAAATGCAGCGATTCTGCGGAGTCATGTCCTCGACCTTTGAAGTGACCGTCGAAGCGAGTATGCCGCCTTATTCACGAAGATTCAGAGCTCTCGTTCGGAGGGCAAATGCTAGGGATGTGGGCATTCTTCACTTCGGTTGGGACTAACTCAGTTCGATGATGCAATGGAGCGAATGGCGAAAACGGTTTGCGTGCTGGGCGCTGATACAGGGGTTGGGAAAACCACGTTGACCGCGATATTGCTCGCTCAAGCTCGGGAAGCGGGCATGGAAGCCTTGGCGCTGAAGCCATTCTCAAGCGGCGGCCGAGAAGATGCCATAACGCTGATGGGAGGTCGATCGAATCCATCTGAATTGGATCGAATCAACCCTTGGCATTACCGACTTCCCCTCGCGCCTCTTATCGCGGCCCAAATCGATGGCGAGCCAATGCCCGATCTGGTTGAAACGCTTGATTGGATCCAATCATCCCGTAAGGACAGGGACTTGGTGCTCATCGAGGGCGCGGGCGGGCTTTTGACTCCAATTGCGATGTCATTCACTATGCTGGATGTGGCTCGGGAGCTGGGATCGAAATTGGTTGTTGTCGTGCGAAACCGCCTGGGAGCTATCAACCAAACGCGGCTCTGTTATGAGGTTCTCGTGGCCCGTTTAAAGGATTCCGGAAGTTTCGTGCTCTCGGGAGAAGAGTTCCCTGATCGCTCGGCGGAGGACAATCTTAGATTGATTCAAGAATTCTGTCCCGGCTGGAAAAGCTTCGAGTTGCCGTGGGTTGCGCAGGCAAATGAGCGGCTAGAAATGTGGGCGGTGAAAAAATGTTTTGAAAAACTTCTTGCACAAATTTTGGAGCCTGATAGAAATATCAATGTTCTTTGTGATGCAAACCAGAAAGCGAATCTAAGAGAAGCTGCTGGTTTGAGTCCTAAATAAAACTGATTGACGAAGACAAATAAAAGTTTAGTCTATCGACAGTAAAAGTTTTCTTGCTGCCGTGTAATTAAGAAATTAGCTCGGTGGTAAGTTTTTGTCTCCACATGAGGCGAAGTATTTTGGGAAAGTGTCCCATGTTCATTGAAAGTTGAATTGTGCGATAAGTAAAGAGCCCCTTAAACACCGCCGAGTTAGTTCGGTGGAGTTTGAGTAACATCTTGCAAATAGTTGAACAACAGTTCA
>SYMW01000050.1 GCA_005805305.1 Verrucomicrobiales bacterium
ACAGGCTTGAAATCAAAAACGTAAAGAAAACCCGCTCTGGCAGCGGGTTTTCTTGCTTTTGACGGGGGGTAAAGTGCGATTAGCACAGGCGCACTTTGCGTCTATCCTGCCTTGGGACATGTTAGTACACGTTTGGGACATCCATTTCTGGATGAAAGAACGGCGGCGGATCACGATGCCAAAGGAAAAGCCATTGAAATTTAAGGCTCGATCGAGGATCGAGCCTTCCCATTTTAAGACCGATGACTAAGTCGCAATAACTTGCGTAACAGTCACTTGAGATTTTATCATCAATCCTTACGACGGTGCGTGCGTCTCAAACTCAAAAAGTGGATTCTTCCTTGTGTGCCGGAAAAATCCTTCGAAACAACTTTGCTGGGATTGATGAGGAACGGAGAAATTTTTTTTGGCGAATGCCTAATTTCGGAACAATTCTTGGAAGTCGGGTCGGTTTACCAGGGGCCCAAACCGAGGGTCCTTGCTGGCTTCCGTGAGAAGGTTACGAGCGGTGGGTTGTTGTGTCAGGCGCAAGCGGCTTAATTGAAAGGCCTTACGAAGTGCTTCGATGGCGGCAGGCGCCTTATCCAAGGCGGTTTGAATACCAGCCAAGTCGTACCACGCCTCTGCGTTGTCGGGAGTTGCTTGGACGATCCTCAAGAAGAGCGGTTCCAACCGGGCGGTTTGATAGAGTTTGGAATACGCGTCCGCCACGGACAGCAGAATGGTTCCGTCCGAAACGGGATTGACTGCCAGTTCGTCCAGTATGCGGAGCGCGGCATTCGTGTCCCCAAGCTGCAAGAAACTTACCGCCAAATTAAAGGCGGCGTTCAAGTTCGTGGGATTTTCTCGGAGTTGAGATTCCAATTGAGCCATTTCATCACGGGTGAAAGCGCCCTGTGCGCGGCCTCCCATGCCGCGGAGTTGGGTCAGCAATCCCTCGACATTCAGGTTCTCCCGGTCCAGTTTCAGGCACGTTTCAGTGATGAGAATCGCGTCATCCATGCGACCCAAGGAAACCAGGAGGTTGACGTATCGGAAGACGGCCTCGGGGCTGTAGGGGCAGAAGGCGAAGGCTTGTCGGAAAGTGAAGTCCGCTTCTTTGATCATGCGCTTTTGCTCGGCGGGGGTCGTGGCGGCATTCACTCGCCAGCTATACAATCCACCGAGCGAACTGCGCAGTTTGGAGAAAGCCTTTTGGGCATTGTCATCCCGGATGAATTTGCGGTCTCCTTTGAATCCGGAATAATCGCGGCGCAAATAGACGCGCTCGGCGAATTCGCATATTTCCTTGACGGAGGTGTCGTAATTAATCCAGTTCCCAATCAGCCTTTCTGAGTATTGACTCCAAAATTCGTGATCGAGACGCACGGCCTCCTCCGTCATCTCCGTCAGAGGCTGGCGGTTGATCTTCATGATGATGCCGAATGGGGAAAGGTAAGGATACATCCAGTCCAGCGGGAAGCTCTCCTCGATGAAAAATTCGTGATCGGGATTTTTGTCGAAGATGATCTTTGCTAGAAGCGCGTTGATCGACATCACGGCCACTTGACCCGAGACCTGCGCCCGTCCCTCCACTACTTTCACATCTTCCCCGGGTTTCAGGTGCCCCCGCTGGCTGCGCACCTGGGCGTCGTAAATGTAATCGTTGTAGCACTGATAGGAATCCTCGGGAGTTGGCGTGATGATTTCCTTCTTCGGGTAGACGCCCTCAAGCCGGCGGCGCTCTTCCATCTTTTCTCCAAATCTCGTGAAAAAACGGTCCAAGGGCGCTGACATCCTGGCTAAAATGTTGGTGGTGTTTCGTTCAACGTCCTTTCGGGTTCGCAAGAGTTCTTGAAAGAAAGGGGGATCCTTCTGAGCGCTCCGATTGTAGTGCGCGCGAATGTAATTAAGATACGTGCCGTCGGCCAGGGCGTTCTGGGTGATGAGGTAGACGTCCCTCCGGTCAAACGCAGGGTCCATTGGCTTCTTGCTAGGCGGGATGAAGCTTTCGCAGAAAATCATGTAGGTGGGATTAAACCGCCCGGGATCAGTGCCCCCGAAGAGCACGGCGTTCCGCGTCATTTCCGGGTAGAGAGGCGCTCCTTTCTTGTCCTTAAACGGAGGAGTGAACATGTCATGACCAAACCAGTACCCGAAAAGATGTCCTCTCTGTTCGTTGTCGGACCAATGAGCCAGAACGGATTGAACCGGCACCAGGAGAATGAGAGAGAGAAAGACCGATGTGGGAGCCTTATTCCGGTAGGCGAGCACCGCCAGCGTGAAAGCCGCTGGAACCGCCAAGCCCAAAACCGCGGACATCCGCAGAATGCCGAATTGAGTTTCGTCGAACGTCTTGGACAGGTAGTAAAGGCCAAGGCCTGCCGCGGCGGATCCCCCCCACAGGAGCCAGTTTCGTATGATCGCGTAATGGGTGGCCATGAGCCCGCCCAGCAGCGCAAACCCGTAACCAATCCCCATCGCCACCAAAACGTGGGAGGCGGTGAAGAACACTCTGATCAATTCCCGGCTTTGCTTATCCGTGCTCGGATTCATGAGGACCAGCAACAGGAACGCCAGGCAGATGTAAATCCCCGAAAGCCCCCCGAGCCAAGCTCTCTCGCGTTTCTGCATCTGCCTGAAAAAGAGAAACGGGATGAGGGCGATCAGAAGATAAACCGCGCCAAATTCCTCCGCGGCTCCCTCGAAATACATCCGGACTTGATCCGCGAACTTGAGGATGCTGGTGGTGGGGTTTGTTTTCTCATACTGCCCGCGAGTCAACGCGTGGACAAACCCTTCGTAGGTTCTCGGGTAGCCCCAATTCATGGGAGGATTCGTCATGGAAGCCAAAGGCATGTAGAAATAGAACGCGGCGCCCGCGAGCCACAGAACGCCGCAAATCGCGATCGATTTCCATTCGGTGAACAGGTTGCGAGTGCGCGACCAGAGCCAGACGAACGCGGCGATGGAGCCGAGTCCCACGACGTTGTAGATCACAAAAAGCGGGGTGTTTTCGTCAAATGCGCGCAACCCTCCCTGGGCTTTCGCCATGAGCCCTACGAGATAGACAATCCCGTTCGCCAAAAAGATATCGCGACCCAGCGCGGGGATGGCCAAGGCCATTAGCACTTCGATTCCCATCGCAGCGACGATGAGCGTCTGGTGGTTGGTGAAACAGATGCCGAAGAGAAAGAAGGACCAATAAAGATACCGCCGCTGCGCTGGCGCGTACAACCAGCGCATCAGCAGTGCCAGCACTCCGGTGAGCGACAACACGCTGAATGTGTACACCTCCACGATCACCGATTGGCTCCACATGAATCCGTTGAAGGCGAGTAAGCATCCGGCGCAGATGCCGGAGAGCAAGCAAAGGGAGTTTTCGACCCGCCGCTCGAGGTTCTTCAGGAGATCGATTCCCTCCACCATCATGCTGCTGCCTCGCGAAACCATGAGGGCGATCAGCCCGCACGAGAAGGCGCCCGCGACCGCCGAGGACAACGCCACTCGCCACGCGATGTTGGAAAACGGAACCAACACGGTGAAAAGCCAGGTGTACAAAGTCCAGACCGGATACCCGGGGGGATGCGGCACGCCTGCGTACATGGATCCGACCGCCAATTCGCCGGAGTCCTCAAGCGTGAGATCCGGCGCCAAGGTCAGATAGTAGCCAACCATCACGATGAAAGTCGTGATCCAAAAGCAAATCCAGTCCACTTTCCGAAACAGCGGCTTGATTTTGATTGGTTCCTGCAATCCAGGCTGCGCTTTTGGGGCTGGGGCTGGGGCTGGCGTGGGTGCCTTTGGTTTGTCTGACGGCGTGTTGCTTTTGTCGGTGCTCATGGGATGAAAGCTTGGGCGGGTGTTTGGAGTGAAATCACTTCTGACTCAGGAACTGAGTGCTCGACTGAACGGACGGTGGAGCTGAGGAGTGATTGTGAAAAAAGGCGGGTTGGAAACGCCAGGCCGTCCGAGAGGCAAATCCTCGACGGGCTCGCTTGCCTGGTGCAGGTGGATGAGTGCCTTTGGGCCTCCGAAGCCTCGGCACGGGGGACGGGTAACGGGTCGTCTTTCGGACATCGTTCTGCCGCCGGGTCCTGGAGCCTCCTCCATCCGCGGCCCATCGGGGGAGAGCATTACTTTTGGGCGAGATTCAGCCCGGTGGGCAGGCCGTTATGTTCCACCGCTCCAGTGGCAGGCAAGTAGGCCGCGAGGCTTTGATTGGTGTAGGCGGCCAATGCGAGGATTCCCGCGCTTGGCCGCGTCGACTCGCCTGCCAGGTCTGGGGAACGCCATGTGGATGGCACGAGTGTCGCCAAAAAACACGCAAAAGCAGGGGCGATCCATCTCGAGAGCGGCTGAAGCCATTCCCTCAGCGCGTCCCTGGGGTTGATCGCCGTGAGCGTGGGTGCAAGCGGCGGCGAAATCGCCGCGTTCAACCCGTCGCAAGACCCGATCACTTTATTGCGAAGGCGCGCCGACGGGTCAAGCGGTTTCCAGGACCTTAATTGATTCTCCAAATGGTCTTCGTAGTTCTGGTTCATAGGAAGTCTTAGAAAGTTGGTCGCGGAGCTTTTGCAGGCCGTAGCGGTACCGGCCCGCAGCGGTGTTGGGCGAAACGTCCAACAATTCCCCTATTTCTTCGAACGTCAATCGATGCCACACCTTGAGGACGATCACTTCCTTTTGGTCTGGAGGAAGGTTTGCGAGGGTCTCCATCGCCTCCAACTCTCGCGGGGACTGATCGGAATGACTCTCAAACCAGCTCCGAGATTCCAGCTCTCTGGCAAGACGTCGGAACAGCCCTCTTCTGGCGTTGAGCGACCGGTTTCGAAATGCGCGGACGATGTAATGATGGGCATTGGAGGGAGGCGCTTCCAGCTTGAGAACCGACAGAAACGTTTCCTGGATCATGTCTTCCGCCTCGGCATGGCTCAGGCCCAGGGCTCTGCCGTACAGGAGCAAACCCGCGGCGTGAGCTTCGTAAACCTCACGACACCAGTGGACCCTTTTTTGGGCAGATGCATCCATGCGACTCATCAAATGGACACCAAGACCGCCGAGTTTTGTATAAATCTTCCAAGAATTCAACCTCTCGAGCCGAGGCATCGATGAATTGAGCCCGGACCTTTGGCTTCCAAAAGGCATTCCACAGTTCCCAACAGGTCATCCAGGAAGTAATTAAGCCAAGCCGCGCCTCCATCCAATCAGAATCAAGCAGTGCATCCGCCGGTTGACGGTGAATTTGGCTGGCAGCCCGGAGCGCGGTTGTGTGCGAAGCACCAGCCGCAGCAGGTTTGGCGTGATAGCGAGCCTGAGATGCTGCTGAGACTGGCTTTCAGCACAGTCGCGCTCCACCGACAACTCGCGGATGCACCAGAATCAAGGGCCGGGTCGTGTACGTTCTTGACTCTCAGGCCTCAACAGAGCATCTAATGAAGCGCAAGATCACCCAACTCGAGAAGCCCATCTGGCTGGGACTCGATGGCCCGAATTGGGACGCGCGATTGCCAACATCCGCCGAGCACCATCCACATGAGTCCGACTCGATTTTCTGTTTTACTATGAAATGGTCCTGCTCCCTCGGTCGTTTATCTCACTTGCCGGTAGTTCTCCTCGCCGCGTTTGGGCTGAATCTCGGAGAGTGGGGAGTGCGAGCCAACGAGGCAAATCTCATTATTCCAGACATCCAGGACGTCCAGTTTAACATCTCTGGCACCTCCGTGGGCGGTGCTTTGCTTCTCTATATAGGCTTGGCGGTCTGCGCGCTCGGCGCGGCCTTCGGGGTCGCGCAATACAACCAAATCAAGGCGCTTCCAGTCCACCGGCTCATGCGGGGAGTATCGGAGATCATCTGGGAAACCTGCAAAACCTACCTCAATCAGCAGGGGCGTTTCCTGGTGCTTCTTTGGGGCCTGATTGCCCTCTGCATTTTTTATTACTACAAAGTCCTGCAGGAAGAGTCGTTCCCTCGCGTGCTCCTCATCCTGGCGTCCTCTATTCTCGGCATTTTGGGTTCTTACGGGGTTGCCTGGTTTGGCATCCTCATCAATACCCAGGCCAATTCCCGCTCCGCCTTCGCCGCCCTGCGCGGAAAACCTTTGCCCGTCATCAGCATCCCCCTCCAATCCGGCATGAGCGTCGGAATGGTGCTGGTCAGCGTCGAGCTCTTTTTCATGATCAGCATCCTGCTCTTTCTCCCGACTGACGCGGTGGGCCCGTGCTTCGTCGGTTTCGCGATTGGCGAGTCGCTCGGCGCTAGCGCTCTTCGCATCTGCGGCGGCATTTTCACGAAGATCGCGGATATCGGCGCCGATCTCATGAAAATCGTGTTTCAATTGCCGGAGGATGACCCAAAGAACCCAGGTGTCATCGCCGACTGCACGGGGGACAACGCCGGGGACAGCGTCGGACCCACCGCGGACGGGTTCGAAACCTACGGAGTCACGGGGGTGGCTCTCATCGCTTTTCTGGCCCTGGCACTCGCGAATAACAGCGTGGTGTGCGGGCAGCTCATCGTGTGGCTGTTCGCCATGCGGGTTCTCATGATCCTCACCTCCCTGGGTTCCTACTATCTGAATGAAAAGCTTACTCAAGCCCTCTTCGGCGCCAGGGCCAGCTTCAACCTCGAGCAACCCTTGACAAATCTGGTGTGGCTCACCTCGCTGGTCTCCGTCGCGGTGACGTTTGGCGCGAGTTACTTCCTGCTGGGGAGCGCCACCCACTTGGGATCGGTCTGGTTAACCCTGTCGATTATCATCAGTTGCGGAACTCTTGCCGGAGCGATCATCCCGGAGCTGACGAAAGTGTTCACATCCACCCATTCGCGGCATGTCTCGGAAATCGTCAACGCCTCGCGCCAGGGGGGCGCTTCCCTGAATATCTTGTCCGGGTTCGTCTCAGGCAATTTCTCCGCGTTTTGGAAAGGACTCGTCATCATGCTCTTGATGCTTTTGAGCTACTTGGCCTCCAAGAGCCAGGATCTTCAAATGCTCATGCCCGCGGAAATCGCTTTCGCGGCCCCCATTTTCGCTTTCGGACTGGTGGCTTTCGGATTCCTCGGCATGGGCCCCGTCACCATCGCCGTTGACAGCTTCGGGCCGGTCACGGACAACGCGCAATCGGTTTACGAGCTCAGCCAAATCGAATCCGCGCCGGGCATCAGCGAGGAAATCAAGAGAGATTTTGGTTTTGAACCACAGTTTGAGAAAGCGAAACACGAGTTGGAGAAAGCGGACGGCGCGGGCAACACCTTTAAAGCCACGGCCA
>SYMW01000051.1 GCA_005805305.1 Verrucomicrobiales bacterium
CTGGCCATGTGTATGGGTAGGATACGAAATCAGAAACAAAAGTCAACCAATGAGAAAGTGCTCCACAAACGCGAAAATGCTCAACCCCTTGCAAACATTAGGGAATCAGTCCTTTTCCAGTGGAGGTTGCGGAATCGCTGTCAGCACTGGGCATCGTTTGATATATCCGCCCCCGGCAAAGGAGCCCAGCGATCCAGGACAGTGGTTCCCAAGCCGAACTTCTGCTTTAGGATTCGGATCTGATCCGCCACCCGCGGATTTGAAAAAGGCGTGGCGGAGCGGACAGCTGAAATCATGATATTCTTAGAAGTGTGCTCCGCATCAATGAATTCAAACACTTTGGTTCGATACCCTGCCCATTCTAGATAGAGCGCGCGCAGCCCGTCTGTGAGCCATTCCCCAAGCCGCTCTTCAAGGATCCCATGCCGCAGCAACGGAGCCAGCTCGACGGGATGCCGAAGTTGCTGACGCAATTCTTTGTGGCAGCACGGCGCCAGCAGGATCCATCGGGCTCCGGCTTGCAACCCGCGGCCTATGGCGTGATCCGTCCCGGTGTCGCAGGCGTGCAACGCCACGACCGCATCGAGCCCCGGCAACCCGCAATTCTCGATGTCCCCCTGAACAAAACGGAGCGTCGACGCTCCTATTTGGGTGGCGATCGCATTCGCGGTTTCCACCAGGGAGGCGCGTTGTTCCACGCCCACCACTGAGATCTTTCGCCCCAACACATTTGTAAAACAGGACCACGCGGCAAATGTCAGATAGCCTTTGCCGCAACCGAAGTCTCCCAGGGACCAGGCCTCGCGCTCGCCCCAACTCTCTTCACGGCCGATGTGCGATAGAATTTCCGTGTATCGCTCGATCTGTTTCAGTTTTGAGCCCATCCGTTCGCGCGGACGCCCATCGGGGCACACAATTCCCAATTCGACGAGCCATGGGTCATTGCTCGCCGTGACGAGCCGCTCGCGCGATCGATCGTGCGATCTCGGCGGCGCTTGGGGCGAAGAGGGTTTGTGGCGTATCAAGCGAGGCGATCGGCCATCAGGCTGGCTCCATTGCCAATCAGCGCGGATGGTCCACAACAACGCGTTACGATAGCCTCCCGCCAGTTGCTCTTCCAGCCACGCGAGACCCTCCGGTATAGATTGATTCGATGTCAGGTCTTGAGTGCCACGACGGCGCACGATGGAAATGCAAGGTCCAGACTTGAGAGAAACAAGTCGGAAAGTCACCTTTTTGGCGGGCGCCGAGGCGTCCATTGGAGCCGAGAGCACGAGTCTGACAAACGTGTCATCCAGGATGGATGCCCGAACTTTGTCCACGAATTGCCGGAGCATCGCGCCGTGCTCCGGCGCGACGGAAGCCGTGCCGTTGGAATCAGCCATGTTTGTTCAACCAAAATGCGGCGTGTAACCACCGATGAGCCGTTTTCGTCTAATTGGGCGTGATGGGATGCCAGGCCGCGGATAACGAAGCGGCGCATCGCCAGAACAAGAAAAGATTGCCAGAAAACATTGATCATTATGAAGCTGAATCGTATTCCATGGTTCCTAGCCCTCGTGGTTACGGGAACCCTCGTTGCCTCCACGTTCTCATTCGCGGCGGATGAGAAAGAGGGCGGAATTCTCAAAGACAAACCTGCGGGGGCAGAGCGGGCCGGGAAACCCAAGGCACGAATCGACCAACTGACCGAGATGCTGCAACTCAGCCAAGAACAAGTTGCCAAGATCCGGCCGGTCCTGCAGGAGGAAAATAAGAAGATGCGGGAGCTGAAGCAGGACACAAGCCTTGAGGGGAAAGACAAGAAGGTGAAGATTCGTGAAGCACGAGCTGTTTTTAAGGGCAAGATCAAGGAAATCCTGACTCCGGATCAAATCGCCAAATGGGAGAAGAGCCAAACAGACCTGGAGCCGCGCGGCGCGGGCCGGGGGCAAGGGCCTGATGCGGAGAGACCAAAGCGGAATGGCGCCCCAAAAGAAGGGAATCAGAAACCTTCGAAAGAAAAATAATCTGGCGAAGATTCGCCTGGTCGTCAACCGTTCCCACGATCACTCCATGGACCAAGCAGAATTCACTTTCTCCCAGAACGGCCAATCGGGATTTGTCACGTGGCGCAAGGCATGTGACGACCAAACGCGACACTCGCGACTCGAGTCAGGACTTCCTTTGAATCAAAGAGTCATGCTCAAACTGAGAGACTTCGACGAGGTTTTTCGCGGCTGGTTGATGGTTTCCGCACGGCCATCTAAAAGTGGCGAACGCCGTTATCAACTCGCAAATCTTAATTTCGACTTTGAGATTGTAGAAGTAGAATTCTGCCTCGCGGCCTCACCGGAGGATCACGCCTAGCTTTCAAGACTGGTCCTGAGGAGGGTTTACTTTTGCTTCGCCCCGTATGAAAAATCTCCGTTCCAGCTTTTGCGTTCTAGCGTTCGCCGCCACGATCGCCATCCAAACCAATGATTATCGGTTGAATTCCGCGGAAGCGCCGCCTCCCAGAAGACGTTCTGAGGTGGAGTCGGTTCTGAAGCTCGCTCCCAAGCCCGAGAAAGACGCGGCGTTCCGGCCGCTGCGGATTCTGTTGGTCGCCGGCCCGAAGGACCACGGCCCAGGCGAACACGATTACCCCGCATGGCAAAAGCAATGGGCCCCGCTCCTGGCTAAAGCACATCAGGTGAGGGTCTCAACGGCCTTCCCCTGGCCGCGGCCGGATCAATGGGATTCCGCCGACTTGGTGGTGTTTTACTTGAAAACCAAATGGAATGGCGCCCAACTCGCGGACATCAAACGATTGCAGGATCGCGGCGGTGGCGTGGTGACGATTCATTGGGCGATCGGTTGCGACCAGGATTGGCATTCTCACGCGCAGCGATTTGGCCTCTCGTACAAAGCGGCGTCGTATCGCCACGGTCCCGTCGCGCTGAAGCTTTCCGATCCGAGTCATCCCATCGCCTTGGGCCTGCCCAGCACCATGGCTTTCGTGGACGAACCTTACTGGCCCTTCATCGGCGATGCCTCAAAAGTCCGCGTGCTGGCCACTTCCGACGAGCAGATTCATCGAGGCGATGACCGCCGGGCAAATCCTGGGGACGACACGGTTCAAACCGTGCCGGTTTTTTGGACCGCGGAACCAGCCGATAGCAAAGGCAGGGTTTTTGTCTCGATCTTTGGCCACTACACTTGGACTTTCGACGATCCCTATTTTCGTTTGCTCCTTCTGCGAGGCATGGCCTGGGCCGCCCGCGACAACATCTATCGACTCGACTCACTCGCCATCGAAGGCGTGCCGCTGCGAGACTGATGTCTTGGGCATTTCCTTTACCACCAATAGAAATCGGGTTGCGGTCGAAGAGGATTCACCGTGTCGTTATCCGCAACGAACAGGGTTTGCAGCCTGACATCCTCCATTTCCTTGGGAAATCGATAGAACGATGCGTGCGCGTCGCCGAACAGCATGACATGTCCACGCGTGCCACGGTTGTTGTGCCAAGCGCTCCGCGGATCCTCGGGCTTTCGATTGCCATGCCACGGGACATCGCCTTGGATGATTTTGTTCACCGGGCTGAGGGCTATGAGGCTTCCTTTGATCGGATTGGCTTCGGGTGTTCCGCGCGGGGCGCTCGCGTCGCCGGTCACGTGCCGCGTTCGAAAAGAATTCACGGCGAACTGAGCCCGGTAGCTGTTGCCGAAGGCTTCGTAAGCGGTTTTGGTGGTGTAAAAGAAATCACCCCGATCGGCCGGGCATTTCCATAAATTCGTCGCTCCAGCGTAATAGTTCAACGGGCGGTTGGTCGCCGTGATCGCGCCGCCATGGTGATCATCCACACGGCCTTTGGAACCTCCGTAAGCATTCCATCCCCGGCAGGCGGGATAAGTGTCATCGTGGTCGTCCGCATACAACTGGAAGGCAAGCCCGATCTGGTGTTGGTTGTTGAGACAAGTCGTGGTGAGAGCCTTGGCCTTAGCCCGGGTCAGGGCCGGCAGCAACATTCCCGCGAGGATGGCGATGATTGCAATCACCACAAGGAGTTCGATGAGCGTGAAGGCTCGAGGCTGGGGCCCCGGTAAGGTTTGTGGACGTTTGAAATCCATGAGCTTCCTGGGAATGAACGGCTGCTGTTGGTTGCGGGGTTAGGAAGCGTCCACGGTAGAAGGAAACGCGGCTCGAAACAATAATTAAAAAAAATCCTTTGACCCTGACGCCGCGTGATCCCTGAGGTTGTGACTTGCCGGCTGCAACACAACCTTGGCGATGGAAGCCGGCGGCCAAGAGAATCGATGGCTCTCACGATAAAAAAAGTGGCGGAATTGTCTGGTGTCAGCGTGCGCACGCTTCATTTCTATGATGAAATGGGGGTCCTGAAGCCCGCCTATCATGGCGCCAACGGATACCGGTATTATGAAGAGGCGCAATTGCTGGCGCTCCAGCAAATCCTCTTTTATCGGGAGCTGGGGTTTGAGCTAAAGCAAATCAGATGGATCCTTGAGGCGAATGACTTCGACCGAGTCGCGGCGCTTCAATCGCATCGGGTTCACCTGCGAAAGAGCGCCTCACGAATCCGGAAGCTCATTCGGACCATCGATGCCACCATCGACCATTTGAAAGGAACAAAAGAAATGAAAAGTCAGGAAATGTTCGACGGCTTCGATCCCGAGCGGCAGGCGAAACACGAGGAGTACCTCATCAACCGCTACGGTGAGGAGATGAAGCAGGGCATCCAGGAATCGAAGCGAAAGGTGAAAGATTGGAGGAAAGATGACTGGGAGCGGTCGGGGAAGACTTTCGCGGCAATCTGCCAGGACATGACCGATCTGATCCAGCGCCAGAAGCGGGAGGATTCGAGAGAGGCTCAACTCGTCGTGCGGCGGCACTTTGAGTGGATGAAGCAGTTCTGGATCCCGACTCGGGATTCATACGCCGGACACGCCGCGTTGATCGAAGACTCCGAGTTGAGCCAAGCGTATGCTGTGCATCATCCCAAACTCGCGAAGTTCATGGCGGCTGCGGTCAGAGTTTTCGCGGAAGAACAACTTTCTTGAAATTCCGCTGCTCCGTGGTCAATTGAGCGCCACCAGATGAGCCGTCACGCCAGGTCCCGTCATGCGCAACAAAACTCCGCTGCCACGGACCAGCAGGAAATCGAGTTTTTCAATAAATATTATGAGAGCCAGGCCTACAACCCGGTGGGCTGGCGGCTGCGGTTGAATCGTGAAGTTCGCTCCTTGCGGGGCATCCTCAGGGCGGGGACGCTCGGCAGAGTGCTGAGCCTCGGGTGCGGCGACGGTCAGTTTGAGCTGATGCTCGCGCCCTGGGCCGAACGGGTCGTCGGCCTGGACATCTCGGCTCAGGGCATCGACATCGCCAAACGGAAGGCAGCTCAAGCCAACCTGACGAATGTCGATTTTGTGTGCATGCCGTTCGCAGACCTTCGATGGGACGACCCCTTCGACACCATCATCTGCCTGGCATTCCTCCATCACGTTCCAGAACCGGAGCTTCAGGGCCTGATAGACCGCTGTTTCACTCATCTAAAACCGGGAGGGCTATTCTATTCGCAGGACCCAAACCGGCATGGCGTGCTGCGAAAGCTTGGACGCGTCGTGATGGGCACTCACTACGATCACTATCATTCGCCGGACGAACGGGAACTCGATCCTCCAGAACTTGAGCGGCAGCTTCGAGCGGCGGGGTTTGACGCCGTCACCATCCGGCACATCGATCTGACCTTGATTCCCGCGTTGTACCTTTTGGCCAAACGACCCGGCTGGCCGCTGTATTGCTGTCTCCCGATCGATTTCTTGTGGTGCCATAGCCCTCTAGCGCGCTGGTCCTCAGGGTTTGTCGCCACGGCGTTCAAGCCAAAAGACGCTCACGCTCTTTGAAGCCGGACTGGGACGTGCCCACAACACAGCGACGCGGTGATCTGCACCGCACTTTTTGAACATGAAAGAACCTGCCGCGCAAGAAGCCAATCTGGAGGTTGTGATTCTGTTGCACGGATTATGCCGCACCTCGCGATCCATGGCCCCCATTGAACGACACCTCATTGCCCAAGGTTACCAGGTGCGCAACCTCGATTATCCATCAAGACGAGGCTCCATTCAGAGTCTGTCGGAAAAGTATCTCGCGCCTGTGGTTGAAGAGGTCGCCAAGACCCTAGTCCTGCGCATCCACTTCGTCACCCACTCCATGGGCGGAATTCTGGTTCGAGACTATTTCGCGAGGCATCAACCCCCAAGGCCGGGCCGAGTCGTCATGCTCGGACCTCCAAATCAAGGAAGCGAAGTCGTGGACGCCCTCGGTGGCACGCGGCTTTTCGGGTGGCTGAACGGTCCCGCCGGGCGTCAGCTCGGAACCGGCCCGGGATCGTTGCCGAACCAGTTGGGATCCCCTCGTTTTCCACTCGGGATCATCGCGGGCGATCGCAGCATCAACTGGATCAATAGCTGGCTCATGATCCCCGGCCCCGATGATGGAAAAGTGTCCGTGGAGCGCACCAAAGTCAACGGCATGGCGGATCACATCGTCGTGCATGCCACGCATCCCATGATGATGCGGAACGCGATCGTCAAACAGCAAGTCGTAGCCTTCTTGAAGACTGGTGCGTTTGCGACTGCATAGCCTCAGCCAGAACGATTCGGTTTGGGCAACTGCCGTCTTAAGGTCTAATCGACCTCTGTTGCCGGAGTCCCCAAATCACTCAATTCCTCCCAACGGGCATACAACCTGACCACGGTGGCTTTCGCGGCTTCTTGCTCCAAAATGAGCGCGGGAGCTTCCTTGGATCGGGTGACATAAAAGGAGGGATCATTCAACATGGCGTCCAGTTCCGCAACCCTCGCTTCCGCCTCAAGGATGGATGGTTCTATTCCCGCCAACTCCCGCTGCTCCTTGTAGCTCAGCCTCCTGGGGCGGACAGTCTTTGGGGCATCCTCGTTTCCACTTTCAACGATGGGTTTGAAATTCCTCCCATTGATCCGTTGTCGGTCCCAACGCTCCTGCCGCTTCTCGAGATAGTAGGAGTAATTGCCAGGATGGACGAATACTCCCGAGTCTTCGAACGCCACTATTTGATCGCAGATGCGATCCAAGAAATAACGGTCGTGACTCACCACGAGGACACTTCCGTCGAAGTCCGCCAAGGCTTCTTCGAGCATTCGCAAGCTGGGCAAATCCAGGTCGTTTGTGGGCTCGTCCAAGACGATGACATTGCCTCCTCGGCGCAGAACTTTGGCCAGCATCAGACGCGCGCGTTCCCCGCCTGACAGCTTGTTGACTCGTTCGTTGATGCGGTCATCCGCAAATAGAAATCTTCTGAGATAAGCCCGGGTCCCGAGACGCTGGGCGCCGAAGAGAACGCTCTCGTTTCCGTCGGAAACTTCCTCCATCACGGTGCGCGAATCATCCAACAGCATTCTCGTCTGGTCGATGTAGTTGAACACGGCGCTCCTGCCGAGAACGGCTTTTCCCTCGTCCGGCGGCCGCTCTCCCAGACAAATCCTGAGCAGAGTGGTCTTACCGACGCCATTCCTTCCCACCACGCCGGTGCACTGTCCGGGTTTGAGTGAAAAATGGAGCCTTCTGAACAGCCACCGCTCACTGGAGCCATCTCCGACTTTCGCTCCCGCGTTTTTTAGTTCGACGCCGATATTCCCCAACTCCGGCGCGGGTGGGATCAGGAGGTCCATCTCGCGCTCCTCGGGAGGCGCTTCCAGCCCCGCTGTTTGGTAATAGGTGTCAAGACGGTGCCGCGACTTGGATCGCTGGGCCCGCACCCCCGCGCGCACCCATTCCAGTTCGACGCGCAGAAAACGCTGGCGCCTCCGTTCCGACTGCTCGGCGATCTGCTGACGAACAGCCTTGGATTCCAAATACGCCGTGTAATTTCCCGGGTGCGAAAAACAGCGTCCATCCGAAATCTCAACAACTCTTGTTGCGATCACGTCGAGAAAGTAGCGGTCGTGCGTCACAAAAATCACGGCACCGGGGAAGGTTCGCAAAAACTCCTCCAGCCAGCGAATGGACTCGGCGTCGAGATGATTCGTGGGCTCGTCCAACAACAGCAAATCGGGCTGGGCAGCCAAAGCGCGGCAGAGAGCAACGCGCCGTTTTTCACCACCGGACAAAGGCCCGACGAAGGAGTCCAAGCTGGGCGCCGACAACGCGCTCGCGCTGGCTTCGATTCGCGCCCCAAGATTCCAACCGTCCGCTCCCTCGATCTTGTGCAGGAGCTCTCCTGCCTCGATTTCACTGCTGGCGCCGGACTCAAACTGAACGATCCATTCCATCAAATCTTTGGCGCCCGCCTCTATATTTTCGCGGGCGGTTTTTGTGTCGTCGAGCTGGAATTCTTGAGGGAGGTAACCGACGCGCAACCCGCGCCGCCGGGAGATTTCACCCGAATCTGGCGAACTTTCCCCGGCCAAAATCTTCAACAGACTCGTCTTGCCGCAGCCATTGCGCCCGACCAATCCCACCTTCTCTCCTGGGGTCACCGAAAGCGTGATTTCCTCGAGCAATCTTTGATGTCCATACGCCAGGCTGAGCTGGTTTGCTGATAATAATGCCGCGGGGGTGGCGCTCATCGAATATCATTTCGACATTCATTCGTAGCGTCGAATCTCATTGTCTTCTTGGGGTTTTTCGACTTCATCGGCCTGATCTGATGGTTCGTGAGATTGTTCAGTGTCGGCTTCGGCGATCTGTTCCACGTGCTCTTCCCGGGGCGGCGGTGTGGCCTCACGTTCCTGGACCGGCGATGTCGAGGGTTGTCCGCCAACGGCAGGCCGCTGTTGTCCTCCTCTCGAACGGGCGTCTTGGGATTGCGGAGGTGAACCCCGATGCCCCGGACGGCCTCCGCGATCCCCACGATCCCGGTCACGGTCGGGGAAACGTTCACGCTCGCGATCGCGTTCGCGCGCGCCAAAGTTTTCTCGAGGCCGGCTTAATTGCCGGACGGTTTCCCGCAACTTTTCAATCTCCCGTTCGTCGACTTGTTTTTGGAGCTCCGCATCCTCGAGAGTCTCGAGCACCTCCTCCATCTTATCCAAAGCATTTTTGAGCATCGTGATTGCCCGCTGCAGTTCGAGGACGGCCTCGCCAACAGAGGCGATGTTTGAGGTGGCGGATGAAGCAGGCTGAGGCGGTCGATGTCCAAGATGCGAGGAAGACGGGCCAGCACCCTGATCTTGCCGGCGCGGCTGGGGCTCGTGCTGCCTTTGCTGGTAACCACCCCCACTGGATCGGAACTGCGGCTGCGGCGGTCGGGACGGAACGGGAGGCCGGGCTGGCGGAGCGCCAGTGGGACTCGCGGGAACCGGCGGCGCAGCCCGATCAGCAACCGGAGCCGGCGTTCCGACGGGCGGTTGATCAGCCGACGGAATCCCTTCCGCGGAAGGCTGATTCTTGTTTTCAATGTCAGTGACTGGGGGCGTTGAACCTTCATCCTCCGAGGTCGATTCGGCGTTGTCCAGTAATGGCTCGTTGTGATCGGGACGATCGCGCCCGTCGCCTGGGATCGCTTCGGAGCCTGTCTGCTCGAGAGTGCGTTCGTCAACGCTTGGCGAACCTGGGTCGCCGCTCGAATCGGCGGTGGAACCTGCGTGGCGGCGCGGCTGTAACACGCTGTCCATTGCTCTAGCCGCCGGTTGCCGTCGCTACCACGCCGTTGCAGCGGGACTCCGGCGGCGACAAGTGCCGGGCAGTGGGGTGGAC
>SYMW01000052.1 GCA_005805305.1 Verrucomicrobiales bacterium
CACTCGCGGCCGTCGCTGGCACATCGACGCCCAGATCGGTTCGATCCAACCGAGCGCTCCAATAGTTCAACACCATCGCGAGGCTCGTGGGACTGCACCAGGCTTTTCCGCCGGCATAGGAGAGCTGGGAGAGGGCCGGCACCGTAAGCTCGATGCGCTCCGGCTCGGAAGCCGGCGGCTTGAGTCGTGAGCCGTCGGCGGCGTTGTGGACAGCAGGCGACGTGGAACCCGCGGCCCGCGGCCCTGAAAATGCCACGGACAGGAACTGGATCCAATCAGCCATGGGCTCTTCGGGGCCGCTCAGGGTGACGCGAATCACGAAACTCTTCACCGGCCGCTTGAGCACAAGGGTATCCGTCGATACGGAGGCGAATTCATCCAGATCTTTTTGATAACTTTTCCGACGCATCGCCGCGTTGTCTTTGCACCAAGTGCCGAGAGCGTAAAATCGCCGCGGTTCGTCCTTGATGATCGGCGCAATCTCAAAACTAAACTCCCCTCCATCAGGAGCCTTGGTGTTCCAAGAGAGGATGGCTTCGGTGCAGTCAAAACCCGCATGGACAATCGGAGAGGTCAAAGTCAGGTGTTGGGCGTCCACCCGACGCTCGGCTTTCAAGCCCTCGATCGTCTCGAACACATGGAGTCCGGCGCGCTGCTCCAGGGTTGGTGACGGGGCGGCCACGGAAGACAAGACGCAGGCGGCGATGACCATCGTGAGTGCACAGGGATGTTTCATGGGAAGGGAAAACCTCGATATTTTCGACGCGAAATGAGGCCATGAACCAGGTGCCGCCTCTCCCGCCCTTCGGGCACCCTCTCCTCCGACCCATTGCGGAGGAGAGGGACGGGGAGAGGAGGTGCTCCTCCGGTTTATTAAGAGGAGACACCTCGATATTTTCGACGCGAAATGCGGCCATGAACCCCATATGCGTAAGTCGTTGGCAATCAACAAAACGAATGAACGGTTCATGAGAAAAAAGGCCGCGCGCTGACCCAGCTTGCCACCGCGATAAGGGCTGCCAAGGCCAGCGAAGTTCGGTTCCAATAGGGGCTTCTAAGTTGTTGGGCGGGCAGCCAGGCCAGCAGCGAGCCCGCGGCGCATCCCGCCAAAAACCCTCCCGCGTGCGCCAGCACGTCACTTCGGGGATCCGTGCCGACGAGCATGAGGAGGGCCGCGCCCCCGCCAATCGACGAAAGCACCGCCCTCCGCCAGTCTCCGCGCCGCGCCCAATTGGGCCACGTTTGCATGGCGAGCAATCCCAGAAGTCCCATGACCGATCCCGAGGCGCCGAGGCCTTTGTAGTCCTCTGCGCGAAGGTGAATGCCAAAATAATTACCGGCAGACCCGCTCAGGAGCGCCGTGAGAGCGCACACGCCCGCTCCGTATCGCGGCATCGCCAGCCCAAGAAACAGAAACCCGAAAGTCAGATTCGAAGCAAGATGTCCGAGATCCTGGTGCAGGAATGTAGCCGTGACAAGCCGCCACGTTTCTCCCCGGAGCACCGCCACGCTGTCCATTATGCCGGATGACTCTACCCCCCGGTATCCCTTCTGGAGAATGAACACGATCACCAGAAGCAGGCACCACCAAACTCCTTCGAAGCCGAATGCGAACCGTTCCTTGGGGAATTCCCGAATCCACTTGATCCCTCGGTTCTCCTGAAGATAGAGATCGATCGCCTCCCTGGCCCGAGCCTGATCTTGATCATCCACGAGCAGAATAAAACCGTTGCGATCGGGATCTCGAGCGATCTCGACGCCGATGCCTTGGCTCGCCAGCACCAGGCTCCAATCCATCGCCTGGCGCTTGGACTTCGCCGAAATGGCGGCCTGCGTTGTCGGGGAATCCCGCATGGGGAATACCATCGCCCGGCACTCCCGGGCTGGCAAGCGTGGCGGTGACGAATGCGGGCAAGCTTACAAGGCGAACCCCAGAGCGGAAATCGCAGCCGCCGCCAGCCAAAGCAGGAGTACTGCCGTGGATTTTGACAACCCGGCCCTCGTCAATCGGTGGCTGAGATGGTTCGTGTCCCCGACGTAAATCGGCTTGCCCAAGCGCCATCGAATCAGAACCACCGAGACCAAGTCCACCAGCGGGACGGAGAGGATGAACAACGGTAGCAGCACTGCCCAGCCGTCCTGGTTCTTCGGTGTGTGGAAGTGCGGAAGGATGGCGAGGATCGCCATGAGAAATCCTGACAAATGACTCCCGGAATCTCCGAGGAAAGTCGTGGCTCGAGGAAAATTGTGAGGCAGAAAACCCAAGAAAGCGCCTGAGGCCAGGAGGGCGATGACGGTGACCAAATACTGGCCTTGCGATGCGGATGCGGCGGCGAACGAAAGAGCGGCAATGGCGGCTAATCCCCCGCAAAGGCCATTCATGTTGTCCATGAAATTAAAAGCGTTTGTCAGGCTCAGAATCCACAAGATCGTGACGGCGTAACTGAAGGCCACGCTGGGAACAAAGAGCGTGATGCGCAAGCCGGAAGCCGCTACCAGGATGGCGATCACGCATTGGCCCATGAGCTTTCGCGCGGGAGACAATTCGTGTTTGTCGTCGATCCAACCTAAGATCAGCATCCCAAGGGCGCCGAAAAGAATCGCTGCCAGTTGAAGCGCTTTTCTCTGAAGACCATAGGTCAGGGGAGTCAGGGATTCCCGTGGTACCCACTCCATCCAGACCACAATAAGGCCGGCCAAAACCGGAACCAAGAGGCCAGCAAAGACGGCGAATCCCCCCGCCAGTGTCATGGGAGTGGTGTGGATTTTCCGATGCCCCGGATCGTCCACCAACCCCGCGCGCCGGGCCCAGCGATTCCAGAACGGCAACCCGATCCACGAAACAAGAAAAGCCGAGGCAAACGACGCGGCGTAGAGATTGTTCGGGAACTGCATAAGCCGTGAAATCCTGACGATTACCTCCCACTTGAAGGAGGATCCGTTCCCAGTGAAAACCACACCTCTGACGCCGAAGTTGTCGAAACGCGGGAGCTTCCCCTGAGGTCGTTTCAGCCTCTGAACTTACGGGCTATCACGCAGGCGTTGTGGCCTCCGAAACCGAACGAATTATTGACTGTGATTTCCACAGGGCACTCGCGCGCCTGATTGGGAACCCAGTCCAGGTCGCACAAGGGATCGGGGTGCTCGTAATTGATTGTCGGCGGAAGGACGTTGTGTTGGAGGGCTTTCAGGCAAAGGACCATCTCAATCGCGCCAGCGGCCCCGAGCATGTGACCCGTGGCGCCTTTGGTGGAGCTGACCGCGAGGTTGCGGGTGTGCTCTCCAAAGACACTCTTGATGGCCTGGGTTTCCGCCACGTCGCCCCCCGGAGTCGAAGTGCCGTGCGCGTTGATATAGGAGACTTGTTCCGGCCGGATTCCGGCCGACCTCAGAGCGCGGCGCATGCAGCGGGCGGCGCCTTCACCTTCAGGGGCAGGGGCGGTCATGTGGTTGGCGTCCGCCGTGTTGCCGTAGCCGACCAATTCACCATAGATGCGGGCGCCTCGGGCTTTGGCGTGCTCCAATTCCTCTAGGACCAAGACGGCGGCGCCTTCTCCCATGACAAAACCGTCCCGCTGGGCGTCAAAAGGGCGCGAGGCTTTTTGAGGATCATCGTTGCGGGTGCTGAGTGCCCGCATCGCCGCAAAACCGCCGATCCCGAGCGGAACGATCGTGGCTTCGGTGCCGCCGGCAAACATGACTTTGGCATCGCCCATTTTAATCGTTCGCCAAGCCTCTCCCATCGCGTGTGTGGATGTCGCGCATGCCGAGCACGTGGCGAGGTTTGGACCACGGAGCTTGTAATACATTGAGAACAACCCCGAGGCCATGTTCAAAATGAGCATGGGAATCATGAACGGGGAAACCCTGCCTGGGCCCTTCGCCAAAAGTATCTTGTGCTGCTCTTCCGTCGTGTAAAGGCCTCCAATCCCAGATCCTAGGAAAACGCCAATCTCGTCGCGGTCGGCCTTCTCCAAATCCAATCCGGAATCCAGCAAAGCCTTGTAGCCCGCATAGACCCCAAAGTGGCTGAACCGATCCGTCCGCCGCAATTCCTTCGGAGTGGGGAACGCCGGGGCAGCGTCGAAGTTCGTGACTTCCGCCGCGATCTTGCAGTCGTATTGGGAAACATCGAAGGAGCTGATCCGATGGATGCCGCAGCGGCCTTCAACGATGTTTTTCCAGAACTGCTCTGCTTCTAATCCAAGTGAAGAAACGACCCCAGCCCCCGTGATGACGACTCTGATGTCAGAACCTATGGTAGGCATAAAAAAAGGGCAGCGAGCGCTGAGTGTCAGCGGCGGCTGCCCCGATGAATCCGCTCCATTCCTATTTCTGCTGCGATTCTTCGATGTATTTCGTCACATCGCCTACACTCTGCAGTTTCTCGGCCTCTTCGTCGGGAATTTCCTGGCCAAACTCCTCCTCAAGGGCCATGACCAACTCGACGGTGTCAAGTGAGTCGGCACCCAGATCCTCGATAAACTTGGCCTCCGGGGTCACCTGATCGGCGTTCACCCCGAGTTGCTCCACGATGATGTCTTTGACCCGCTGTTCGATAGTTTTTTCAGCCATGAGCGTCTCCGTATCGTTCTCCCGTGTGTCTATTCAACGAGGCGGAATGCGTCAAGCCCCGATTCAATAAAAGAATTTGCGGCGGGACACGTTCCGATGGCCCTCAGGTTCCCTCACATAGCCAATCCGCCATTCACTCCAAGCACTTGGCCCGTGATGTAGCGCGCCTCCGCTGACGCCAGAAAAAGCGCCGCAGCCGCGACGTCCGAGGCCTGCCCCAGGGCGTTCAACGGAATTTGCCCCAGCAGCGCTTCCCTGATCTCCGCCTTCAATCCGCTGGTCATGTCCGTTTCGATGAACCCTGGCGCGATCGCGTTGACCGTAATCCCGCGCGGCGCGAGTTCCCGCGCCACGGATTTAGTGAGCCCGATGAGTCCCGCCTTGCTCGCCGCATAATTGGCTTGCCCGGCGTTGCCGATGAGCCCGATCACCGAGGCCACATTGATGATCCGCCCTGAGCGCTGCTTCATGAAAGCTCTGCTGAATGCTTTCGTGACGAGAAAAGCGCCCTTAAGGTTGGTGTCAATGACTGCGTCCCAGTCGGACTCGCCCATCCTCACAAGCAAGCCATCCCGCGTCACCCCGGCGTTGTTCACCAAAACATCCACCTTGCCCACCGCTTCCAAAATGCGATCCGCGGTGGCGCCCACCTCCGAGGCCGATGACACGTCCAACGCGAAGGCCCAAGCCCTCCTGCCCTTCGATCGAACTTCCTCGGCCACTTTCTCGGAGTTTTCGGCCGTTCTCGAGACGCACACCACATCCGCCCCGGCGTCGGCAAACGTCAGGGCGATGGCGCGGCCGATCCCGCGGCCGGCGCCGGTCACAACAGTAATTTGGTCTTGCAGGCTAAACATGGTTTTGATGATGGGGTGTCGATTCCAATGGCGGTGCCATCCGAATGGATCCGGCGGCGGGAGGTGTCCGCCTAACCGAGCTGCGCACCAGAAAACAATGCCGGGAAATCGCCTTCATTTCGATTGCAATTCAGGTCAGGTCGGTTCGAGGCATCGCCAATTTTTCCAAAGTGGTTTTAAGGCTCGCGGCGTCGGCGATGTTCATTGACGCAACCGCTTTATCAATGCGTTTGGTAAATCCGCCCAGCACGGTGCCCGGGCCAAGCTCGATGAAGCGGTCGAAACCATCGGCGATCAAGGCGCGAATGGAGTCTTCCCACCGGACCGGAGCGGTGACTTGAGCGGTTAGCCGGGCACGGATGTCATCCGGCGTCGTGTGCGGCGTGGCGGTCACGTTAGAAATCACAGGCAGGGCAGGGGAGTTGACTGGGGTCACTGCCAGGAGGGATTCGAGCCGCGTTCGCGCGCTGGCCATCAAGCGGGAGTGATAGGCTCCCGCCACTGCCAGCGGGAGCGCTTTCTTGGCTCCTCTTTGCTTGGCGAGTTCGCAGGCTCGGGCGACGCCGGACTTCTCCCCGGAAATGACCAGTTGGCCAGGGCAGTTGAGATTGGCAAGGTCCACGCCGCATTCGTCGCACACCGACTGGGTTTCGGCCTCGTTCAATCCGATGATGGCCGCCATGGAGCCCTCGGTTTCCTCGCAGGCCCGCTGCATGAACTGGCCTCTCTGCCGGACAAGTCGAAGGGCCGTGTCGAAGTCGAAAACGTCGGCCGCGGCCAGCGCCGTGAATTCTCCCAGCGAAAGGCCGGCGGTGGCTTGAAACGACAGGTCCGGAGCCTCTTGCCTAAGCAGTTGAAAGGCTGCCCAGCTTGTTAAAAAGAGTCCCGGCTGCGCGTGCTCGGTCTTCGTCAGTTCCGCTTCCGGCCCTTCAAAACAAAGTGTCCGCAGATCGTAGCCAAGCGTTTCGTTGGCGCGGTCGAACCACACCGCCGCGCTGGGAAAGTGGGTCGCGAGATCGCGGCCCATCCCCACGCACTGGGCCCCCTGTCCCGAGAACAACAAAGCTGTCTTCATCATGCATCGTGATTTCGAATGGATACACTAAACAAGAAACGACAATCCGAGAAAAGGATAGATTCTCGCCGTCCTGCAATTCTCGCTTAAACCTTAAAACGGCTAATGCCGCTACGTCGCTCGTCTTTCAACGACGATTGCAGGTTTCGGAGTTCCGCCTACAGGCGGTCAATTGGCAAACCGAATTGCTGATGGTTGTCCAAATCTGATGACCTCATCCCGTTGTCGCTTCATAGGCTATCAATTCGCCATTTTGCCGATTTTTCACCCGGGTGTCGAATGGAACATGGTTTCCGGCTCATTCCGCATCCAACGGACTCCTGACCCCAATCCCAGGTTGTTGCATCACGTGCGTGTAAATCTGGGTCGTCGTCACGTCCTTGTGGCCGAGTAACTCCTGAACGGTCCGGATATCGTACCCATTCTCAAGCAAGCGCGTGGCAAAGCTATGGCGCTTATTCCGAGATCGGAATAAGCGACATCATTCCGAGTGCCGGATTATTCCGAGTGGCGCTTAGGGAACCTGCAAAAGCCATGTCTTTTGCAGGTTTTTGACCTTTCGAGCTCGGAATGATCCGGCTGTCCTTTTCCCTTAACACTTAACCA
>SYMW01000053.1 GCA_005805305.1 Verrucomicrobiales bacterium
AGAAGCATATTACAGAATGATGTAAAGATAATTATTACTATAAATGTGGCCACATATTGGAAAAATCAAAATTGATGAAACCCGCATGAAATCGAATCAGAACGGCATTTTTTGACGAAAACAGGGGGGTAAAGTGCGCCTAAAACCGTCGAGCACGCGAAAAGTCTTCCACGCATCGATGGCCGGCGTGGGGGAGAGGGACGGTAGTTTGCCCCTGACAGCGTCAAGAGGAGGAATCATGCGGGGATCCGGCTCGGCGGCGCGGATCAAATTCAAAGCCGGCCCCGCCAGCAATAACAGGATGAGGCAGAGCCTTGTAAATCGGCCCTCCAGCCGCTGAGCGCGCAAACGACGAAGCGGGCGGGAAGGGTTCATGTCACGCGGACGACAGCAGTCGCCGGGCGTTTCCGGCGCGAACGGCTTCCCATTGGGTCGCGGTGAGCACCGACTCCCGCAGCTTCAATTCTGCGGACTCGAAATAAAAGAACGGGGCGTGGGAGCCGAAACACAGCCGATCGGCGGGAATCTGGGCGAGTAGTTTGGAGACACCCTCGACACCTTCGAGCGTGGCGATCTCGAAGCGGGCGCCATGAGCGGCCAAATCGAGCACGGGCTTGCCGCGCAAAGCGCGAAACGCATTCAGCAGCTGAACGCGCGGTGCAGTCGACCTTCCGAGCCATTGCGAGAGAGGGCTCACGTCCACAGGTGGGAATTGAAGTCGCGGCGACTGCGTGCGCTGGTCCTCGAGACCGCAGGCGATTTGCACGACGAGGTTGCTCGCGGCCGCGAGCTTCAGCAAATTGGCAAAGGCCGGCGTGTCCAACCCGTAGCCATGGTAGTTCGGAAAGAGGCGAATGCCGCGCATCCGGTGCTCGGTGTGGCACCGCCGCAGATCTTCCTCCCATCCTGGCAAGCCCGGATTGACGGCGCCGAAGGGAATCAGGAGACCGCGCCCGCGGAGACGGCACTCCTGGGCAAGGCGCCGGTTCACATCGGAGAGGTCTTTGTGGAAAATCGCATCGAAGCTGCCGGCCCAGGCTTGTGTGACACCATGTGAGCTCAGCTTGTCAACCAGGGCGGTGGTCTCCTCCAGGGGAGAGCGACGAAAGGGCCATCGGCCGAGGGAAACGTTGGTGTCGATGAGCGGGGCGGGCGCAGTTTGGGCCGCACTGGCGGGAAGCGTGGCAAGCACCGCGGTGGCGGTCACGGCAGCGGCAACGGCGACAAAATCGCGCCGCGTGACGGACCCTGGACACGGCGCGACGTCCGGTGAAGCCCCGCCGAGCGGAGCGCGGAGAGAGGCCCAGGCCCGAGGGTCTTTCGAGCAACCTCGTGCGTGCTCCTTCATGGCTTGATGCCTTTCGCCTGGAGAATGGGTGTCATCAGACGTTTCAGATTCTCTCCCAAGATCAGTTTCTTGGCGCGTTCCGGGATGTCAGCGCCGAGGACTTTGGCAAGTTGCGAGGCAAAGGAGCGCCCCCCGACATCGCTGCCATAAAGCACCCGTTCCGCGCCAAGTTCGCGCACGGCCATCTCCGTATAGCCACTCACGGGTTCGGAGCCAGCGAGGTCTGAATAGACCGTCTTCAAGTGCCGCACGGCGCGGAGTCCAAGCTCCCAATCCCCGCCCGTATGCCCGCAAATGATCGGAGTCGATGGATGCCGGGCAGCCAATTGGGCCAAGTCCCCGGGCGTGGACTCTCCCGGCAGATTGCCCGTCGCGTTGAACCATGTGTGTTGATAGATGACCGCTTTCAACTCCGCCGCGCGGCGAATAATCGGGTCGATCGCCTCATCCGAACAGCGGCGGGCGACCCAGAGTTTGATGCCGACCATTGGGCCGTTGGCAACGCAGCGCTCAATCTCCGCCAGGGACGCCTCGACATGTCTGGGATTGAGATGCGCGAAGCCAAACGCGCGGTCCGGAAAAGAACGGATCGCGGCGAGCACCTGGTCGTTGTCTTGCCGCATGATGTCCGGGGATGGATCTTGGGTGAACGCCATACCCAAGTACACGCAAAGCCGATCGATGCCGAGGCGGTCGGCGATCGAGATCATCCGGCCCAGCCGCTCCGAGGGCGTGGCGCCCTCGACACCGGATAGATGAACATGAAGATCCCAGATCATCGGAGGGTGGGGTTGCCGGAAGTGAGTTTGGGCGAACGCGCGCGATTGGTCAACGCGGATCGAGAAACACCGCCGGGAGGCCGGGAGGGGCACAGACACTGCATCTAAATTTCGCAGCCGGCGGACCGCGGCCCATGGCCGAAGAGGTTCTTGTTCGATCCCTAAGCCGGTTCAAAACAGCCAGCAACGAACTCGCGGATCAAGCCCAATTCCGCTTCCCCGGCGATGGTGTGCGCCTTATTGAATTCACGCCAGACCAGGTTGACTCCAGCGGATCTCAAACTCTCCATTTGACGGCGCACCATGGCGCAATCGATGAGAGGATCGCTCGTTCCGTGGGTCACCAAAACTTTCTGCTCCCTGAATACCGGGGAAAGTTCATCTATCAATTCCGTCACTCGATGCACATAACCGCTGATCCCCACCAACCCCGCAAGACGCCTGGGATGGCGCAGCCCGGCATCTAATGTCATCAGGCAGCCTTGGGAAAAGCCAAAGAGGACCGTTTGCTCCGATGGGCAGCCCGATTCGGCCAGGAAGTCCAGCAGCCCGGTGAGCAATTTGCGGCTCCGCCGAATCCCGGCGTCGGGGTCCCCATACAAATCATACCAAGAATAGCCCCCGTAGTAGTCGTCGGGAGCATTCACCAGGAGATAGTTCATCCACGGGAGCTCGAGCGCTGGCGGGAGCCAGCGATAACCTTCCATGCTGTCCCCGAGCCCGTGCAGCGCCACGAGCAGCCTTCCGCCGTCTGATTGCCTGGCCGGGACGAAATCCGTTACCAAACCTGGATACGATGAGAACTTCGTTTTCAAGCTTTCTGCGGGTTCCTCCACGAATGACCGGCGGCGGCCAAAAGATCGTCACCGGCCACAGGCCCCCAAAAACCAGCAGGATAAAATTCGCGCTCGGTCAACGGACGCCCTTCCCATGAGCGCCGAATAGAATCCACGATCTTCCACGCCGTCTCGACTTCATCACGGCGAATGAACAGCGTCGACTCCCCCGCCACCGCTTCCAAAAGCAGCCGTTCGTAAGCCTCGGGGGTGTAGGCTCCGAACTCGGCGTCATAACCGAAGTGCATCCTGACGGGCCGAAGGCGCATCGTCGATCCGGGAACCTTCCCATTGAACCGGAGCGAGATGCCTTCGTTGGGCTGAAGCCGGAGGCTGATCGCATTGGCGTCCAGCCGAGTCCCGAGCTGGGCGGCGAACAGCACGCTTGGAGTGGGCCGAAACTGGACGCGCACCTCGCTGGCGCTCAACGGCAGATTCTTTCCCGTCCGCAAATAGAATGGAACCCCTGACCACCGCCAATTATCAATGAACAACTTCAGAGCGACATACGTTTCCACGTTTGACCGGGGATTCACTTTTGGCTCGCGGCGGTAACCGGGCCGCGTGTGCCCGTCGACCTCCCCCGCAAGGTATTGACCGCGCACGACTTGTTTCGCCAGATCGGCGGGCCGAGGGAGCTGGATCGACTTGAGCAGTTTAACCTTCTCGTCTCGAACCGATTCCGGCTCCAGGGTCGCGGGGGGTTCCATGGCGACCAGGGAGAGGACTTGGAGCAAGTGGTTCTGAACCATGTCCCGCAGGGCGCCGGCCTCTTCGTAATACCCCCCGCGAGCGCCAACTCCCAGATTCTCGCTGACCGTGATCTGAACGTGGTCGACAGATTGACGGCTCCAAAGCTGCTCGAAAATCGCGTTGGAGAATCGAAAGATCAAAATATTCTGCACCGTTTCTTTTCCCAAGTAATGATCAATGCGAAATATCTGGTGCTCGTCGGCAAAGCGAAGCAGGTCGGCATTCAACCTTTGAGCGGAAACCAAATCCTGCCCGAAGGGCTTTTCAACCACAACTCGCTGCCAGGAGCGGCCCTGCTCGCCTTTGCGCAAAAGTTTTGCCTCGCTGAGATTCGCCACCACCGGCGCGAACTGGGTCGGGGAAATGGCGAGGTAAAAAAGCAGGTTCTGGCACAAACGATCGTCACCAAACCCGGCCAATAGATCCGACAGGTGCCCATACGCCTTCGAATCCTCGATGTCGCCCTGGCAATAGTGAACGTTGGAAGAGAAAGTCGACCACTTTTCCTCATCCACGCTCTTGGTTCGTGAAAACTGATGCACTCCCTCCTTCAATTCGGCGCGCCAGGACTCGTCGGTCTTCTCGCGCCTCGCGAACCCAACGACCCGGAAGGGCGAGGGCATTTGGTTTTCAGTGAATAAATGGTAGAGCGCCGGTATCAATTTGCGCACCGTCAAATCACCACTCGCCCCGAAAATGACAATCGTGCACGGATCAACCGGTTTGCGGGCTTCCTCGGGATTGGAACCATCGAGGTTTGCGGGATCTTCATTCATCGCCATGCGCTCCACGATGGAGGATCGAAAGCCGGTTTTCAAACTCAGAACAAAAAAAGATAGGATGAAGCTTTGGGACAGGGAAAACGTCCAAACGGCATTCGGCGGGCCTAATACTCACGGTTTGGAATAGCCTAGCAGCCAAGTTGATAGCTGCGTCTATGACCTCATTTGATGGAAACGAATCTCGCGAGCTCTCACCCCAATCACATCCGCCAAGGCCTCACTGCCCGCAAGCCGGACACGCTCCCGCACCCAATTAGGTTGAGCCGGGCAGTTTCGTGCTGAGTCTTGCGTTTCAAGCCCGGATGCCCGCAAATCCTCGCCACGGCTGGCCGTGATTTCTAGGATCAGCCGTTGATGTTCTACGCGCGCGCATTTCAGGTTTTTCGAAACGAGCGCGCCGCCTTGGCAACCGCGGCGCTGCTGGTCTTCGCCAACGCGGCGGCCGGCGTGGTCAAGCCTTGGCCTCTCGCCTTGATCGTCGATTCGGTCCTGGGATCGACTCCTTTTCCCGCATGGCTCGGCCGCTTTGCCGGCGGATGGAACCGCGCCGAAAGCATCACCGCTCTCGCGTTGCTATCGTTCGCTCTGCACGGATTGCAGTCGCTCCTCCAATATGGGCAGCAAGCCTTGGTGATCCGCTCGGGTCTGCGGGGGCTGGCCTCCACCCGCCAATCCTTGTTCGAGACGCTCCTTCGAAGATCCATGCGGTCTCATCAACGATCGTCGCTGGGAGATCTTATTTATCGAGCTTCGTGGGACGTGTACGCGTTCCAGACATTCCTTCAAAAGGGAGTTTTTGGGGCGCTGGCGGCGTGTTCCGCCCTGGGCGGCATGATTTGGGTCATGGCGCGGCTCAATCTAGGATTGACGGCAACCACCTTGGCGGTCGCCCCGATTCTCGTTCTGATGATGCGCCATTTCGGGCCCGGCATGACGCGGCTGAGCGACGCCGCCCACCGCGCCGACAGCGGCATCACATCCATGATCCAGCAGCGGTTGTCCGCCCTTCTGGTGATTCAAGCTTACGGCCAGGAGGACCGGGAAGCGGCTAGTTTTTCAGATCGGGTGTCTTCCTCGTTCCAAGCCCGCCTGGCCCAGCATCGCTACGAACTCCGATATCTGGTATTGATTGGGTTCGGCTTTGGTGTAGGGCTGGCTTCGATTCTTTGGGTCGGGGCTATCCAGGTTTCCCAAGGGGCCCTGACCATCGGCGGATGGCTCGTGTTCCTGGCCTATGCCAATCAACTTTTTGAACCCCTCAGCCAACTCTCCCACATCGGCGCCAGCCTCTCCGACGCCCGGGCCGGCATGGCGCGAGTCTTCGATCTGCTGGACGCTCCCGACGAAGGCAGACCGGACACCTCACGAGGACGGTCCATCCAAATCGTCCGAACGGCCACCACGGCCACCGCGCAAACCGCGTTGTCGGAAAAGGGATATAGCCCGTCCACCGAACCTATCGACCGTCTTCGGCAGGGACCATCGGTCGGTCCTGGACGCATTGAATTTGACTCCGTTTGTTTCGCCTACGGAAACGCTGTCCCCGTTTTGAAAGAATTCTCAGCCGTAATAAAGCCCGGCGCGACGGTCGCTGTGATAGGCCCAAGCGGTTCCGGGAAAACGACGCTTCTTCATTTGCTTTACCGCTTTTGGGATCCTGTCGGCGGTAGAATCCTTGTGGATGGAGTGGATCTCCAGGAAGTCCGCGTCAAGGAATGGCGGCGAGCGCTCGCTTACGTGCCGCAAGAGACGATTCTGTTTCCAGGAACCATCCGGGACAATATCGCGTATGGCCGCGGCGTGGCGGCGCCGAAGGAGATCGAGGAGGCGGCCCGGGCGGCATTCGCGGATGGTTTCATCCGCCGACTGCCACAGGGATACGCCACTTTCCTCGGGGATGGCGGCGCACGGCTGAGCACGGGAGAGATGCAGCGCCTCAACCTTGCCCGGGCCTATCTGAAGGACGCCCCCATGGTGTTGCTGGACGAACCCACCAGCGCTCTGGACCAAGAAAGCGAGCAGTTGGTCATCCAAAGCTTGTGCCAGCATGCGGCGAACCGAACCGTCGTGTTCGTGACTCATCGTGAATGCATGCTTTCCATAGCAAGCCAGATCATCCGGCTGGGCTGACACCGTCCCGGTCGAGGTCGCGGAGACCCGTCGGCCTTAAAACGGCAGCTGCCCCAGTTGAATCCATGCCTATCCGGTTCATTGCCAAACAGCCTGAGCAATGCTAGATTGCAGGCATGGACCCCCGCGGCTTCCCGACGACTCTTCCCGAGTTCCAGCGCGTCTTCCCCGACGACGGCTCGTGCGCGAAATACCTTGAGA
>SYMW01000054.1 GCA_005805305.1 Verrucomicrobiales bacterium
AACCACTCCGCATTAATGTTGAACGAAAAGAGTGACGGGACCGGCGCTTCGAGTGTGTGACCCAACGAAACCGCCAGTTCCCCAGCGGCGGCGGCCCGGCATCCGCCTGTGGCCATCAATAAACGGTCGCAAATCAGTTGTTGACCTCCCTTCAAACTTACTAGGAATCCACCGCCGGGCCGCTTCGAAATGGAAATCAGCTCCGAGTTGGTCAGCATCCTGACGCCGGCATTTGCCGCGGCGCGCATCAAACAGTCGATGATGGTCTGGGACGTGTTGCTTTCAGGAAACATGCGCCCGTCCGCTTCGGTCTTCAACCTCACACCCCTTGCTTCAAACCACTCCACAGTGTCGCGAGGCTGAAACCTTTGAAAAGGCCCGATCAATGGCCTTTCCCCCCGTGGATACTGGGTTGTCATCTCCCGGGAGTCAAAACAGGCGTGCGTGACGTTGCACCGTCCTCCTCCAGATATCTTGACCTTGCTGAGAAATTGCGACGTTTTCTCGAGGATAGTCACCGTCGCTGTGGGAGCCGCCTCGGCGCACGTGATGGCGGCGAAAAAACCCGCCGCGCCCCCTCCCACGATCAGAATACGCGGCCCTGATTCCATGAATCGGCGGAAGAACTCGCGATGCTACCGCCGCCGCCTGCCCCGTGGAAAGAAGGTCTTACCCCCCACTGCCCCCAAGGCGCCGCGAGCCTTCCCCTGAACCGGCCGATTTTCGAAGACCGCACTGTGCTGGTACGTGAAGTTTTCCAGCTTGATCCGCTCGATCTTGCGATCGATGAAACGCTCTATCGCCTCCACGAAGGGACGATCTTCTGCGACCATCAACGTGAACGCGTCGCCAGTCAAATTGGCGCGCCCGGTTCGGCCAATTCGATGGACATAGTCTTCCGGATGATGCGGCACATCATAATTGATGACATGGCTAACTTCCTCGACGTCCAAACCTCTCGCGGCGATATCAGTGGCTACCAACACCTCAAAACGCCCGTCTCGAAACCCTTTCAAAGCCTGCTCTCGCTCACGCTGCGTGCGGTTGGAATGGAGGATCGCCACAGAGTGGTTATTCCGCTTCAGCAAGCTGCCAATGCGATCGGCCCGATGTCGGGTTCTGCAAAAAACAATCACGGAATCATAGTTGACTTGATCCAGGAGAGCCCGCAACAGGTCGGATTTTTGATCGTCCGCGACTGGATAGATGACATGCTTCACCGTTTCAGCCGGCGAACGTCTGGCGCCGATCTCGATGACCTGGGGGTTCTTCATCGTCCAGCGAATCAACTCCGCGATGTCTGGCGGTATGGTGGCGGAAAACAAGGATGTGTGCCGATGCTTGGAACATCGGTCTATGATCCGTCGAACATCCGGCAGGAATCCCATGTCCAGCATGCGGTCCGCTTCGTCCAGCACCAGATACTCAATCTTATCCAGGCGGCAATTCCCGCGTCCCAAGTGATCCAGCAACCGCCCTGGAGTCGCCGCGAGCACGTCGATGCCCTGCCGAAGGGAGTCAGTTTGCTTCCCATACCCCACGCCCCCAAACACCACCCCCATTCTCAACTCTGTGAAGCGCGCCAAATCCCGAAAAGCGGTTTCCACTTGGGCAGCCAATTCACGAGTCGGCTCAAGGACCAAAACCCGAATGTGCTGTCCGGGCGCTCCCAGTTTCGTCAGGATGGGCAAGGCAAAGGCAGCCGTTTTCCCGGTGCCCGTCTGGGCACTGCCGATCACATCGCGCCCTTCTAGAATTAAAGGAATGGTGCGCAACTGAATGGGTGTCGGTTCCGTGTAACCCATGGCTTTGACACCCTCGATCAGTGCAGGCGAGAGACCTAACTTGCTAAAACTCATAAAAACTTTGGAAGCAAAGAGGATACGGGGAGACAGGCAATCCTATCTGGATTGGTTATGACGAACGGCCGCCCGAGGAGGGTTGGCGATCTGTGGGGCCCAACTGATCATGCTCGAGCGCTTTCCGGCTAAAGCAATCACAACCACATCAACAGGGATCACATACGCCAGATGATACGGCCTTTATTCAAATCGTATGGAGACATTTCCATCTTGACTCGATCGCCCACTGTCAACCGCACCCACCGCTTGCGCATCTTCCCGCAGATGGTCGCTAAAACCAGGTGCTTATTGTTCAATTCGACTCGAAACATGGTGCCGGGAAGCACGGTCTGAACACGTCCTTCAACCTCAATAGGGTCTTCTTTCATAAAATGTTCTCAAAATCACACCGTCGGCCTCGAGTGACAAAACGTTCCACGGACCGATGGTCAGAGAACATGGACTACGTTCAACTCACAAAGAGAAAATAAAACGAGGCCCGGGTTCGCCGAGCCTCGTTATTGCCTATCTGCAACAATTAATAACGACGACCACCGCCGCCGCCGCCGCCGCGACCACCACCGCCGCCGCCGCCGCCGCCGTATTCACGACGACCGCCGCCGCCGCCACCGCCGCCGGGGCGCTCTTCACGAGGCCTGGCAATATTGACAGTGAGGTTACGCCCGCCAATCGAAGCGCCATTCAAAGCGTCAATCGCTTTCTGTGCTTCGTCAGCCGAGCCCATTGTGACAAACCCAAAGCCACGAGGACGACCGCTCATGCGATCCATCATCAAATTGGCTTCAATAACCGTCCCGTGTGCCGCGAAAGCGTCATGTAGATCGTTTTCCGTGGTATCGAACGAGAGGTTTCCAACAAACAACTTCGTGCTCATGTGATGTGCAACTGTCCTAGACAAACCGTTCCTTTCTCCAGACTGATCCCGACCATCGGGTTTAAAATCATCACTGAACCGAGTTCACCTGAAGATTCACCATGCCTTGAAAGTGGACTAGCTATCTCTAACAGAACAAGACGATATAATCGATGTGCGAGACGGAATGCAACTAATAAATGGAAAAAAATGCGCGGCCCAAATGGCAAGCTCGTTGGGTTCCCAAATCTTCATTCAGACTCTTGAGAGAAACAGGAAGCACAAAAGACCCAAAAATGCCGCTGAAGCCGAAAGGTGCACGACAGAATTCTTCATTGGGGAAGATTGCGCTCCAATACCGTGCTTGAGTGTAAGGGATCTCATTAGACAACCGGCGGTAGACACTGGGAGCGCCGGCGTCTCGCCGTCCCCTCTCGGCGCTGAATCACCCGCCACGCCGGCGGGACGCCAGCGCTCCCAGTGGAAGAATTCTGTCATGCACCCGAAGCCGAAAATAGCGCTCCAAAACACATCCACACCGTGCCAGGCAAGATCAAGAGTTGAAACCTGTCTCGGATTAAGGTTGAGTTTGTCCATATGAAGCCGTCCGTTCGAAGCCTGACCCGAGTGCTCTTGGCCTCGTTCCTCGTGGCAACCAGTGTCCCCGCCACGTGCCAAGGGCAATCCACATCTCGAAGCATGGAAGATCCCAAGTCACCAAAGCTGAACCTGCCCGACCCGCTCATCAGCAATGCCGAAAAGCGAATTAAGACGGCCCGCGAATGGAAAGCACGCCGCCGGGATGAACTCAAGGACTTGTTCGAGCGAGTGATGTATGGAAAAATCCCGGCGGCTCCAGAAGAGGTCGATGTGGTGACCCAACTCGTCGACAAACGGTTTCTGGAGGGAAGAGCCACCCTCAAACTGCTCCAGCTCAAGATGGGGCCAGGTAACGGCCCAAAGATTGACGTGCTGGTCGTCGTTCCCAACCAACGGCTCGGACCCGCCCCAACATTCGTGGCCATGAATTTCTGCGGCAATCATGCGGTGGTTTCCGACCCTCGAGTGCCTCTCTCCAAAGGCTGGCTCTACAGCAGTTGCAAAGGGTGTGAATCCGGCCGGGCGACGGAAGCCTCGCGTGGGTCGCAATCGAAGGATTGGCCCATAGAAGAACTGATGGCGCGCGGCTATGCCCTGGTCAGTTTCGCCAGCTCGGATATCGATTCCGATAGGGCCGATGTCTCAGACGGCATCTATGCTTGGCTCGCCGAACTCGACCCGCTGTTTGACAATCGACCCCACGACCGAGGAACCATCGCGGCTTGGGCCTGGGGCTTTAGCCGAGTGATGGATTACGTTGTGACGGACCGAGATCTGGACCCTTTGCGTGCCGCCGCCGTGGGACATTCCAGAAACGGGAAGACCGCTCTGCTAGCCGCCGCGTTTGACGAACGATTCGCCTTGGCCATCCCCCACCAAGCGGGATGCGGGGGCACCGCTCCGAGTCGCGGCAAAAAAGGTGAATCCGTCAAGCAAATCAACGACCGGTTCCCTCACTGGTTCAACGCCAAGTTCAAGGAATACAACGAGGAAACAGGCCGATTGCCGATCGATCAGAATTGTCTGGTGGCTCTGATGGCGCCCCGTCCCGTGCTGCTTTCAAACGCGGAGGAAGACACTTGGGCCAACCCTGAAGGACAGTTTGACGTGCTCCGCGGCGCCGCTTCAGTTTATAAGCTATTAGGAGTGGAGCAGTCAGGCCTCAAGAAGCGTCCCCCGATTGGCACGCTGCTTAAAGGCAGCCTCGGCTATTACGTGCGCCCCGGAAAGCATTCCATGACCTCGGGCGACTGGGCTGTCTTCATGGACTATGCGGACGCGCACTTCCTGAAGAAGTTCGATTAGGCAAAGCTCCGTAAAGAAACCCGGCTCTTGCTGCTTGAGTTCGTCGAGGTCGGGAGCGGGATGCGGCTGTTTCAGCTGTCGAAGCGCAAACCCAGAATTTCAACGTCACCCCTTGCACCTGGATCCAATCAGGCTAAAGTGCCACTCATGGCGACTGCACCGGACGAAAAACCTTCCTCCTTCCGAATTGTGTTGGGGCCGGACGGCGCTCCGAGGCTTTCGGAACTGGCTCCGCGCGCCACGATTGTCATCGGGAGGGATCCGGACTGCGACGTGATCGTCAAGGACGCGAAATCGTCGAGACATCATTGCCGGCTGACGCGCGATGAGGAGGGGTTCATGCTCGAAGATCTTGGCTCCAGGAATGGCACATTTGTTGAAGGCCAACGACTCACTGCTCCCCATCGATTGAAGGCTCATCAAACCTTCAAGATCGGTGATACGGTCTTTTATTTGTCTTGATGCAAGCCGAGCACGGCTTCCGGGGGCAACCCGGGCATGCCGCGGTTTGGGAAACCGAGTGCAATGCCATGGGGCGCCCGAATAGCCACCCAATTCCCGCTGTCGTCCTGGACCCATTCCCATGGTTCACGGCGTCCACAAAATGCACGACGCGAATCCTCGGGAAGACAATTACGTTCTTTCTCGCACACAGAGCCACATGAACCGCCATCCTGACAGCCCATTCACACTCGGCCATTCTCCGGATCCTGATGACGCGTTCATGTTTTTCGCCTTGGCGAAGGATCTGATCGACACACGCGGCTTGCGATTCGATCATATCTTGCAGGATATCCAAACCCTCAACGAACGCGCGACTCGCGGCGAGCTGGACATCTCGGCTATCAGCATTCACGCCTATGCGTTTGTGAGTCACACCTATGCGCTCCTTCCAAGCGGAGCGAGCATGGGCGATGGCTATGGACCGATGCTGGTCGGCAAGAAGCTCTACTCAAAACCAGAGGTGGCCAGATGCCGGATCGCGGTGCCAGGCACCCTTACCAGCGCTTTTCTCGCTCTTCAACTGTGGCTCGATCTTCCAGGGAAAGACCTCGAAGTCGTGGTGGTTCCCTTCGATCAGATCTTTCAATCAGTCAAACGCGGCGAAGCCGACCTGGGCTTGATCATCCATGAAGGACAATTGACTTATAAAGATCAGCAGTTGGAGCTGTGCCAAGATCTCGGGCAGTGGTGGGCATCGGAGAACCAGGGTCTTCCCTTGCCACTCGGGGGCAATGTCATTCATAAGCGTATTCCCGGAAACTTGAGGAGCGAAATCGCCAGCCTGATTCACCGAAGCATTGCTTACAGCTTGGACCATCGCAGTGAAGCGGTCGCACATTCATTGTGCTATGCCCGCGATATGGGGATAGATCTGGCAGACAAGTTCGTGGGTATGTACGTAAATCATTGGACGCTGGATTACGGCGAGAAAGGCCGTGAATCAATCCGCCGATTTCTCACGCGTGCGGCCAACAAGGGCTTCATCCCCCAGGCACCGGAATTGGAGTTCGTGGTTTGAGGCAAGGACGACGGATTGACCTTAAAACGGTAATTGAACACCGTGGAGATTTGCAAAAGCCTGGATGAGAAAGGCTTGACGAAGAGGGAGCCATATCTGTTGTGGATCTGGTGAGCGATTCGGAAAAACTTTATCGCCAGGATCTTGCGAAGATTCGCCATGGGCAACCGCCGTTTTAAGGTTTAAAGTAAGTCCTCAGGTCAGGATGGCGGGCATCTGAGCTTAGTGCTTGTCGGTCGGGCTTCGCGGCGGCTACTGTCCACGTCACGGCCCAGGCCCTTTGAACATCTTGGGTTGCATGGCATGAATCCACCGGATCCCCAATCGAATCAACACCTCGTTCAATACAAGTTCACGTTGAACGATGGGAGCGTCTGGGATTTTAGCGTGGACCGAAAACGAACTTTCAGTTCTGCGCAGGACCGAGAGTCGCATGCCGCATGGACCCGGTTGGATTTTCACCAATGCCGAAATTGTCCGCTGAGCTTGGATGAGTACAAGCATTGTCCTGCCGCCGTCGATCTGGAGCCGGTGACCGAGCGCTTCAGCGACATTTTCTCGCATGAGAAAGTGCAAATGGAAATTCAAACGCCCGAGCGCACTTATCTGCAAGAGTGCGATGCGCAAACTGGGCTTCGGGCCCTGCTGGGTCTGATCATGAGCACCAGCGCCTGCCCGATTCTCTCCCAAATGCGGGTTCTGGCCTCGATGCATTTGCCTTTCGCCAGCATGCAAGAACTGACTTTCAGATTCTGTGGCGCGTATCTGATTCGACAGTTCTTGGTATCCAAATCAGGAGGCACGCCAGACTGGGATATGGCCGGCTTGGTCGATTTTTTCCAACAATTGCAAACCCTTAACGAATGTTTCAAGGAACGTCTGGAAAGCGCCGTCACCAAGGATTCGAATCTAAACGCCTTGGGAACTCTCTTTTACGTGGCGCTGGGAATGCAACTCTCGGTAGAGGAGGATCTCGAAGAGTTTCGGCAATACTTTTAGCCTAAATCACCCCCGCCGGCGCCCCGATGCCGGTGATCCCGAGGCAAGCCGTCGGAACTTATCTTCCCCGGGCGGCGCACACTCAAGATTGACGTGGTTGAACCAGCCCTCCGGATCTGAAAAAGGAAGGCGGGTTTCTCACTCCATGAAACCGGAGGAGCACCTCCTCTCCCCGCCCTCTCCTCCGCCCCAAAGCGGAGGAGAGGGTGCCCGAAGGGCGGGAGAGGAGGCACCCGGTTCATGACCCCAACTCACGTCCATTTTTGGAGCTCCGGCCTACCAACAAACCGCGTTGCATTTTCTTCACATCCTTCCTGAAACCGGCTCCGTCGCCCCTTCCGATGGGGAGAGTTTTTTTGACGGGAAACGAACGCCGCGTTCTCCTTAACAAATAGCCTCAAAAATTCTGAGGTCAGACCCTGCGTCACTCCCGAATTGGACCCGCGCACCGGTGTGGCGACACCCTCCGCCCAAACCTCGGCTCTCCACAGTGGGCATTGAAAAATTCCCCACGCGACTGGGGCTTTCTTGACGAAACGGACGAAATCTGAAATACTTTTCCACGCAAAATCGGCTGGATCTTCCCCGACACCAGTCCACCTGATCCAATTCATATTTGACTCCTAAAACCACAATCATGGGCGAAGAATCCACTGAAGTTCGGCCAACTGAGCGATGCCTGGCCGTTGTTTCAATAACGAATGGCAAGCATCCAACCACAGGCAAGAAAACCGGTGGACGAAACCCACATGATGCGTTTATGTCGCCAGGATCAAAGGACCCAATCTCGGGGTGGGTGTTCGCTTGGCTGCTCATTTTGAGTTTGATCACCGTCCTTGCCCAAGAGCGCAAAGAGCCGGTGTTGCAGGTGTTTGACGATCTCGTCCTCCAGGAAAACAGGGTCAGTCAGACGATCGCCATTGAGGCTTTGAACGTGGCTGATGGCATCGGACTCAATATGTCTGTTGTATCGGAGACTCCCGCGCTGCTCCCTGAAGAGAATCTCGTGGTTTCTGGAAAAGGCCCCAAATGGACCCTGAAGATCACTCCGGGAATCAACGCCAGGGGAAATGGCCGGCTTCGCGTGAATGTGACCGGACCTCAGAATCTGGCCCTGACCAAGACCGTGACCGTTTCCGTGGTTGGATCTGCCCCCTCGATACTGGATCAACTGCCAGCCCTCACGGTGCCAAGCGGAGCCACCGCGGAGTTCTCCGTCACAATCCTGGGGAGCGAGCCTCTTACTTATCAGTGGCAATTCAACAATCAAAATCTGACGACCACCACGGAGCCCGTGCTGCGCTTGCCGAACGTTGCCGCCGATCAGATTGGAGATTACCGGGTTATTGTGAGCAACCCGCTGGGAAACGTCACTAGCGAGAACGCCCGTCTGGATGTCATCGCGCCTCCGGTGATCGCCACCCACCCAGCCAGCCTCGCAGTGGCTCCAGGAGTGCGAGCCACTTTCTCCGTTGTCACTATTGGGCAAGGGCCTTTTACGTTCCAATGGCGACGGAACGGAATCAACGTGCAAGCGGAAACCAACTCCACCCTCACTATTGCTTCACCAACTTTTTCCTCGGCGGGAATTTATTCGGTCGTGGTGAAAGGACCCTTTGGGGCACTGACAAGCAAGCCCGCCACGCTCCAGGTGGAGACACCGGCCTGGCCCCTCTCTGACAGCTTTGAAAGCCGCTTGCCGCTTCCAGCAGACAAGGGGGCCTTGCGCGCTGCCAATTTGGGCGCTACGGCGCAGGATCAAGAACCTGACCATGCTGGAAAAGCGCCCACAAGCTCCGTCTGGGCCTCGTGGACGGCACCCGAGAACGGCGTCATGCGAATGAATACCGCCGGCAGTTCCTTCGACACGGTCCTCGCCGCCTACACGGGCTCCAGCCTGGCCGTGCTTCAAGAAGAAGCCAGCGACGACGATGTCGCGGGTTTTTTCACAAGCGCGATCAATTTCACGGTGGTTAAGGGAAAAGAGTATCAAATAGTCGTGGATGGCCTCTCAGGCGCTTCAGGGGCGTTCATCTTGTCTTGGGAGTTCGAAGCCGGAGCCCTGCCCGTCGCTAAAATCCTGAGGGACCCCATTAGCCGAGTCGTGCAGCCCGGCAATTTCACGCTGATCGACGTGGAGGCCGTGGGTGTGCAAAGCTACCAATGGGAGTTGAACGCGTCGGACATCCCCGGCGGCGTCTCCCCGCGCTGGCGCGTGCGCTCGGCGCGACCAGAGGACGTCGGCAATTACCAGGTGAAACTCAGCAATGGGCGGGAGATTGTGTTCAGCCAGACGGCGAGCATTCAACTTGGGCCCGATCCGAATGTGGCCAGCAAAGATAAAGTCCTGGATCAGATTCTGCTCGGCGAGCCGGTGTCACCCATCAATTTGAACAGCTTGCGTCCTCGGCCTCGCGCTTCCTGGCGGCAGGGCGCCGGGGCCGCCGCGAGCGGATTCCGCGGAACCCAAGTATTTAGCTCTGTCGGGTCCACCACGGAAGTCGGCGAGCCGA
>SYMW01000055.1 GCA_005805305.1 Verrucomicrobiales bacterium
GTATCCAACGTCCATGGCCCGGAGTCCACCATCCGCATCACGTGAACGGCCACGAGTAGTTTGAAGAGGGAAGCCGGATAAGGCGCCATGAACTGGACGGTGGCGCTTTTTCGGCCGGGGACGATGTCGTCGTCGTCGGTCAATGGTGGCTGGTTGGTCCAACCTTTCAGAGTTGCCGGCGTGGAGTCGCCCGGATTGAACACGCCTCCGTTCCAGCGCGCGATGTCCCAACGACGGTAACGGACGGAGGCGGCGCCCTGGTTCAACTCGACTGGCACAACCAATCCTTCGGGATAGTCGCGGGACAACAGCACGTTGGCGCAGGACAAGACCTTCCCCTGGGGATCGAGTTGGATGACTGCGACGTCAATGTTCGGGGCGTGGGCGATGGTTTTCGGCAAGCCCTGCTTGCCCGCATCTTCGTTGGCCGGCCCGAAGTCGAGCACCTGGTCGAAACGAGCTTCGCGCGCGGCGCGAAGGATCGAGGCTTCCAAGGGCGAGGCGGCCCGAACGGGATGGGACATCGCACCGATCAACATTACTGCCGTGAGGAAGCACGCTACGAAGCTCATGCGCTGCGGCCAAATGATTGTGGGGAGGATGGCTTTCGAAAAAAGGCGGCCTCTCATTCGCAGGGACGTGGTCTGATGTCGTGAATCACTTCCTGGCACTGTTCTCCTGAGCATACTCGCGAGCCTTTCGGGCGTTTTGTCCGGCGACTTTGATCCTTAAAACGGCGCGGAGAGATGCCGAGGAAAACATCACTCTGGGGATCTTCAATTGGGAGGGTGAGAGTCCTTTCGAACTTAGGGATTGCCTCGGAAGGGAACGCGCTGAGGCGATTGACGGCGCGGTGGAAAACAAGCCCCGCTGGACTGAGTCTCGCCCTCCCTTCCGCGCGTCTGTTCCTCGTCTTGAATTCACTGAGGATATCCACTTAAAACAGGGAGGAACCCATGGCTTTTCGCCAAACTTTCCTCATCCAGCCTTTAGCAAATCTGCGCGATGTTCAACCCCCGTTTTAAGCATAAATCACTCATCGTTTCGCCAGCGAGAGTATCTGCTCATCGGTCAACGCCCGGCGAAAGACCCGCACATCCGCCAATGAACCGTTCAGGAAATCGCCCGCGCCCGCTCCGATCTGCCACGGTTGGTCGCTGTTGAGATTGAGCCGCCCGACATCCGAGGTCGTTGATGCCGCCACCGGCTTGCCATCCACGAACAGCCGGAGCTTCCCCCCCGCCCGTTGGGCCGCGACGTGACGCCAGCCCGCAGAGAATTCCTCGTCCCACGTCACGCAAGCGCCCGTTTCCAACGACCAAACCTTTCCGGATGGCAACGTGCTGGCGAACAGCCGGCCCGCGTGCGCGGCCATCGTCCAGACGCGCCGATACTTCACGTCCGGCGTGGTGTCGAGCTGCTTGAGCAGTGTCCAGGCCCGGCCCCCGTCGTAACGATAGATCTGCCCCAGCGGCAGCGTGCCGCCGTAAAAGCTGCCGTTGTGGACCATCATGCCCATCACTTCCAGTTCAGCGCCCAACCGGCCGCGGTCTTGCCATGCTTGGTTCTCCCACGCGAAGACTTTGCCCGTCGGCCAGGCCGCGACCTGCCATTGGCCGAGATAGGTGGCGAAAGCATACATCTGCGTGTTTTCCGGTTCGCCCACGCGGCCCAGATCGGTCCACTTCTCGCCATCGAACCGGTACACGTTGCCGTGGTCGTAACTGGTGGCCCAGAGGGAACCATTAAAAACACCGAGCGCTTCCACGCGCTTCGCATTGGGCACGGGGAGCGCCGTCCAGCTTTTGCCGCCGTCATGGCGATAAAACGCCGCTGGCTTATACAACGAGCTGACAAAGAGCCTGCCCCGGTAAGTCACCATGCCTCCAACAGTTTCCATTTCTGGAAAGTGCGCGATTTGCTCCCACTGGCCGCCGCCCAGGTAACGGAAGATGCGCCCGCCCAGATGTGGATTTTCGGACTCCGCCAACGACGAGCCGCCGAGGCGATATTTGCCGGAGCCGACAAAAAGTTCGCCGTTGCCCGCGCACATGGCCGTGATGCTGTTGGCTTGGTCGGGCGACCCGCAGTCGGTCCATTTCCCGGTGCCGTCGTATCGATAGACGTGTCCCGCCTGGTCCTTGCCGGCTTCGCAGGTGCCGGCGTAGAGCTGGCCTCGAAAAACCGCCATCGATTGCGCGAAAACGGCCGCGCCGGGCCTGCCTTCATCCGTGAACCGCGGCTCGGTCCCGGCATCAATCCCGAATTGAAGTTGGCGCGAGTTAGGCTGGGAATGCGTGACGCCGGAGTGCTGCCTGAGACTGAGATGGAAACCTGTCCGAGACTTCGGATCGAACTGGCTGACCAGATCCCCGATGTCATCTTCGAGTTCCGCCGCCGTATCGATCCACAGAGAGAGTGTGAAATCTTCCTGGCCCAACGTCGGCGCGGACGAGGCCGGAATGGTGATCCGACTGCCACGGCCGTCGAAGCGAGCAAACATCGAAGGAAAAGCCGCGGGCTTTCCGGTTAGATACTCAACCCCTGCCGACGTGCCGTGCGCCCCGCCGACTGCGTCCCGCGGGTTGCCATCGAGCTTCCAACGAGCAACCAGACCCTCCTCTGCGCCCAGCGCGGCCGGCGGCGCGAGCAGCAGAGCGGTGAGGCCTGAACGGAGTGAGACAGCCCGCCAACAGGACTTCAAAACGATGCGGGCAACGCCGAGGGTCAGTTTCATGGTCATGTTTCTACTTCAAAACGGCAGTAGCCCAAGGCGAATCTTTGCAAGACCCTGGCAATAAAATTTTTCCGAATCACTCACCAGATCCACAAGCGATATGCCTCTCTCTTCGTCAAGCCATTCTCATCCACCCTTTTGCAAATCTCCACGAAGTTCAACTGCCGTTTTATGGATCATCGGTCCCCAAAATACCCAATTGAAGCCAAATCGATTTCAGCAAAAGCCCAGCAAGTCTCATTTTGATCGGAGCGCGATTGTGTCCACAGGACCAGTCGCAGGGTTTGAGGCGGGTCAACGCGCTGCGGCTGGTACTCCGCACACAGCCGCGCTCCATAATGAGACTGCTGGCAAAAGCCTCATTGCAGTTGACCCGGAAGCACGGTGTCCTGTATGACGTCTTTCATATGATCCATTCGTGCAAAATGGCGAAGGCCGGGGTCCTCAGGTTCATCTTGCGGCGAACGGTTCCTTGTCGAGGCTTCACCTTGATCGAACTTCTGGTGGTCATTGCGATCATTGCCATTCTGGCCGGGATGCTTTTACCCGCATTGGGTCGCGCCAAAACCAAAGCCAAGAGTATTCAGTGCACAAGCAACCTGAAGCAAATCGCACTGGCCAATTTCATGTACGTGAATGACAACGGGAACACCATTCCCTATTCAATAGAGCGCGACCTCTGGATGAAGAGCCTGATCGTGAATTACGCGCAGGTCGACAAGGTCCGGATCTGCCCGTCGGCGCCCTATAACAAGAAGAAGCCTAACGGCAGCGCAACCACAGCGTGGGTGTGGGGCAGTGAAATCAATCCTGCGACCAAAGAGCCGCGTTGGACTGGGAGTTACGCGTTTAATGGGTGGATGTACAAAGGGGATTTTTGGGTTGCCGGAGGGAATCGGCCTCTGAATGCGAACGCCTTTGTTAATGAAGGAGACATCAACCATCCGTCGCTCACTCCAGTCTTCTCCGACGGATATTGGGTGGATGTGTGGCCTCAGGAAATGGACGCTCCGGCCCGGAATTTGTTGGAGGGCGGTCCGGTGGCGGCCATCTCGACCATCACCATCGCGCGGCATGGGGCGGGCCCTAATGCGGCGTATGCAAAATGGCCTCCAGGCGCCAAACTGCCCGCAGCCATCAATGTCTCTTTCGCCGATGGCCACGTTTCAGTAGTCCCTCTGGAACGGCTCTGGGAGCTCCACTGGCATAAGAGCTGGAAAACACCCGCCATCCGGCCGAAATGACACGGGAAGTGCCTGTGACGCTCCATCGAGCCACGCGCCTCGCCTTGGGCTCGCGACGTCCTTCAATATCGACATGCCAATGGAGGCCATCCCGCAGGTCAACCCTGTGGATGGTTCCCTGCGGATCAGGAACCCGTTGGCCTCCGCTCCGATCGTCCCGATCACGTCGATGGATTTCCCTAGTATCCTAGTATAAGTGTGTGTCGTTATTGGCGTTGACCAAGACGTCATCGTCATCGCCGCGACTGCGATTCGGCCGCCCCGCGTGGCCCAGGAATCAGGGCCGTGACCGCGCCGGTGTTTGGCGAAACACTTCGCATTAGGCTCGATTTACTCTCGCCGGATCGCTAGGATTGAACTCAGGCGCCTGCCTGGGATGAGAACGCGCATGAGCGGTTTCCCCGGCCAGGCTCGGTTGTTAATGGCTCCATTTGTATGGATTCGAATCACGGTGCCGAACTCGGAAAATTCCCGCCGCCCTGGAATCTGACAGGACGCGGCTACATCGTTCTCGCCCGATTCGACCTCGATTTCCTCCGGACCCGCTGCTTCTTGGATCCCGGTCTCGCCGGCAGCTTGAATGGCCGCTTCGCCTGGTGGATGTATGTCGATTATCAAACCGCTGATTGCGGTCCTTACCGAGAACTGCTTTTCATCCCTGGCACCTGCGCCTTCGCCTCCGGACGTTTCCTCACCATCAGCCGGATCTTTGTCTCCTCCGTGGAGAGTGTCGTGAACGGGCGTAAAAACTGGGGAATTCCCAAGGATCGATGCGACTTCTCCGCCGAATACGGCCGGGAGGGGTTGGACCGGGTAAGGCTTTCAAACGGATCGGGAGAGATTGCCCGACTGGTTTTTAAACCGTTTGGCCCCCTTCTGCCGATGATTGTCCCGCTGCTCCCACGCGCATGGGTGACACTCGGTCAGCATCATCAGGGGAATGAATTCATCTACACTCCGAGTGTTTCCGGATGGTTCCGTTTTGCCCGGGTCATTGAAGCCGGTTGCGATCCCGCCGTTTTTCCCGACTTTGCGCGGGGACGCGTGGCCGGGTGTTTCGAAGTTCCCGAATTCAAAATGACATTCCCAATCTCCCGCGTCCATCCGCTCGACCCGAAACGAATCTCCCAGCCCGACCCACAGGCATGAACTCCGCGCCTCCGGAAAAAGACAGTTCCGATTCCGTTTCCCAGCGGCCGTCCCGGTGCCCTTTCGCCCCCTGGGTCGAGGGACATCCCCTGCTCGGCAACAGTCTCGCCTTCCTGCGCGACACCACCGGCTTCCTGCTGAGAGCCCATGAAAAACATGGATCACCCTTCCGGATTCGCATGCTTTGGCTCCGCTTCACCGTGTTGCTCGGTTTCGAAGCGCGGGACTTCATGAAATCAGGCGGGGAACGCCACCTGACCCGTCACCCGGTGTTTGATCCCGTCGGCGAGCAGCTCGGCGCTTCCGATTTCGCCCTCGCCATTTCCGGCGAAAAGCATATGCAGTTGCGCCCCTTGCTGCAGATGGCCTACTCCCGTGAAATCGCCAGTCCCTTCGTCCCGGACTTCATCGAATCCACCCGCCGAATCATTCGGGGCTGGAAGGCAGGGCAGGCTCGCGAGGTGTTCGAGTCTGTCCAGGAAATCGCCTTCGAACAGTATTGCCAGGTCATGGGGCGCGCCTCCTTCCGCGAGCAATACGCGGACTGCCGCAAGGTCACCGATATGAACATGGAGGTCGGTGGCCGCGTCCTGCCGCTCTGGTTGTTTCGCTGGCCCCCTTATCGCGCCGCCAGGCGGCGTGTCCTGAAACTCATGTGGGCCATTGTCGAACAAAGGCGGAACGAGGCCGGATCGACAACCAACGGCGCCCCGCCGCCCCGACCCGACATCATCGACACCCTGATGTCGGTGCGATTTCCGGACGGCCGTCCGATGACCAACGACGAAGTGGTTTGCTACGCCATGTACGGATTCGCGGGGAGCTGCAGTTACATGGGGCGCCTGATCTCCTTCATGCTCCACGAAATCCTGACCCGTCCGGAGTTAATGGCCGCCCTCACCCGCGAGGTGGACGAAGCCTTCAGCGCCGGATTTAAGGATTCGTCGGATGTCGCCCGAATGCGCCTGTTGCGCGGTGTCTATCTCGAAACATTACGGTTCCGTCCTGTGTCGCAGGGCATGCCGTATGTCGCAAAAGAGGACTTTGAATTCCAGGGCCGTACGGTCCGGAAAGGGGACATGGTCGTTCTCTCGCAATTGCCTACCCTGTTCGCTGATCCGCCTTTCAAGAACCCCCGGCTGTTTGATCCATCCCGCTGCATGGAACCTCGCAACGAACACCGGAAGGGAGGCGCCTTCAACCCGTTTGGAATGCACCACCGTACCTGCGCCGCCACCGGTCTCGTGGAATTGATGGCCATGACTCAGGTTGCCACCCTGCTGCATGAATTCGATCTCGAAATGGTCCCGGGCGACTACCAACTGCGGATGACCGTCAAACCGCTGCCCGCGCCAGACCGCCGGTTCCGCATGAGACCCACCCCGCGAGCCAAACCCGCTCCGCCCGCCCCGGCAGAGGGCCTCTCCCCGCTTCGGGAGGAAGTTTATCTGGCGGCTTTTCCCGGAGCGGAAGATCCCGATGTTGCCTCGGCCCTGAAGGAGGCACATTTTGAAAGCTTCGCCCCCGGCACAAGCATCATCAAGCAGGGGGACACCGCCGATAAATTCTATGTCATCGCGGAGGGGCGGGTGCAGGTGATTCGCGAGAGTTCCGGCGGTGAGTCAAAAATCCTCGCCGAACTCGGTTCCGGCGAATGTTTCGGCGAAATCGGGCTGCTGCTTGGCATCCCGAGAACCGCCACCGTGCGCGTTTCCAGCTCCTCGCCCGTGAAGACCCTGACCATGCCCGCCCCGGCTTTCCGAAAAATTGTGGCCGCCTCCGACATGGTCAGCAGTGAAATTACCCGGGTGGTCCGCCGACGCACCGCCGGGCAACGGATCCGGGAGTGGATTGCCACCCATTCGCTTGAGAGTGGACTCTCGAGGCTGCGGGGATTCACCGCCGCCACCCTTCAACCCAACACCTGCATCCTGCGGGAAGGAGATCAACCAGATCGCTTCCACCTGATCTGGCAGGGATCCGCCACCGTTCTCCGGCGTGACCCGGATTCCGCCGAACAGCCGGTGGCCGAATTAACCGGAGGGGATTACTTCGGTGAAACCGGCCTTTTGAATCGGAGCCCGAGAAATGCCACGGTTGTCACTTCGGGCGATTCAAACTCCATTCTGCTGAGCTGCGATCGGGCGGAGTTTGAACATCTGGTTCTTGAAGCCGGTGGACGTGACGGCGATCTAGCCTGGTCCCTGGTCCGACGGCTGCACGGGGAGTAGCGCGCGGACCAGAACGAAACATCCGGATCTCTCAAGCCGGGACCGTGTTTGCAGCCAGCTCCCTGCGCCGAACAATCAGCAGATACATGTAGATGAAATCGACCAGGGTGGCGATCACCGCCATGCAGAGGAGGAAAGGCATATTCGGATATCTGAGGAACGCAAAAATCCCGATGACTCCTGTGCCAAACGTGCGCGCCCAACCTGCGGCAACCGACCAACCTTCAAAACTCGTCTGCCTGAAGACCAGCGGAATATAGAGGAACGAAATCGGCAGCTGGCAAATATAGGCCGATTGAATCGTGCTGCCCACATCCAGCCCCTGCCGTATGAACGTGTGGTAAAAAGCGAACGAGCAGGCAAACAGGAAAAAACGGCTCTCTGTGACTTTGTGTGGGTGAAGGACTGGGCGGAGCCCCGAACCCCGATCCCCACCCCCACCTCCTTGGCTTACGATTCTTTGCGTGATTCCCCACGAACTGGTCTGCTAGAAGAGGGGCATGAATCAGAAGGA
>SYMW01000056.1 GCA_005805305.1 Verrucomicrobiales bacterium
GTAAATCTGCTGGCTTACGCCTTCGCTGGTTCGAATCCAGCTCCTACCACCACTCTTCAGATCGCTCCGCGAGCAACCAGACATCAGTCAACAGTCATCCGTGATCAGCCTTCACTTGCCAATCCATGAGCGCCGAACAACGTCTTGCCGCACTGAATCTTGAACTGCCACCCGCGCCCAAACCCATCGCCGTTTACCGGCCGTTGGTCGTGGTCGGCAACATGGCCTACGTGTCCGGACATGGCCCGTTGCGGCCCGACAAGACCCTGATCGTCGGCCGGGTAGGCCGAGACTTGGATTTGGCGCAAGGCAAGGCGGCGGCCCGTCAAGTCGGGCTGGCGATCTTGGCGACCCTCAAATCCGAGCTGGGAAGCCTGGACCGTGTGAAACGGCTCATTAAAGTCCTGGGCATGGTGAATTGCACCGATGATTTTGATCAGCAGCCCGCTGTGATCAACGGATGCAGCGAGTTGTTCGTGGACGTGTTTGGCGCCGAGAAAGGCATCGGCGCTCGCAGCGCAGTGGGGATGGGATCGCTCCCAGGAAAGATTGCCGTGGAAATCGAGGCGATCTTTGAGCTGGAGTGAATCAAACCGGGGCGCCCGCCTTTGGAAACTTCCCCACCATGGCATTTGGTATCCAACGCGCCGGAGTTGGCGACTCCGTGTCTCTTGATCTACGAGGACCGGGTAAGGGAGAACATCGGGCGCATGGTCCGCATGGCGGGCGGCTCGGCGCGGCTGCGCCCGCACATCAAGACACACAAGCTTCCCGAGGTGCTTCAGGCGCACCTCGGCGCGGGAATCACCAAGTTTAAATGCGCCACCGTCGCGGAGGCGGAGATGGCGGCTCAAGCGGGAGCCTCGGAGGTGTTGCTCGCATATCAACCCACCGGCCCGAATCCGGGCAGGCTCCGCGCTCTCGCGGATCGGCATCCAGAAACCCGATTTGCCGCGATGGTGGACGACGCGGGACCGGTTCGAGCGCTCGCGCAGGCGTTCGCCGGTTCGACGAGGCCATTGGATGTCTTTCTGGATCTTGACTGCGGCATGCATCGGACGGGGATCGATCCCGGCGCCTCCGCGTTGGAATTGTATCGGTTCATCGAGAGTCTGGGAGGGATTCGGGCCGCCGGATTGCACGCCTATGACGGCCATATCCACGATCCGGATCCGGAGGTTCGGCGCGCCCGATGCGTCGAGGCTTTCGAGCCCGTGCGAGACTTCAGGAAGGAGTTGGAGAAAGCGGGATTGCCGGTGGAAACCGTGATCGCGGGGGGAACGCCCACATTTCCGATCCACGCGCCGGATTCGAGCGTGCAATGCAGCCCCGGCACGTGTGTGCTCTGGGACTTCGGTTACTCGGATAAGTTTCAAGATCTGCCGTTTCTTTACGCGGCTTTGGTGATGACCCGGGTGGTGAGCAAACCTGCGGGAAACCGGCTGTGCCTGGACTTGGGTCACAAGGCCATTGCGGCTGAGAATCCCCATCCTCGAGTGCGTTTGATCGGATTGGAGGACGCCAATCCTGTGATTCACAGCGAGGAGCATCTCGTGATCGAGACACCGCTGGCCGGGAATTACAGAATTGGAGATGTCGTGTATGGCATTCCAAGGCACATTTGCCCCACCGTGGCTTTGTATTCGGAGGCGTACGCGGTCGATGAAGGCTTGGCCTCAAATCGCTGGCTTGTCACGGCGCGCGCGCGCGTGATTTCGGTGTGACCATTCTTTAAATGCTCGCCCTGCTTCAGATTGGTCCCGTGATCTGGCTGGTGCTTGCGGTGGTGGCTTTGGTGGTGCTCATCTCGCGGTTCAAGTGGCCCGCATTTCTGGCATTGGCAGTGGTTTCCCTCATGGTCGGAATGGGAACCGGGATGCCGCTTCCTGAAGTTGTCAAGTCTTTTCAAGAAGGAGTGGGAGCCATTCTCAGCTCGATCGCCGTGGTGGTTGGCTTCGGGGCTTTGCTTGGGAAACTCCTTGCTGAATCTGGAGGCGCCGAAGTCTTGGCGGGCAGATTGATCGGGGCGCTGGGCAGAGAGCGGCTGCATTGGACCATGATGCTGGCGGGGTTTATCGTGGGCATTCCCGTTTGGTTCAGCGTGGGTGTTGTGCTGCTGGCGCCCGTGTTGTTTTCGGTCGTTCGGGAAAGCGGCGTGCCGCTGTTGCGATTGATGGTCCCATTGCTCGCGGGTCTGTCGGTGGCGCATGGCCTGATCCCTCCGCACCCCGGCCCCATGGTCGCCATCGAGACGCTTCGCGCCGATGCCGGCAAGACGATCTGGTTCTCGATCTTGGTTGGTTATCCAACTGCGGTCATCGCTGGACCTCTCATCGCAGCAATGCTGCAACGCCTCGGAGGCCACGTTGAGTTGAGCGGACCCATGGCCGCCGCGGCCGCCGCAAGCCGGGATCGGAGGCCAGGGTTCGGCTTGACGTTGTTCACCATCCTTCTCCCCGTGCTTTTGATGACGATCGCGACGGTGGCGGATTTGACTCTCCCGAAGGGCAACGCGATTCGTTCCGGATTCGATTTTTTGGGGAGCCCCTTAGTGGCGATGCTGGTTTCCGTGTTGTTCGCCTTTTTCTCCTTTGGCGGGCATTGCGGTTTTGACCGGAAAGCCATCTCCCAGTTTTGCGACAGCTCGCTGGGCCCCGTGGCGACGGTCCTGCTGGTCGTGGGCGCGGGCGGAGGTTTCAACCGGGTTTTAATCAACAGCGGCATTGGAAAAATGATCGCTGACGCGGCACACGGCGCCTCGTTGTCTCCTTTGGTCCTTGGATGGCTCGTCGCCGCGTTGATACGAGTGGCGACTGGTTCAGCGACCGTGGCCATCACCACGGCCGCGGGAATCCTGGCCCCCGTGGTGGCTGGGGGAGCCGTTGTGAACCTCGAGTTACTGGTGATCGCTATGGGCGCGGGTTCACTCGTGCTGTCGCACTTGAATGACGGCGGCTTTTGGTTTGTAAAAGAATACTTTGGACTGACGGTCGGGCAAACACTCAAAACGTGGACCGTGGTGGAAACGGTCGTGTCTCTCGTGGCCTTGGCTTTCACGCTCGCCCTGGATTCGTTGCTGCGTTCGCCCTTTTGAGGAGGTTCTTATGTGGATATTTGATGCGCACCTTGACTTGTCGATGAACGCGATGGAATGGAACCGAGATCTCACAAGGCCCATCGAGGAGGTTCGGGCGAGAGAGGCCGGTTTGACTGACAAGAGGGATCGGGGGAAGGGAACCGTGACGTTGCCTGAGATGCGGAGGGGCAAGGTTGGGATTTGTGTGGCCACTCAGATAGCGAGGTTCGTCGCGCCGGACAATCCATTGCCAGGCTGGTTTTCGCCGGAGCAAGCTTGGGCGCAAACCCAGGGCCAGCTCGCGTGGTACCGCGCGATGGAGGAATCAGGCCAGATGATTCAAATTCGAGACCGAGCTGGTTTGGAGACTCAGGTTCGGGTTTGGGAAGCAGGAGCGCCTGGGGACACGCCGATTGGATACATCTTGAGTTTGGAAGGCGCGGACTCGATTTTGACCCCGCGATGCTTGGAACGAGCCTATGAGCAAGGGCTGCGCGCGTTGGGGCCAGCTCATTATGGGCCGGGTCGATATGCCATGGGGACTGATTCGACGGGCGGGTTGAGACCTTACGGGCGGGAGTTGTTGAAGGAAATGGGAAGGCTCGGCATCATTTTGGATGTCACGCATCTGTGCGATGACAGCCTCGCTGAAGCCTTGGAGCACTACGAAGGGCCGCTTTGGGCGAGCCATTCGAATTGCCGGTCACTCGTTCCGCACAATCGCCAGTTCAGCGACGAACAAATTCGAGAGTTGATCCAACGCGGAGCCGTGTTGGGGGGAGTGCTCGACGCATGGATGCTCATCCCCGGATGGGTGCGTGGGCAAACGACTCCCGAAAACTCGGGTGTGGCGCTCAAGCATGTGGTGGATCACATCGACCATGTGTGCCAGGTGGCTGGAAACGCGAATCATTCGGGCATCGGATCTGATTTGGATGGGGCGTTTGGCAGGGAACAATCACCTGGCGATCTGGACACCATCGCGGATCTCAACAAGCTGATTAATCTGTTCCTGGAACGCGGCTATTCACGAGAGGACGTAGACAAGATCATGAACGGCAATTTTGTGAACTTCCTGCGCCGCGCCTGGGGTTGAGGTTCAACTGCCGTTTTAAGGTTTAAGGGTGATTGTGGAGGGGTCGAAGGCCTGAGCGTTGTCTCTCATCTGTAAAACGGAGACCAGACGAGCCAGCTTGGTCCGTAGTGGGGCTCCGGATGCCCTGTCTCGAGGGCTCCCAGGTCTGGTGCGGCGCCCGCGAATCCGTCGTTCACCGTGGGGATTGGAATGCCGGCGTCGATGACGCGGCTGCCTTGTTTGAGCCGGAAATTCAAATCCATGGCGTGATACACCGCATGCCTCTTGGAAGGATCAGGAGGGATCATTTTCTCGAAAATATCGAAATCCACTTCCAGGCCGTGCTTCTCCTGACCAGTGGCGGACCTCAGTTCCGCCAACGTTCTGAAAAGCTTCCAATCGTTCGGCGCGGGTTCGTAGAGGCGTTGACCGGGCATTGGCCCCAGCCAGGAATACTGCGCGGCGACGCCTTTGTTCGGGCGGTAGCCGTTGTAATCCGAGCTGTGGGCGTCCGAGGCATTGGCCCAAGTCATGATGCCTCGCTCTGGAGTGTCCCTGCCCAGGAAGAGGTTGTTTCGGAAATGCATATTGGATGAAGGATCTCTGATCGCATTCTCGCCGATGAGGGTGTTGTGGAAGACGAAAAGTCCCGCCGGCTTGGCGGAAAACTTGAAGGCGACCCCGCTTGGCACGTGGTAGAGGAGGTTCCTCACGAAATACACAGGCCCGCCGAAAACGGGTTGCGCGCTGTAACCCCCGTGAGCCGCGTTGACGCCGCGATTGTTGAAGACTCGGATGTTGTGAACGCCTCCGTCGGTCTCGATGAAATCGTCGTTCAACAGATGCATGTCGTTGTTGTAAATATCGATGGAGGAAGCCCGCCTCTCGGGATCGGTCTCGGGCGTTCCATAGGTCGAGATTCCGATCGCGTCATGGAAATAGGCGATGGCATTCCGGGCGATGACATGTCCTGGTCCGTAAACCTTGATCGCGTAGTAACTCTTGAGGCTATGAGAGCCGTAAGGGCCTGCGCTAGCCCACATCGGGCCGGTCCATCCCACCATCCGCATGCGATCTTCCCTTCCCAGAAACAAGTTGTCAGCGATATAGAAATCACTGGATCCCGCGTATTCGGTCCACACCCCGAACCCAATCCCTTCAAAACGACAATTCTTGACAGTCAATCCGACGGCCCCAATGACTTCCTTTTGTCCCGCGAAGATGGCGATGTCCGTGTTGCGAAAGGTGAGCCCATCAAAAATGTGGTGGTGCGATGCCATGACATCGAAGAGTCGGTGGTTGCCATCGCCGTCGAATATGACCTCGCCGTCACCGGCCGCCTTGATCGTGATGGGCCTTTCGCGCGTGCCCTTCAGCGTGAGTGACATGGAGCCGTCGAACGGCGCCATCATGGGATCCACGTAATTGAGGCGCTCCGGCTTGTAAAGCCCCACATGGACCAGGAGCGTGTCGCCCGGCCGTGCCCGACGCTCCCAGACGACACTCCAGTCGCCAAGCCCCGCGCCGTAATAGGCCTGGAGGATGCCCGTGAAACTGGGTTCGAGGCGCTGACCTTGGTAATCGGGCGGATAGACGTGGAGTGTGCGTCCTTCCGGGTAAGGCATGGGCTCGGCGCGCGTTTTCACTCGGACGCTCGTGGTTGATTCGCCCGAGACCCCATCTGGATCGCTCATCAAAAAACGGCATTCGTATTCCGTTCCCGGCCTCAGATTCAAGATGCTGCCCGCGAATCCATCCGGGACGGTGTAGTCCAGGTTTTCGCGTCGACGGTAGATATTCTCGCCACCGACCCGCACGAGCGGCAATGCGGCTCGCCACGCGGTTTCGCCCGCCTGGCGATACTCAACGGAAACGGCTGCGTTCCGATTGGCGTCCCCAGAAATGGCCCATTCAAAACCAAGGTTCAGCAGCGTGGGATGTTCAATGACAAATCGTCCGGCCTGGGTGTTGTTTTGCCCGCGCAATATCGCCAGGCCCAGCATCAGAATCGACAGGGTCAACGGGAGCATGAATGGCATTGGTTGAGGGTGGCCGCGAAGCCGTGAAAGCTTTGATCCCGTCCTGGCCGGTGTCCTGGATCCCATCCCAATTCCCCCGGACACGGCCCCAAGCCTCTTTCACCGCGCGGCTGGTTTCAAGACGAGATCGACCAGTTCACCGGGCAGTATTTTCAAATCCGTGGGAAAACTTACCGAAAAGGGACGGCCTTGATCCACGAGAACGCCAGGGAGGGGCATTGCGAGGGCATTTGTGATAGCCTCGAGTTGAACGCCCACATTCAAGACTTTGCCAATCGATACTTGTCGGCGGAGGGACCGAGTTCGAATTTCGACGTCCATTCCTACGGTGGGCTCGATGGGGAAGGGCTGCCGCACGTAAGAAATGATGCGCTCGGATTTCGCTGAACTGATGACGAGAATGGGTTCTCCGTCGGCGACGTGTTCACCAGCGTGACGGAAGATAAAGCTCACCATGCCATCGACGGGGGCTTCGAGGGAAATCGTTCCCAATGTCTTTTCAACCGCCTTGAGGCGCTCGTGCTGTTTCCCGATCTCGATCAGTGTCGCGTCGATTTCCCCACCCGCTCGATCCAAAGTCCCCATGGAGCTCAATCGTTCCAAGCTCGGCTCGGCTTCGGCGATGGCTTTGGCGGTGGCTTCGATTTGGGTTTCCAGCCTTTTGACATTGTTCCTGTGCTGGTTGATCGCGGTGTCCGGAATCAATTGCTGCTTGAACAGCACTTCAGCGCGTTCGAGCTCGCTTCGCTCCAATTCCAGGTGAACTCGTGAAGCCGCCAGTTTGGCTTTTTCCAGCAAGATATCCAGCCGGAGCGTTTCAAAGTCGACCGCGGCTCGCTGCCGTGCCGAGGCGGGATCCATTCGGGCGCGGGCGATATCCAACTCGGCTTGGATGGTGGCCAATTCATTCCGAGGCTCGGTGGGCAGCATCGTGGCAACGAGGTCGCCTTTCTTGACCCAGTGGAAACGGCTTACATTGAGCAGGAGAATTTTGCCGGGCTGCGGACTGGTGACCTGTGCTTGGAACGTTTCCACCTGTCCCGCGGTTGTGGGAGCCGCCAACTGATTTTGCCAAATGACGGAGACACCAAAAATGGCGGCGCCGAACACGATCACCGGCAGCACCTGGATACGCAGATCTTTCCAGACCTGCGAGGGAGGTATGGGGATTGGGGGTAAGGGCTCGGGGTTCACGGTTTCGGTTTAGACTTCGGACTCGTCCTCGGATTTCAGTCCGGAGACACGCGACACGCCTGGAAATCCCTTGAGCTCGGTGAGCAGGTCGTCCATGCGGCTCGGGTCGCGAAGCAGGATGCGGTAGGAGAGATCCGTGCCGTCGTATCCCTGATTAGAGCGCTGGCTGGCGCATTGGGTTTTTCTGCTGTGGCGCTCGAGCAGTTTCACAAGGGCGACCAGCTCGGCGATGGGGCGCGCCCAGTGGAGGTTCAAGATGATGTCGTAGCGATGCCTGCTGCCGAAGGACGTGTACCAGAGATACAGCAGCACGGCGGCCGTGATGAGGCATCCCACGATCGCGGTCGAGAATTTCATCGTGCCGCAGCCAATCCCAATCACGATCACCGCCAGCACGTAGGTTGTGTCGAGCGTGTCGCGCAGGATGTTGCGGAAGCGGACGATGGCGAAGATGGCCATCAAGCCAAAGGCGGTGACGAGGTTGTTCGACAGCACCATCATCACCAGCGTGACGATGATCGGCATCATGATGAGTGAATTGACGAAGGCCCGGGAGTAAGAAAGCCCCGAATGCGTGAACATGTAAACCCAGGCGATGAGCTGCCCTCCGAGGAAGGACAGGAGGAGCCCAACCAACAGGATGGGCACGTTCGTGGGTGCGGAACCGTAATCGCCTCTAAAAAACCATTCGCTCATGGCGCAGAATTCTCGGGTACTCTAAAGGGAGAGCGACCCTTAGAAAGCAAAATCGAGGGATCCTGGACGCTGGGCTCCCGCTGGGTTTGACGCGCCTTGTGCGACTCCATCATCACTCGGTTTAGATCCAGGCCGATGATCCCCTCGGCATATTTCGCTGCCCCGCATTGCACCAGGTTGAAGATCCTCACCAGATCGCCAAACCAGTCGGGGAACCGATTCGTGAACTTGAGCTCGATGACCACCAAGTCGCCAAAAACACGCACCGGATGTCGCATCCCCACGAAAAGATTGGTGCTGGGATCCAGATCGCATAGCACTTCACGGTCAATGGTCACGCGCACGGAATTGTCATGCGCGCTCACCCACGCCTCCCGCAAGTAGGCCACATGCGCGACCGGATAAGCCTCCAATTCATTGACCATCCTGCAAAAGCGGCGGATGGTTTGCAAATCGGCCGGCTTTCTCGAGAACATATGGCTTTCTTCTGGAAGATGCCCCGCCAGCAAAGTCGCCACGGCATTTCTGCGAACCATCCCTCTCTGCTTGGAGATCGTGTTGTTGCAGCGGCTCTTGATCTCGAAAAAGGTGGGGGATTCCGGGTTGTCATCGTAGTAGCGGACCCGCAGTTTGTAACGGTTTTTATCGCCGTTCAAGGTCGTTCGGCAGAGTTTCAGATCAGGGGAATCCAAATACAGGCTATGCACAGGGTACGAGTAATCCGCCACGCCTTCGCTGAATTCGTCCAACTCCAGATAAGCCCGAACGAAGTCCCTGGCAGCGAGCGCCGTGGCCTCATTCACCAAGTACTTGTTCTCGAACCGTTGCGCCTGCAGCTCGCCGTGATGCATAGGTCTGTCACGCTAAAAGAAATACCGCGATTTCAGGTCCAAAAGCATGAAGGGAGCTAGAATCGTGCCGCGTTCATCAGCATCATGCTTAAGTGGGTTAGTAGGCTGTGCCTTGCAATCAAGCCAAAAGTTGGTTTACGACCTTTCCGGCCACATCCGTCAGTCGAAAGTCGCGGCCCTGGAATCGGAAGGTCAGCTTCTCGTGGTCGATGCCGAGGCAGTGAAGCATCGTGGCGTGCAAGTCGTGGACGTGGACACCGTCTTTGACGATGTTATAAGCGAAATCATCGGTCTCTCCATGGACGACCCCTCCCTTAATGCCGCCTCCCGCCATCCACAAGCTGTAGCACCGAGGATGATGGTCTCGGCCGAAACTCTCCTTCGTAATGTCACCCTGACTGTAAGCCGTTCGGCCGAATTCTCCGCCCCAGACAACGAGCGTGTCCTTCAAGAGGCCCCGTTGTTTGAGGTCGGTGATCAGCGCCGCGGAGGCTTGGTCCGTTAATTTGGCCTGGTTCCGAATGCCGTTGGGGAGGTCGCCGTGATGATCCCAGTCGCGATGGAGCAGCTGGATATACCGCACGCCGCGCTCGGCGAGTCTTCGCGCGAGCAAACAGTTGTTGGCGAACGACGCTTTGCCGGGTTCGGCGCCATAAAGGTTCAGCGTCTCCTTTGGTTCTTTCGAGATATCCATCAATTCGGGAACACTGGTCTGCATGCGAAACGCCATCTCATACGCCTCGATCCGGGTCGCGATCTCCGGATCGGCGAGGGTTTGAAGCTGCATCCGGTTCATGGACTGAACATGGTCGAGCATTCGCCGCCTCGCTTTTTGACTCATGCCCGGCGGATTCGACACAAACAAGACGGGATCACCGCCATTGCGAAACTGAACCCCTTGATGGTTGCTGGGAAGAAACCCGTTGCCCCAATACCTTGTTTGCAATGATTGGCCCCCCCGTCCGGAGAGCAGGACGATGAATGCGGGAAGATTCGCGTTGTCACTGCCGAGGCCGTACGAGGTCCAAGCCCCCAGTGTGGGCCTCCCCGGCTGCTGGGCGCCAGTAAACAAGTACGTCACCGCTGGATCATGGTTGATCGGGTCGGTATGGAGCGTGCGGATCAGGGCGATGTCATCCGCCACCTTGCCGGTGTGCGGAAGCACTTCCGAAAGTTCCATGCCACAGGCTCCCTGCCGGTGGAACTTGAACGGCGATCCCACGCAGAGCAGATACTTCTGTCCGCTGGTCATGCCTGTGATGCGCTGGCCTTTCCGCACTGAATCCGGCAGTTCGGTGCCCGTCAGTTCCACGAGTTGCGGCTTGGGGTCGAACAAATCCAAGTGGGAGGGCGCTCCGGACATAAAGAGATAAATCACCCGCTTGGCCTTGGGCGCAAAGTGCAAGGGATTCAAAGCGCCTTTTGAAGCCAGCACCCCCGATTCGCCGGCCGCGGCGCCCGCGATCACCCTTTCGTGGAGCAGCGAGCCCAGGGCGAAGGCCCCCACTCCGCTTGCGCCCTTTCTGAAAAAGGCGCGCCTCGCCATCGTTTTTCGGAGTTCGTTATCAAGCCACATAGCCGGTCAACCTTTGTTTATCGTCTCGTCCAGGTTCAAGAGAATGTTTCCCACAACGGTCCAGGCGGCAAGCACGCAAACGTCCACGTCCACCGGGGGCGGATTGGCGCCCACATGGATCAGCTTGTTGGCTGAGGCGCGATCCCTTTCGAATTCTTTCAGCTCCTTGCGATAGGCCTTTTGCAGCAAAGCCAGCTCTTTCTTCGTGGGTTCGCGTGTCAGCACCACCCGCGCGGCGTAGCGAATCTTCTCGTCGAGGGTCTTGCCGCCTTTGGTCATGATTCGCAAGCCGAGCGCTCTGGCGGCCTCCACGTAAACCGGGTCATTCATCAGCGCGAGCGCCTGCAACGGAGTGTTGGTTCGAGGTCTTCGAATCGTGCACGTTTCGCGGCTCGGAGCGTCGAACGTGACAAACGACGCGTACGGGACCGAACGCCTCCAGTAAGTGTAAAGGCCGCGCCTGTAGTTTTCGGTCCCTTGGCTCTGAGTCCAGCTTCTGGTGCCCTCAAATGCGACCTGTTCCCATAGGCCGGGGGGTTGATAAGGAAACACACTAGGTCCTCCCACTTTCGGGTTCAGCAAGGCGCTCGCAGCAAGGGCCACGTCCCGGACCGCTTCGGCTTCCAGCCGCTGGCGGGGGAATCGTCCGAGCAGCCTCGCTTCCGGATCGGCGTCGAGCATGGAAGGCTCCACGACGGCGCTTTGCCGGTAAGTGGCTGACATGACAATCAGTTTCTGCATGGCTTTGATGTCCCAGCCACGGCGCACGAACTCGGTCGCCAGCCAATCCAACAGCTCAGGATGGCTGGGCCACTCTCCTTGCGATCCAAAATCCTCGGAAGTCTTGACAATGCCGGTCCCAAAGTACTTCTGCCAATACTGGTTCATGATCACTCGGCTTGTGAGAGGATGGTCCGGATGTGTCAGCCATCGGGCGAGCCCCAGTCGATTTTGGGGCAGCTCGGCGTCGATCGCAAACAAGTTGCCGGGAACTCCCGCCGCGACTTTTTCTCCCCTCGTGTTGTATTCCCCTCGCACAAGCAGGAACGTGTCTTTCGGCTTCGAGGCTTCTTTCATGATCATGGCCATTGGAAAAGCGTTCTGGAAGCCGTCGCGCTCCCCTCTTTTTGCGTCCAGCAAGCTGCTGAGTTGTTTGGCCTCGGCAACAAAGTGGCGACGGTAGTGCCGCCGCAGCTCGTCTTTTTGCCCTTGAGTGAGAGCCTCCGGAATCACAACCAGCGCGGATTTCAAATTGTCCGGAAGATCGAAAAACTCCTGCAACCCCGGGTGCGTGGAGACCGCGATGCGGAACCGGCCGAGGTTCTTGCGGGGTTGCGGGGAATGGCAGGTCAAGCGAACGCGGATTTCAGTCCCGCCCGCGAAGCCGAACGGTTGATCGGCTCTGAACCAGGCCGTATGGGCCTTCGAGATTTGGTTGGTGTCGCCTCCCACCGCCCATCCCGTTTCAACCTTGTTGTCCAAGGCGCCGGCCACGGCATAACCGCTTTGGCTGTAATCGGCGGCGGCGGCGGCCAGCGTGATGGGATGAGCTGTCACCGCCTCTTCACCCAGCCGGATGGCCAGGGAACCGGCCTCGGACTCGTGAACGCTCTTCACCAGCAGATGATTCTCTCCCGGGGCGAGGATCAAAGAGATCTTCTGGGCTTTGGCCGGCTCGCCTGATGGTTCGCTCCGAGAGGCCGCCAACGCCCCGTTGAGCCACATCTTGAACGGCCCGGGAGCCGTTAGCGACGCGCTCAACCGCAGCCGGTCGGCGCTCTGGAGTTTCTGATAAAGGTAGGTCACGCCATTCGTTCCTCCCAAGTCTTGGGTGACGTTTAGTCCCGAATGGCCCGAGCGCACCCAACTGAACCCTCCGTGCGCTTTCGCCAAATCCACAGCGCGCTCCGGTCCGAAATCCTTCTCGAATCCCTCTTTCCGAGAAACCGCCATGAATCCACGCAGGACGGACCACTCCCCTTTGCCTGCCTCTTCCAAAGCTGCCTTCACCTTGGCGGGATCCAAGCTCCGAGCCTCGGACTCGATCCTCGTGAGCACGAACTCGCCGTTGTCACCCCGGCCCGCCGATTTCCTGGGAAAATCGTCCGAAGGCAGCGTCTCCAACCGAATTCCCGTGAGATCCTTGGCGAAAGTTTGCAGGGTGATCTCATAGACGTCGCGATCGGGGTTTTTGCCAGCGGCGGAAATAATTTGCGCGGAATCCGCCGCCAGTTTCGATCCTCCTGTCGAGCTCAGGTTTATTGGCTGGAGCGTCGTCCAGCCACCGGTCGCGCGAACGCGGTGTTTGGATTCCCATTCTTTCTGGGCGGAATCGTGTTTTTCGTGGGGCGGATCGAACATGGTTTTCTGCGCCGCCTCGAGCGCCGCCAGCTCGCGCTGATATTGATCGAGCCGTTGCTCTTGGTCTTTGCTGGAGAGGACGGCGCGCGGCTGGGGATTCGCGCTTTGATCCATGCCATGCTCGTCGATCGTGTTGAAGTAGGCGAAGAACCTGTAGTAATCCTTTTGCGAGATCGGATCGTACTTGTGATCGTGGCATTCAGCGCACGCCATGGATGTTCCGAGCCACACCCGAGATGCGGTGTCCACGCGGCCCACCACGTATTTCACGGCATACTCCTCGGGGATGGCGCCCCCTTCGGAAGTGGTCATCTCATTTCTTTGGAAGCCGGTCGCCACCAGCTGTTCCCGCGTCGGGTTTGGCAAGAGATCCCCCGCAAGCTGTTCCGTGGTGAACTGGTCAAAGGGCAGGTTTTTGTTGAAGGCCTGGATCACCCAATCCCGCCAATGGAACATGTCGCGGTGCGCGTCGTGATGATATCCCTGCGTTTCGCCGTAACGAGCCAGATCGAGCCATCCCTGAGCCATGCGTTCGCCGTAATGCTCCGAACCCAGCAATCGGTCCACCACCTTTTCGTAGGCCTTGGAATCCTTGTCCGCCAGGAACGCGTCGAGTTCCTCAATCGTTGGAGGGATGCCGGTAAGGTCCAGGGAAACTCGGCGCAGGAGCCGCGCCCGATCCGCTTCTTGGGAAGGTTTCAGGCCTTTGAGCTCCAGTTTGTGGGCCACGAACCGATCGATTTCATTTCGGGCCCAGTCCTTGTTCGCGATCTCCGGCAGCGGGGAGGGTTCGGGCTTGATGTATGCCCAGTGCCCTTTCCATTCGGCGCCTTCGGTGACCCAGCGTTTGAGTTTCTCGATCTGCGACGGAGAGAGTGGCTTTCCTCCCTTCGCAGGCGGCATCACATCGTCGCCGTCAGAGGTTGTGATGCGTTGGATCAGGGTGCTTTTGGATAGGTCTCCCGGCACAATGGCCCGCTCATTCGATTTGAGCGTCTTGAAGGCGTCTTCCTTGAGATCCAAGCGCAATCCCGCTTTGCGGGTTTTTTCATCAGGTCCATGGCAGGCGTAGCAATGATCGGAAAAAATGGGGCGAATATCACGGTTGAAATCGATTGGTAGAGGCTTCTTCCCTCCTTCGGCTGCGGCCTGGGCGAGGACGCCTTCCAGAACCCCCAGCGCCAGCACCAACGCCCACACCCACTCCGATCCGGATGTCAAAAGTCGTGATTGCATGAAAAAACTGCCGTTCAAGCCGAATCTAATCATTGGTGAATCAAGATTCTATCATAGCTGTCGAAAACTCCTGGCGCAATTGCCAAAAACGGGCTCCCCTAAGCCCGGGTGCCCCACGAAGTTCAGACCTCTGAATTTGTGGATCATTTGTGAAAAAGAAGAGAATGCTCCGGTCCCGCAAAAGAACCCCTCTCCCCATCGGATGGGGCGAGGGAGCTGGTTGCAGTGAGGATTTCAAGGAAATGGAAAGCGATTTGTTGGCATCGATCGCCCCTTCCTTTCTGAGGTCTGGAAATTGTCGGTGGGGCGATGCTCGAGCGCGTGATTCCGATTGCGTCTTTGAACCTTAAAACCACTCTGCTGAACTCAGACGTCGCACACTTGCGCCGCATGCCGCAGGGCGAGCGCCCGGTCTTGCCATGTGGGGATGAACTCCTGCGCCACATGCCCTGTGTAGCCAATTTCCAGCAAGGCGCGCATCACGGCAGGATAGTTTACTTCCTGCGTGTCGTCCAGCTCTCCCCGGCCCGGCACTCCCGCCGTATGGATATGGCCGATGAATTCCTTGTGTTGCCGGAGCCTGCGGATCACATCCCCGTCCATGATGGCCACATGATAGATGTCGAAGAGCAGCTTGAAATTTGGGGAACCCATGCGCTTCACCAAGTCGACGCAAAAATCCACATGATCCCCAAAATACCCGGGATGGCCCTTCATGGGATGCGTGTTATCACGGCTGTTGAGGTGCTCCAAACACAGCGTCACCTTTTTCTCTTCCGCGTAACCCATGACCTGCTTCCAAGCGTCCAGGCAGTTTTTGATTCCCTCCTCGTCGGAAATGCCAGGCTCTCTCATCCCGGTGAAAGTGATGATTTTCGGGCAGCCTGCTTTGACCGCGACGTCAATCGCTTCTCGAAGGGATTGGATGACGGAAGGGTGGTTGACGCGATTGAACGGGCCTTTGGCAAATCCGTGGCTGCTGACGAGCGAGATTTCCAGGCCGAGTTTCTTGATCATTGGGTAATGCTCCCTCCCAACTCCTTCCATGGCGACCAGGCCGATGCTTTTGCAGAGCTCGGCCAGCTCTCGTGTCGGCATAGGGTTGAATGTCCAACCCATGATGGACTGGCGGATGCGGTGGTGGCGAATCTTGAAATCGGGCGTGGCGAGGGATCGAGGCATTTGGGCGATAGAGTTTTGCTCCAATAAAGCCCCGCTGGCGCAGGTCACCGCGGCGGTTTGCAGCGCTCGGCGGCGGGTAAGCCCTCCCGCGGGAGGTTTCGGGTCATTCATGTGCGGTAACTTTCCTTCCGCCGAGGGCTGAATCGGTGGTGTCTTGGTCTTTTCACGCGGCGATCGGAGGGGCATGAGGCCGGGAGTATAGCCCTCCTCGGTTTCCCAGCAAGATCCATCGCCGGGGCCCAGCAGCTCCGTATGATGGCCTAGATTTCTCGTTGGAGCGCGGATTTCATTTTTAAAGCGGGCGGCAGCTTCCGTTGGAGCCCGGGCTCGTTCTCCTCATTTTGGGGTAGCTCCGCCTCAGGACCGGAGTTGAGCGTGGCCTTGAACGCGAGCTATCGGACTGAAACACCTGGGGCTCCCGTCGCGACTGATCTGGGTCGCCGCGAGTTGCGCGTGAGCAAAGCATGGACATCGATCGAAGGCCGCACATTCCTGATCGAAAGCGTGCCTCATACCGAGGCCAAGGAAGAGTTGAACAAACTCCCAGCCGCGCAGGCTCTCTTCCAAGCGCCTGGCCAGAGGCAACGCTTTGCTGCGAATGCCGTCGGCACTCCTCGCCAACTGCCAAGGTCGTTCGCCACGAACACCAGCACTCCCAACACCCCGGCCCGTCGCCCCTGGCTCATGGCCAATTCCGATGGACCTCCCCACCGGCCTGGCTTCGTCCTGAACTATGTGGCCGTGACTAGCCAGGCCAATGACACATTCAAGGGAGACACGACCTATTACGTGGAATCGGAGGTCACTCTCTCCGGCACAACGATCCTGGAAGGCGGAGCCGTGATCAATTACGATGCTTACAACCAATCCGCCAATTACTTTCCCAGGATCCTGGTGACAGGATCCCTCGTCTGCCAAACCTCCTCGTATCGTCCCGCCATCCTGACCGCGCGCGACGATAACACCGCCGGGGAAACCATCAGCGGCAGCACCGGCAGCCCCATCGGCTGGCACTACGGCTGGCACTACGGCTGGCATCAACTCAATTGTTTAGGCGCCATCGCTTACGATTTGCAATACGTTCATTTCCGCTACGGCTTCGTCCCGCTCGTCCTTTGCAACAACACCAACAACAACCGGCTCCGCCACGCCCAGTTCTACAAGTGCTACGCAACGATTCTGGCGGATGCCTCCAATCTGGCGGCGCGCAATGTCCTCTGTTACGATTGCGACCAAGTTTTGCGCGTGCGATACGGCGGCGTGATCCGGGCAGAACATCTTACCGTCAACAAGGCTTCGTGGTGCCCTTCCCAACCTCCCGGCGAGGGTCCCAGCAGCGTGTACCTCACGAATTCGATTCTCGTTGAGATCGCCTATCCAAACGACTATTCATCGAGCACCTACGTCACCGCCAACGTTCAGTCCGCCTCTACCGGATCTTCGGTCTTCCAAGCGATCGGCGCTGGCGCCCATTACCTGGCCCCAAACAGCCCTTACCGCAACGCGGGCACTCCCGGCATCAACGTGGAGCTCAGGGCTGACTTGAGAAAGAAAACCACCTACCCGCCTGTCCTCCTCACGCAAAACACCACCACGGACACCACCCTTTGGTCCCAAGCACAGCGCGACACCGACACTCCGGACCTCGGTTATCATTACGATCCATTGGATTACTTATTTTGTGGCTTCACCTTGTCCAACGCCACCTTGTTACTGACCAATGGCGTGGCCACCGGCACTTACGGTGCGCGCGGCATTTACCTCGGCGTCGGCGCCAGGCTGGTCAGCGAAGGCACTTCGACCAATCCCAACCGTTTGGGACACGTCCGCCGGGTGCAGGAATCGCTTGCCCTGGTCAACTACGGGGTGGATCAAGCCTGGCTCGCGTTCAGTTCCAGCGGCCCTCCCAAACCTGAACTTCGGCTGATCCACTCGGATCTTTCCGTTTTCGGCACGCTGTATGATCGGCACCTGGGAATTGGCGCCAATTACTACGCGTCAGGAGAAATCCATATCGCGGACTGCACTTTGCGGGGCTTGATGGTGGATTTTTACAACCCCAACGTGGATGGCCTGAACGTCACCCTGCGCAACAACCTCTGTGAGCGGGTTCATATCACCCACACACAGGACAACGCAACCTACAAAAACTTTCCACTCGACGCCGCCAACAACTCGTTCTTGGGAGGCGTTTTATCCTATGCGTTCTATGATTCAGGCGCCGCGTGGCATGTGAGGGACAATTTCTTTGCAACCGAAAGTCTGTCGCACTATGGCGGGACTTTCACCACGGCCAACAATGGCTATAAGAACGGCATCACCGCATTGCCCGGGGATCCCTGGCCAAAAAC
>SYMW01000057.1 GCA_005805305.1 Verrucomicrobiales bacterium
ACACTGGTGGTCTGGGGAGGCGAGTTTGGACGGAAACCCACTCGGCAACAGGGAGTTGGCGAAAGCGCGGGCCGAGACCATAACCACAAAGGATTCACATCGTGGATGGCCGGCGGAGGCGTCAAACGCGGATTTGTTTATGGGGCTACCGATGACTTTGGGAATGCGTCCGTGCAAGACCCGGTCCATGTGCATGATCTCCATGCCACCATCTTGCACTGCCTGGGCTTTGATCACACCCGACTGACATTTAGGCATAATGGCAGGGACTTCCGGCTCACGGACGTCCATGGGGATGTAGTGAAAGGGGTGTTGGAATCATGAAGGGTTCGCCGCTTTCGATTTCATTGGTGGCGCTCGCCATGTGGCATGGAAACGGCCCGGTGGCGGTTTGGGCGCAGGTGGTGAAAGGGCCGGAGTTGGTCTTTTTCGAAACACGAATACGTCCCTTGCTCGCGACACGTTGTTATGAATGCCACAGCCAGCAGTCGAAAGTCAGCAAGAGCGGCCTGAGCCTGGACACGCGTGAAGGCGTGCTGCGCGGTGGGAATAGAGGCCCCGCCATCGTTCCCGGAAAATCCGATGAAAGCCTCCTGATCACCGTGATCGCCTACTCGGATACCGACCTCAAGATGCCCGGGAAAGGGGATCGATTAACGTCCGACCAGGTCGCCGATTTCCGCAAATGGATCGACATGGGCGCTCCCGATCCGAGAGATGCCGCCAAGCTCTCGGGCAAGCCCACCCTGGCATCGGCCAATTCCCACTGGTCATTCAAACCCGTTGGCAACCCGCTCCCTCCGGAAATCAAGCGGGTGGATTGGGTCGTTAATCCCGTTGACCGCTTTGTGCTCGCGAAGCTCGAGTCGGCCGGAATCCAGCCGAATCCACCGGCGGATAAGTTGACCCTGCTCCGCCGCGTGACTTTCGATTTGACCGGGCTCCCTCCTTCGGCCAGAGAAGCCGGCGAATTCCTGGCGGACGAAAGCGACGAAGCTTATGCGAGGGTCGTCGACAGGCTGCTCGCTTCGCCTCGCTATGGAGAGAGATGGGCTCGGCATTGGATGGATATCGCGCGTTATGCCGATACCAAGGGAGACGTGCGGCGGCAGGTGGAAGACCCGCGCTTTCCCCATGCTTGGACCTACCGAGATTACCTCATCGACGCGTTCAACACGGACAAACCCTACGATCGCTTCCTGAGGGAGCAGATCGCGGCGGATTTGTTGGTGGAATCGCAGGGGGAGGATAAGAGCTCTCTGGCCGCCCTGGGTTTTCTGACTCTGGGCGATCGCTTCAATGGCCAAGCGCATGACGTGATCAATGATCGCATCGACGTCGTGACGCGAGGCCTCCTGGGGCTCACGGTCGCTTGCGCGCGCTGCCACGATCACAAATTCGACCCCATACCCACGGCGGATTACTATTCGTTGCATGGCATTTTCGCGAGCAGCGTGGAACCTTCGGAGCCGCCCCTGCTGGTCACACCTCCGGCCACTTCCGGCTTCACGAATTATTTGAGTCAGCGAGCCGGGCTGACCTCCAAGCTGAAGGATTGGGAAGAAGAGCTGAGGGTGTTCCGGCGAGACTCGAGGGCCCGGGCAGACCAGGCCAAACGACAACTCTTAATTCGGCGGGGGCAGCAGCTCCGAAACCAATTGGCGCTTCTTGAGATGAACCATGCCGACTCCCCGCCACGCGCCCATGCCTTGGCGGACGCGGACCGGCCCCGGGACTCGCGCGTCTTCATTCGCGGAGACGCGGCGCAGCGTGGGGCCATCGTGCCCCGGCAGTTTTTGGAATGCCTCACCGTGGGACAACGGAAAAGATTCAACCAAGGCAGCGGCAGGCTGGAACTGGCGAACGCCATCGCGGATCCGGCGAACCCCCTCACCGCCCGCGTGTTTGTCAACCGCGTTTGGCAGAGCCATTTCGGCGGCGGCATAGTGGCCACGCCGGATGATTTCGGGAATATGGCCGCCACGCCTACCCACCCAGAGTTGCTCGACTGGCTGGCAACTCGATTCATGGGATCGGGATGGTCCATAAAAGCGTTGCATCGCTCTATTCTCTTATCCAACACCTACCGCCAAAGCTCTGGGAACAATCCTCAATCCGCTCGCATCGATCCTTTGAACGCGCTGCTGTGGCGCGCCAACGTCAGACGCCTCGATTTCGAGGCGCTGCGGGACTCGCTGCTGGCGATGTCCGGAACGTTCGTTGAAAAACAGGGAGGACGGCCGGTGGAGTTATCGACAGGGCCCGGGTTGCAGCGACGCACGGTGTATGGCTACTTGGACCGGAACCGAGTTCCCGAAGTCCTGTATCAGTTTGATTTTCCCAACCCGGACTCGTCGACAGGCAAACGATTCGAAACAATCGTGCCGCAGCAGGTTTTGTTCATGATGAACAGTCCGATGGTGCTCAACGCCGCGCGGGCGATCGCCAAGTCAGCGGAATTCGTTTGCCTGTCAGAACCCCGCGACAAAATGGGGCACATCTACGCCACTTTGTTTCAGAGATCGCCTTCGGATACGGAGCTGCGGCTGGGTTTGGCGTTCGTTTCGACCAACGCCATCAACGCTTCCGTTCAAGCTGCGCCGTTGCCTTCTTCCGACGCGCCAGATCGGGTTCGACCGTTCCCCCTTGAAAACGCGGGCATCGCCGATGCCACTCGCGCTCGAGGTCCGCAACGCCGGCGGCCCGACAGGCCCGGGTTTCGTCAGCAACAACCCAGCCCCTTGAATCCTTGGGAAACCTACATTCATGCTCTGCTCCTCTCCAACGAGACCGCGTTTGTGAATTGACTCGAGTGTCAC
>SYMW01000058.1 GCA_005805305.1 Verrucomicrobiales bacterium
GCGGTCCTTTCCCACCGCCCAAAAGGTTTCCAATACCCAAATGCGTCTCCTCAACCTCAAAACCCACTCCGTTCTACCCGTCTGGAACTACACACTTTCTCCCGACCAAAATCGGAATTAATTTCTGCACGGTTCCTAAGCATGCGCCACGCGGTCGGGATGGCGCTTTCTTCCCAAGACCTCCAAACTCGCAACCTGGCCATGATCGTCGTCGCCGCCTCGGCCGGTGTCGTGCTTCACTGCTTGAGTTTCCCGGCTTTTGCGACCCAAGTCGGGCTTCAGTTCTGGTTCCTCTTGGGCGCGCTTTTTGGTGTCGAAAGAGGACGTGCTCACGAGATGCCACCGACCGAAGGCTTGGCGCATTCGGACGATTTTGGATCGGCCGGAAGGAGCCGCTGAAAGCATGCCCTCGAATTCTCTCGACATCACACTGTTCGAGCGGGTCATCGCGTGCTGGATCTGCGGGGGAACTGCTTTTGTCCCTTACCACCGCCTCAGGATGGATCTGGCGATCTATGAAAGCCAGGACCCTGAGCTGGCCCGATATCGGGACCTCACTCTGGCTCTTCATCGATGCGTGAGCTGCGGGTTCGGCCAACCCGAGGCGCTGCCCACGCTTCCCCAATTCTTCGACCGCATGTACGATCAGCGTTGGTCGGACGACTGGATCGTCAGCGAGTTCCGAAATGGCGCCAAGGATCTGATCTTCAAGCGCACGCTCGAGGCCGTCCGAAAAAGCTCCAATGGATGCGGCGCCGGGAAACCAGCGCGGTTCCTGGATGTGGGAGCCCACGTGGGGCGCTTGCTTTTTCTGGCACGAGAGCAAGGATGGCAATGCGAGGGAATTGAGCTGAATCCTAAGACTCGAGCTTACGCGGAGTCGGTGACCGGGCTCAAAGTCCATCACAGGAACGCCCAGCAACTCGCGGGTTCCGGCGAGCGCTATCGCGTGGTCACTTTAATCGACGTGTTGGAACATATCCCCCGGCCGGTGGAATTGCTTCGCACGCTGCATGCCCTGTTGGAAGAGGGCGGCTGCCTGGTCGTGAAAGTCCCGAACGGTCGCGCTCAGCACCTCAAGGAGACATGGAAATCCAGGCTGGTACCCGGTTACCGAGCCACCCTGGCAGACAATCTCGTGCACGTGAACCACTTCAATCCTCGTGCCCTTGAGCTCGCGCTCCGAAACGCCGGTTTCGATCAGATCCGAGTCGGGCAGGGCGCCCCCGAAGAAATTCCTCCGGTCACGGGCTTCCGAGCCTTGATTCGCAACCGCATGAGGCCCTGTTTTCTGGGTTTTTATTTGTTGGAGAGTCTGCCGTCCTCGTGGGTTTCTTCGCTGTTCTTGCACCTCCAGGCCGTTGCCATCAAGCCAGGCCCACACACGTCCCGTTGAGTCGATTTGAACGCGCACCTCCCGGTGGTTTTGGTCACTGGAGATTTCATGCCTTTTGGTGGCATGGACGCAGCCAATTGGGCGCTGGCGCGCTGGTTGTCCGATCGTGGAAAATTCGAACTCCATCTGATCGGCCACCGGGCCGACACCATTTTAGAGAAGGCGCCAAGAGTCAAATTTCACAAAGTCTCCAAGCCCTTTGGTTCGAATCTGATGGGGTTTCCACTCGCGGCCTTGAGAGGCTCGCGGATCGCCCGCGAGTTGGCGCACCGTGGCGGAAGAACCCTCATGAACGGAGGCAATTGCCCCGTTTTCGACGCCTGCTGGGTGCATTACTTGCATGCCGCTCACGAGCCGCTCACGTCCGGCAGCCCTGGAGCCCGCGCTCGAGCCTCACTCAGCCATGCTCTCTACCTCCGCTGCGAGCGCCTTTGGCTGCCCAAGTCAAAGGTGCTTTTTGCCAACAGCCAAAGAACAAAGAAAGATATCCTCAGGCATTATCCTGTGGAACCTGATCGCATCCAGGTGGTGTATTATGGAAACGAGGGGGCCAGATTCCATCCTCTCCCTGAATCTGAACGGCTGGAAATCAGGCGCGAGCTCGGAATCCACTCGCCATCGAGCTCAAAAGTCGCTGTCTTCGTGGGAGCGCTTGGGGATCGGCGAAAAGGTTTCGACCTCTTGTACGAAGCCTGGCTCAGCCTGGCTCAACAGGGCCCGTCGTGGGACGCAAGCCTCCTCGTCGTGGGCGCCGGCCGGGATTTGGATCACTGGCGCGCGCGCGCGGTTCGCGAAGGAATGGCCTCCCAAATACGGTTTTTAGGCTTCAGGCGGGACGTGGAAAAAATCGTTGGAGCGTCGGATCTCATGGTTCATGCGGCTCGGTATGAGGCTTACGGCCTGGCGGTGCAGGAAGCCCTCTGCTGCGGCTTGCCGGTCATCGTCAGCGAAGAAGCTGGTGTGAGCGAGCGGATTCCCAAATCGCTCCACGGCTTGAGGTTGAAGCCAGATTTTACAGCTCAAGACATCGCTTCCCGGCTGCTCACCTGGCGAAACGACTTCGACCATTTTGCTTCGACGGCTCAAATCGCCGGCCAAAACCTTGCTCGCCGCAGCTGGGATGACATGGCCGAGGAGATGACGCGGCGGTGGCTGGAGAACTCCCCGAGCTGACAGATGAGCCAGTCGCCTCTTCTCTCGGTCTCCATTCCGACGCACAACAATCGAGCGGTGCTCATCAGATGCCTCGAGAGCTGGAAAAAGCACGCGGCTGGCTCCGCGGTCGAGATCGTCGTGATTGAAGATGGATGCACCGACGGCACCGCGGATTTCCTGCGATATTTTTGCGCTCGACCTCAGGGCGGCCTGACCATCCGATGGGTGCATGAACCCAACGTGCACGAACTGGTCTGCACGAACCGGGGATTCAAGGAGACGGTGGCACCCTTGGTGCTCGTGTGGCAAGATGACATGTTTCTCGAAACCCCATGGCTTGTCCCTGAGTTGATCCGCACCTTCAACCGATATCACGACTTGGGAGTGCTGTGTCTCAGCCGCGGGCTGAATTGTCTTCCTTGCGACGCGCCCATCGCGAGCTGGGAGGATCTGCATGATGGGAGTCGCCTGCAATCGACGATTGGCCCGTCGTTCTTCAACTGGTTCTTTTTGAAAGACGTGGATATCGTCATCCGCCCGTGGGTGATTCGCCGCGCCTGCCTGGATGCCGTGGGTCCGCTGGACGAGGCTTATCGGCCGACCGAGTGGGATGAAGCGGATCTCTGTTACCGAATTCGGCAATCGGGGCGGAGCGTGGCGATTCATGCTTATGAGCGGTGTGGAGCCTACACACACCTGGGCAGCTCGACGCTGTCCCATTCCTTTTCGGAAGCCTACAAGAATCGAGTGCTCTTGAACGGCCGACGGTTCTTTGAGCGGTGGGAAGGACGGATCAGGCAGGAGCATCCCCGCCCTCGCCCACTTCGGCCCCGGTGTCTGGTCGCGGCCTCGCTCGCCCACGCCGCCAAGCGCGCCCTCCGGTCCCTGTTTCGGAGCAAAGCCTAAAATTCCCGGATGATTGCGGACTTCAAACGACTCGTGAGCCTGGCCCGGTGCTTCCACCGAATCCGGCCTCATCTCAGGGGAGGCCGGTGGCTGTTCGTGGCGGTGCTGGGGAGCTCGCTGTTAATGACCTTGTTCGAAGGGGTTGGAGTGGGCATGTTGGTCCCCCTGCTCTCCTTGCTGATGGGTGGTGAGAACTCCAGCCCGATGAGACCCATCCAGTGGCTCCAATCTTTCTTTCCTGGAAAAACTTCCGGCTTCTATGTCGCCGCGTTCGCCACCATCATTGTTGTGGCCATTTTCCTGAAGAACGTGGCTGGTTTTGTTTCCGCCAGGCTCTCGGCGCGGTTCAAGAAGCGAGTCCTGGGCAATCTGCGTCTTTCCTTATTCAAACGTCTGCACTCAGCCGAGATCGAAGTCTTCGAACAACGCACCGCGGGAGAAATCTCGAACGTGTTTTTTCATGACACGATCAGAACCACCTCGGCATTTGACGCCGGGTTGTCACTGTCCCAACGGTTTAGCATGGGGCTCCTCTACGTGATGGCGCTGTTCTACATCTCCTGGACCCTGACGCTGTTCGTCGGACTGCTGGCCGTCGCGATCGGTCTCTCCATCGCCTGGGTCATGCGCCGGCTGTCTTCCCTGGGCACGGAACTCAGCGAAGCCAACAGGGCGCTGGCCAAAGCCGTGGGTGAATCCTTCACGGGAGTGCGATTGATCCGGGCCACCCACTCCAATTCCCGCGAATTGGATCGCTTCCGGCGGCTCAGCCAGAATCAGCTCAACATCGAGGATCGTTCCCTCAAGAACCACGCCTTGATGCATCCAATCGCGGAATCCGTCGCTGTGGTCGGCGCCATGAGCCTCGTGGCGGCGGCCTACATACTCTATGTGAAGCCTGGCCTGATGCTCAGCAGCCATCTGTTCGGGTTCTGCTTCATCCTTCTGCGCGTCATCCCGCTCGTGAACCAAATCTATCTCATGCAAGGCCACCTCCTTTACATGGCCAGCGGCGTGGAGGATGTGGAGCGTTGGCTTTCGCTGGTCCAGCATCCTCAAAGACCTTTTGGCACCGCCTCGTTTCGCAAAATCGACCGCGGCATCGAATTCAAGAATGTGGGCTTCTCCTATCCCAATGGCAGCCTCGCCCTGCAAGGCGTTTCATTTGTCATCCCTGCCAACCAAAAAGTGGCCTTGGTGGGCGCCTCCGGCTCAGGCAAGTCCACCATCGCCGCGTTGTTGCTCCGTTTGAGACCCCCATCAAGCGGCAAAATTCTCGTCGATGGCATTGATTTTTGGGAGTTCACTCCCGATAGCTGGCACGACGCGGTGGCTTTGGTGGATCAAGATACATTCCTCTTTCAGGACACGATTCGATACAATATTGCCTACGGGTCCTCGACGATCGATGAGAAGGCCATCCAAGAGGCGATCGATGCGGCGAATCTGCGAGAGTACGTCGACGCGCTTCCCAAGGGGATCGACACCACGGTTGGCGACCGCGGGGTGCAACTCTCGGGCGGCCAGCGACAGCGCGTCGCGATCGCTCGCGCCATGGTTCGATCGCCGCGGTTTCTCATCTTGGACGAAGCCACATCTTCCCTGGATACGGTGTCCGAGCGGCACGTTCAAGAAGCCATCGATAATGTTTCCATGTCGAGAACCGTCCTCATCATCGCGCATCGGTTGTCCACCGTCAGGAACGCCGATCGCATCGTGGTCTTGGACAAAGGGACGGTGGCCGAAGAAGGTTCCTGGACGGATCTGATGGCCGCGAAAGGCCGGTTTTACCAGCTGGTGACTTCCGCGGACGAAACTTCGGATCTGCTTCCTGAAATCGCGAAAGTGTAGAGGGTTGGCAACTGGCATGGGCTCGAACAATCCTGGTTTCCGATGATTTGGCCGCGCTCCCCGGGTGCCCGCTCAGGCACAAGTCGCCTGCTCCTCCTGACATTCTGATGAATCCGCCAAGTGCGCCCCCTGGAATCTTGTGCCTGATACCGGCTCGTGCCGGATCCAAAGGATTGCCCGGGAAAAACCTCAAACTGTTGTCTGGAAAACCCCTCATCACCTGGACCATCGAAGCCGCGCTGCAATCGGGAGTGGCGGAACGAGTCTGGGTAAGCACTGAGGATGCGGCCATCGCGACCGTTGCCAGAGGCGCCGGCGCCGGTGTTCCCTTTGTCCGTCCCGCAAGGCTTGCTTCAGACACGGCGTCCTCCTTCGAAGTCGTCGAACATGCCTTGGAATGGCTGAAGAACGCGGGGGAAGAAGAGCCTGAATTCGTGTTGCTGCTGCAGCCCACGTCCCCATTGCGCCAAGCGAACGACATTGTCGAGGCCGTGCGCTGCCAGCGGCAAGAGGGAGCGCCGGCCGTCGTCGGGGTCTGCAAGGTGTCGCATCCGCCGCAATGGCTGCAGCGCCTTTCACCGAAGGGAGAGTTAACGCCATGGCTCGACGGCGCGGGGAAGAGCCGCAGGCAAGACAATGAGGAGCTGTACCAGGTGAACGGGGCGATCTATTTTATCAAGACCCCGGTCCTGCGCGCGGCAAAGACCTTTCTGCCTGCGGGAGCTCGGGCGTATGTGATGCCGGCCGAACGTTCATTGGACATCGACACTCCCTGGGATTTCCATCAAGCGGAACTCATGCTCAATGATCGGGTAGGCCGTCATCGCGCTCTTGGAGCGGCTGATGCCTCCGCCGCTCTGTCTTCTTCTTCTTCATGACCGGGTCTTCCAAGGCCCGCGTCATCGCGGTGGCGAGTTTCGATCGCGCCGATTTCAGCGCTTGCCGCGCCGTGCTGCAAGCCGCGGCGCACGATTCCCGCCTGGCGCCCCGATTCATCGCCGGCGGGAGGCTCCTGACCGAGCCTGGGGATCGCTTGGTGCACAGCTTGGAAGCGGAGGGCATGGCTCCCTCGGAGCGCATCCCCTGGAAGGAGGGCGATACTCCTGGCGATGCTGTGGCGGCGATCGCCGCCGTCACGACCGGCATGGGCGAGGCCTTGGGCCGCCTCGCGCCAGATGTCTTGCTGTTGGTGGGCGACCGAAGCGAGTTGCTCGGGGCCGCGAGCGCCGCCACGGCCCTGGGAGTGCCTCTGGCTCACGTCTCAGGAGGGGAGATCACCGAGGGCGCTTACGACGATGCCGTGCGCCACTCCTTGACGAAACTCTCCCACGTCCATTTTGTCGCCATGGAAAACGCGCGGCGGCGAGTCCAACAGCTCGGAGAAGAAGACTGGCGCATCACCGTCACAGGCGACCCCTCCCTGGACGCCGTCTTATCGGCGCCGAGACTGCCTCGCGAGGAGTTGTCAAACGCCATTGGTCAAGATTTATGTCCCCCGGTGGTGGTGCTGACCTGGCATCCGACGACGCTTGGGGGCGATCCGAAAACTGAAGTGCAGGAAGTCATCCAGGGACTCGCTGACTACCAGGGCACTCTTGTGATCACCGCGGCCAATGCGGACCCTGGTGGGGACAGCATCAACCGGCGATTGAGGGAGCTCGCGACGGTGCGGCCCCGCACCGGATTCCACACGGCGTTGGGACCTCGCCTTTTCAGCAGCCTTCTCGCCATCGCCGACGGAATGGCCGGCAACTCTTCTAGCGGAATTTGGGAGGCGCCAAGCTATCGATTGCCGGTGCTGAACATTGGCGAACGTCAATCCGGGCGGTGCCACGCGCGAAATGTCATCCACCAACCATGCGCCGCGAGTGCCATCGCCAACGGATTGGAAAGCCTGCTCGAGCCCTCGTTCCGGACAGGTCTCGAAGGCATGACTAACCCATACGGCGATGGGCACGCCGCCGCGCGCATTGTCGAGGTTCTGGCCGGCCTGCCGTCACGCGAACGTCTTTTGAGAAAGCGATTTGTAAATTATTCATCAGACGATGCATTATGAAAACCATCTCGGTGCCAGAAATCTGGGAAAAGATTCACGCGAACCGCCCGTGGGGACGCTATCCATCGGAGGAATCGGTGCGGTTTTTCATGGCGAACCGAGACCGATCGGGAGGCGCCCCCAGGGTCTTGGACATCGGCGCGGGCGCCGGCGCGGTATCCTGGTTCATGGCGCGCAACGGCGCTCAGGTCACCGCTCTGGAGGGATCGCCGTCGGCGCTCAGGCAACTGGAGCAGACACTCGAGTTTTTCCACGTCGCGAGCGGGGTAACCTCTTTGGAGGGGGACATCACGGCTCCCGGCACCCTCGTTTCCGGTGCGTTCGAATTGCTGGTGGATCATTACGCTCTGCTCTGCAACCACGAGCGGAAACTTCGCGATGCCCTGGCGATTTACAGAGGCCTTCTCGCGCCCGGCGGCCGCATGCTGAGTTGTCTGTTTGGCCCCCTCTGCTCGGGGCTCGGAACGGGAATTCTCGTGGCCCCCAACACGTGGAAAGGCATCACCGAAGGAGTGCTCGCGAACACGGGGGTGAGCTCGATCTGGACACTCGACCAGGCCGCCGACCTCTTTCACGAGGCCGGATTCAAAATTGCTTATAAGGAGCGACAAATCCACGAAAGGGAATCGGTGGTCGTGGAGAAGATTATTCTGTGGGCCGATCCTCGATGAATCAAAAAGAGCACGCCCCGAGTTTGACCGTGAAATGTCTTGAAGTTCCCGGCCGCCGCATAGGCGCCGGCCACCCCTGTTTCATCATTGCGGAGGCCGGCGTGAACCACAACGGCTCTTTGGAATTGGCGGAACGGCTCGTCGACGCGGCGCATGCCGCGGGGGCTGACGCCATCAAATTCCAAACATGGGTCACGGAAAAAGTCGCCGTTCCCGGCGCGCCGGCAGCGGAGTACCAGCGGTCCAGCCTGGACCACGAGTCGAGCCAGTTTGCGCTGCTCAAACAGTTGGAGCTGGAATATGGCGCTTTCCGCGCGTTGCAAGCCCGAGCCAACGGCCTCGGCATTCTGTTCCTATCCACGCCGGACGAGGAAGACAGCGCGGATTTCCTCGATTCATTGAACGTGCCGCTCTACAAAATCGGATCTGGAGAGATCACTAACCACCCTTTCCTGCGGCACGTGGCGAGCAAGCAGAAGCCCATGATTCTCTCAACGGGCATGTCGACGCTGGCGGAAGTTGGAGAGGCAATCAGCGCGTTCGAGGCGGAGGGCAACAGCCGGTTCGCGTTGCTTCACTGCGTGTCCAGCTATCCCGCCAAGCCAGCCGACTGCAACTTGAGGGCGCTGGAGACGCTGGGGCGGACGTTTCATTGTCCAGTGGGATTCTCGGATCACACTGTCGGGCGGGAAATCTCCATGGCGGCCGTGGCTCTGGGTGCCTGCATCATCGAGAAGCATATGACATTGGACCGCGCCATGGCCGGTCCCGATCACGCGGCGTCGATGGATGCCGTGGAATTTGGCCGATTCGTTCAAGAGATCCGGGCTGTGGAATCATCGTTGGGTGACGGGGTCAAACGGCCTGCGGCCCCCGAATTGGAGATTAAGAAAGTGGTTCAGAAGTGCCTGGTGGCGTCTCGAGATCTCCCTGCCGGCCACGTCTTGGCGGAAAGCGATTTGGCTCGGCTGCGCGCTGCGGGTGGACTCTCGCCGGCGTTCCTCGACGCAGTGCGCGGCCGCCGCCTGCGCCACCCCTTGGCAAAACATCAGATCGTGGGCATGGACGCTCTAGAACCCAAAGTGGAGAGCCCCGGTTGAATTGCCGCGTTCTTTTCTCGGAAGACTCGGGAGAGTGGGCTTCGACCCTGAAGCAGCTGCCTGGGGCGGATGTCTATTTTAGCGCCGAGTATCACCGCGCCCACGAAGCTGGAAGTGATGCCAGCGCGCGGGCCTTTGTGGTCGAGCAAAACGGCCAATGCCTCTTCCATTGTTTCTTGCTTCGTCCCATCAAATACGTTGGCTCCATGGAGATTCCGGAGGGCTTTCAGGACATCGAAACCGTCTACGGCTATACCGGTCCACTCCTCTTTGGCGAGGACCCAGAGTTTCAGTCCAAGGGGTGGGAAATGTTCAGGGAATGGTGCCAAGCCCAGCGAGTGATCGCGGAATTCGCGCGGTTCAACCCCGTTCTGAACAACGCGGAAAGCAAGGGTTTGCCGCTCCAAATCTCGAAGGATCGACAAACCGTTCTGCTTCCTTTGTCTGGTTCCGCCACTGATTTGTGGAATTCCTATCCTTCGACTCAGAGAAACATGGTGCGCAAGGCGTTGTCAAAGGGGCTTGTGTGCGAGGAACGCCCCGCCCAGGAGAACTGGGCGATGTTTCAAGCGATCTACGAGCAAACCATGCGCCGCGCCGGAGCGGCGCCCTCTTACTTTTTTAGCGGGGATTATTACTCGAGACTCGCGGCTGGTTTGGGAGATCGATTGCGTCTTTTTGTGGTGCGGCACCACGAAGCGGTCGCCGCGGCCGCGTTGATTTTGGTCTCCGATGAAGGCATCGATTACCACTTGTCGGGCAGCAGCGAGCGCTTTAGGGACGCGGGGCCGAACAATCTGCTGCTTCATGCCGCCGCGGAGTGGGCGCTGGCGCGCGGGCTTCGATGGTTTCACTTGGGAGGCGGGCGCACGTCCGCGCCGGACGACGCCTTGTTGCGCTTCAAGTCCAGCCTCTCGGCCCACCGCAGGAGTTTTCAAGTGGGGCGGCGGATTCATGACATCGCCGCGTACGAGCACTTGTGCCAGGATTGGTTGCGCCAGTCAAACGCGCCTAAAGCCCCCCCCTATTTTCTGCTCTACCGCTTGCCGCTGAAGTCTGGGATAACATTCGGGGTATGAAAATTCCGAACGACGCGAGGCGAATCGTCGCCGCCACCAGGCGTGAAGCATGACCAGCCCGTTCCTGTTGCCATGCCGTTGACGCCTCTCGAACATTGCTTGGTGTTGGAAAAGGCCCGGCTCGTGGATGCGATGCGGTCATTGGAGCGGAGCGGCGCCGAGATCACCCTCGTGGTCGACGAATCCGGCCTGCTAGCCGGCACGATGACCGATGGCGATATTAGGCGCGCGCTCCTGCAAGGAGCGTCCCTGGAGTCGCCACTCTCCCCGCATGTGACGCGCCATTTCACTTCCGTCTCCCCCGGCATCGGCCGCGCCGAGGTTCTCGACTTGATGCGCGCCCGCACGCTCAATCAAATACCCATCGTCGACGCCGACGGAAAGCTCGCTGGGCTCCACTTGCTCCGTGAATTGATTGGTGCGGTAGAGCGGCCAAACTGGGCGGTCGTCATGGCTGGTGGCAAGGGCACCCGCCTGCTGCCACTCACCGAAGAACTTCCCAAACCGATGATCCGAGTCGCGGGCCGGCCCATCTTGGAACGTCTGGTTCTGCACTTGGTCGGGCATGGCATCCGCCGCGTGTTCCTGGCCATCAATTACCTGGGCCACATGGTTGAGGACCATTTTGGAGATGGCCTAAAGTACGGCTGCCAAATCGAGTATTTGCGCGAGGAGAAGCCACTCGGAACCGGTGGCGCCCTCGGCTTGATCCCCTCAAAACCGGCTGATCCACTGCTCGTTTTGAACGGCGATATCGTGACGCAGGCGAACGTGGGCGCCCTGCTGGAGTGCCACCGGCAAGGCAGACATATGGCGACGCTGGGAGTTCGAAGTTATTCCCACACGGTGCCGTTCGGCTGCGTGGAGATGGAGAACTCCCGAGTCGTTCGATTCCACGAGAAACCCATGCTCACGCGGTGGATCAACACGGGTATTTATTCCCTTGAACCCGCCCTGCTGGCGAGGATCCCGGCCGATCAAGAATTCCCGATCACCGGCCTGTTCAAAGACTGCATCCAAAGGGGCGAATCCCTCGGGGCTTACGAAATTGAAAATGAGTGGATCGACGTCGGACAACGAGAGCAGTTGAAAGCGGCTCGCGGCGGCTGATCCGGGCGCCGATTTTGCTCTAATCCAATGACCATGAAATGGGACGCTAAACGTGTGCTGGTGACCGGAGCGGGCGGCTTTGTCGGCAGCCATCTGACGGAACGGCTCGTGGACTTGGGAGCCCGCACTCGAGCGTTCGTGCAATACAATTCACGAGGCGAACGAGGATGGCTCGAGCATTCGTCGCGGCGGGCGAGGATAGAATTTATCGCGGGCGATGTTCGTGATCCGGAGTGCGTGCATCGGGCGATGAAGGACATCGACATCGTGTTCCACCTGGCCGCCCTGATTGCCATTCCTTATTCCTACGAGGCGCCAGCCTCCTATGTCGAGACGAACATCGGAGGAACCCTCAATGTGCTCCAATCCGCCCGAACCCTTGGAGTCTCGCGGGTGCTCCACACATCGACCAGCGAAGTCTACGGGACGGCGCTTCGAGTGCCGATCGACGAATCGCATCCCCTCAGAGCGCAGTCCCCGTATTCGGCAACCAAGATCGGCGCAGACAAACTCGTCGAAAGTTTTCATCTTTCCTATGGCCTTCCCGTCGTCACGGTTCGCCCGTTCAATACTTTTGGCCCGCGGCAGTCCTCAAGGGCGATCATTCCCACGATTCTGTCCCAAGCCTTGAAGGGGGGGCGTGTTCGCCTGGGCAGCCTCGCTCCGACGAGAGACCTTAACTTCGTCTCCAATACCGTGGATGGCTTCGTGCTCGCGGCCGAGGCAGAAGGCGCGCTGGGCCGCACCATCAACTTGGGATCCAATCGCGAGATCAGCATAGGAAACTTGGCGGGGTTGATCGGATCGTTGCTCGGCCTCGAGCTTGAGATCGATCTAGACCGCCAGCGGTTGCGCCCCGAGAAAAGCGAAGTGGAACGACTGCTCGCCGACAACACTCTCGCCCGCCAGATCCTTGCCTGGGAGCCGAAGGTCACGCTGGAACAGGGCCTTCAGCAAACCATCGAATGGATGCGGCATCATACCGATGATTACCGTCCCGATTCCTACACGGTGTGAGAATTGATTCGTCTGAGGCTGGCAATCTTCATCTAATCTACCATCCCCTTAAAACATATTATGACTGATCTCAACAAGGCCTTGGCCACGCAACTGGACAACATCGTCAAACGCACCGGAAAGCCGCTCTCAGAGTTGGCCGCGATCATGAAAGCCAGCGGCCTCACCAAGCACGGAGAACTCGTGACCATGCTCAAGAAGACCCTCGGCATGGGACATGGGGACGCCAATACTCTCGTGCATACTGTGCGCCAATCCGAAGACGCGAACAAGGAGGGCCCCCGGGTTTCGTCCCCGGACGAAGCGCTCAATTCGCTTTACACAGGACCCAAGGCGGTCCTGCGCCCAATTCATGACAAACTCCTGGAAGCCATGCGCCATTTCGGGGAGTTTGAAGAGGCGCCGAAGAAAACGTATATCAGTTATCGCCGAAAGAAGCAGTTCACCATGATCGGCCCCGCGACCAACTCTCAAGTGGAGGTCGGACTCAACATGAAGGGGGTGGCCGCCACCGGTCGGCTGCGAGAACTGCCGCCCGGACAAATGTGCCAATACAAGGTCAGACTCGGGGAAGCGTCGGAGGTGGACTCGGAGTTGATTGACTGGATCAGAACAGCCTACGAAGCGGCTGGGTGAGAGTGCGGAGTGCGGAGCCGCGCCGGACCGATGTGGGCAAGCGCCTCTGAGTGAGTTGTCGGTCGCCAGATCGAGACAGCCAGCCAGCAGGGCTCCCATTGTCCCAGTTTCTTGACTCCTGAACTGCCCGCGAAAGGGATCCTGAAGAGCATGAGTTGGTTCAACCCGCTGGCCCATCGTCTATTGATGTTTGGGGCCTACCGATTTCCCCTGTGGCTCAGGCAGTTTGACAGAGCCGTCAACACCCGGCGGATGCTGCAACAGTATCGCGCGGTCCTGGATGCCAACCCTCCGCTGGACGGCATTCACGCGGGCAAGAAGGCTTTCGTGATCGGGAACGGTCCTTCCATCGGCAAACAGGATCTGACCCTCGCAAGAGGCCACGTGGTTTTTGTGATGAACGAATTCCACAAGCATCAAGACTACGCCCGCATTCGACCGACCTATCACTATGTGTTCGACGATGGCTTGTTCGAGGAGATCCCATATGCGGTTTTGTTCCGCAGTCAATTAATGGCCAGCCAGATCGATGGCACGATGTTCGTCGTGCCGGCCACCCTGCATCCCATCGCCCGCCACCGCTCCAGCCAGTTTCCTGCGGGGACGACCGCGGGTGTGCTCAACTACAACCGAATGAGGGAGCTGACGCCGGATCAACTGGCGCAACTCAATTTTGGACTGACGCTCCCCTGGTTCTTTAACGTGGCTCAACACTGCATCTTGCACGGGATTCTGATGGGTTGCCGCGAGATCGTTCTGTTGGGGTTGGACCACAACTACCATCTTCTGAACTCGGAGGATCAATACTTCTTTGCTGAAAGTCACATAGATCGAACCCCCGCTTACGACTACGACCTGCTGGGAAAGACGAATGGATCTTATTATTGGTGGCTGACGCAAATCTGGGAGGACCACATTCTGCTGAAACAGTTTGCCGCAAGCCGGGGAGTCTCCATCATCAACGCGACGCATGGAGGATTGCTGGATGTGTATCCTCGGAAACGGTTTGAATCCCTCGTTGAAAAAAGTGGCTGAAGTATTTGAGAGACCACCGGTTTTCTCGAGAAGCGTTCGCTGAGAACTTCGACTCTCGGATGCAATTGATCCTGCGTTGAAAACTTACCGCCACGTCAGCGGTCCGCCGGAGGAAGTGATCCTCCCCATCATCACGGCCTCCATCCACGAGCTCCGTGTGGAAGCGAGCCGGGACCCCGGGACCGTCGGCAAAGTGCTCGACGTCGGCTGCGGTGAACAACCGTTGAAGCAGGTGCTGCTCGACCGGGGTTATTCTTACCATTCGTGCGATATTAGGCAAAATCGAATGGGAACCGTCGAGTTTGTCATGCCCATCGACGGCGCTTTGCCAACGAGTATCCTGGACTTGGCGCCTTTCTCTCTCTTGCTCTGCACCGAGGTCCTGGAACATGTGCTCGACTGGAGCAACGCGTTTCGCAACATGAGCCAACTCGCGGGATCTGGCGGACGCGTTTTGGTGACTTGCCCATTCGTCTATTTTCCCCATGAACGGCCCCATGACTACTGGAGGCCCACAATCCATGCCATCAACGCCTTTGCGGAGAGGCATGGGTTTCGAATTCTGCGATCCCTCGAAGCCGGCTCTCCCTGGGATGTCCTCCGGTTGATTCTGAAGAGTCAAATCGTGCTCCAACGAAATCCGAGACCATCAGCCCGATTGAGTTCCTTTTGCCTCCGGCGGCTTTGCGGAGCGTTGGAGCACGTGCTCAGAAGTGAATGGATCAAGGCTCGCGTGTCGATGAGGAGTGAGTTCTACCTGAACACCGCGGTTCTGATGCAGCGTGGCCCATAACACGTCACATCAATCTTCCGAGTCGCCCGCGCGCATCGTGACAACGGCGAACGAGGCCTACGCCGTGGGTTTGGCGGCCTTGATATCCTCAGCCCTGGCGACTTCCGGTTCACCCGGCCGCCTCCGGTTCCTGGTTCTCGATTGCGGCGTCTCTTCACGAACGAGCCGCCGCCTCACACGCCTGGCATCGAAGTTCGGCGCCACGGTTGAGTTTTTTCCAGTAGACCTCTCCGTGCTGGGAAACGTCGACACCACCGGCCACGGCGGAGCCGCCGCTTACGCGCGGGTGCTGAGCCCTTGGATTCTTCGGAACGAACATGGCCGCGTGATCTATCTGGATTCGGATCTCATCGTCCGACAAGATATCGCGGCCCTGTTGCGCCACCCGACCGATGAACAAACATCGACGTGGGCCGTCCCTGAGGTGGGGGTCCCGTTCGTCTCCTCGCCAACCGCGGTGTTTGATTGGGAGTCCCAGTCGATGGATCCCAAAGCCCGCTACTTCAACTCGGGAGTTCTCATGTTCGACCTGGACGGCTGGAGACGAGACCAGGTTCCGGAGCGCACGCTCGAATACCTCCGCGCCCATGGCCGGAAAGTTTTTTGGTGGGACCAAGGGGGGCTCAACGTGACCCTCTACGGGCGCTGGCGGGCATTGGATCTTCGATGGAACCAAACGCACTGCATTCTGTATCCCCAATCAAGTTGGGTGGAGGCGGGATACGATGCCGCGATTCTGGAGTCCGTGAGGTCGGGCCCCTTCATCGTGCATTTCAACGGAGTTGTGAAACCCTGGCAACATGGCTGCGATGATGCGCGAGCGCCGCAGTTGTTTGAATGTCTTGCCGGCACGCCTTGGAGCGGGTTCAGGCCTAGAACCCCCTTCCTGTTGACACCGCTTGGCACGAGGATGCGACGGGCATACCGCCGATTTGTGAAACGCCCTTAGCCCCCTTCACCAGCCGTGAGTTTGAAGCCTGTATGCGCCCCCGTCGCGGTGTTTGTCTACAAACGCGCCCACACCACGGCCCGCGTCATGGAAACCGTGAGGCGGGCAGACCCTAGCCGCTTGTTCATCATCGCCGACGGGCCCCGATCCGCAGCCGAAGCGGACGACTGCGCCGCCGCCCGCCGCGCCGCGGAGTCTTTGGCGCCCGATTGCCCGACCACGAAAATCTATTCCGAAACCAACCTCGGGCTGTGCCCCAGAATCAAGTCGGGGCTGGATCGCGTCTTCGACGAGGTCGAACGCGCGATCATCCTTGAGGACGATTGCGTGCCCACGTCTTCGTTTTACGACAATTGTTCCCAATTGCTGGATGAATTCAGTGGCGACACCCGTATTTTCCAAATCGGTGGATTCAATTACGCGCCGCAACTGAGATACGCGCCGCATGAGTTCATCGCTTCCAAATATTGCCTGATTTGGGGTTGGGCAACCTGGAGAAGATCCTGGCGGCAATATCGGAGCTTGCTCGGCGACGCCCTTCCAGACTCCATGCTAGATGGCGTCAAGGCCTGTTGCCAGGACCCCGTCGAGATTGAGTACTGGTCCAGCGTTTTTCGGTTGATTGCATCCGGTGGTTTTTCGGATTGGGCCGCGGAATGGATGCTCGCTTGCTGGCTCAGCCGTGGTTTGTCTCTGCTTCCGAAGGTTCCCCTGGTTTCAAATGTCGGCTTTGAACCTTCCGCGACCCACACCACTGGCGAACGCCCCTACTGGGTCGGCGAGGGAGAGCTCTTGCGAGGATGCCGTCTGCCGTCTCCTTTGGCTCGGGATCTTCACGCGGAAACCGTGGTCTTCGATCACGTTTTCGGGGGATGGCATTCCAAGGAGTCGTGGTTCTGGCGCCTGCTGTTCCATCACGCCAGGCCGGTCTTCCACTTGATGCGCGGTCATCCGTCCACGTGGGCTTTGAAGCGCTCGCGCCGACCGCGCGGATGAACCAAAGCGCCTTCCATGCGTTTTCTGGCGATCAGAAGGAAGCGTTCATGAACCATTACGAGAAGAGCTATTTCGACTGGCAAAAGAACATGGGCGCTTTTGGCGCGGAGGCGAACTTGTTCTTGTTCGGCTCGCACGTCCAACCGCGCCACAGGGTGATCGATTTCGGATCGGGCGGAGGCTATTTGCTGGCAAGGCTTGAGTGCGCGGAGAAAATAGGAGTCGAGTTGAATCCCGTCGCGAGAGAGCACGCCGCGGCAAGCGGCGTTCGAACCGTCGCTTTCACTCGGGAGATTCCGGACGGATGGGCCGACGTAGTGATTTCGTGTCACGCGCTCGAACACACTCACTCGCCGCTGGACGAAATAAGAAGGCTTCGGGGCAAGCTGAAACGGGGCGGCTCGGCGATTTTTGTGGTGCCCTGTGAACGCCGGAATCCTTGGGCCCCAAACGATATCAACCAGCACCTCTTCACGTGGTCGGAGATGAATCTAGGAAATCTGTTCTCAACTGCTGGATATCGAGTGCTGGAGGTTGGGGAGATCAAGCACAAATGGCCCCCGCGCTACTATACGATCCGCAAATATTTTGGCGCAAAACTATTTCATCGGGCCTGCCAATTGTACGCGGTGCTCACGCCGAACCTCACTCAAATCAGAATCGTGGCCGTCAACGATGAGTTGACCACCAGAGGCGCCCAGACCGCAATTCAGGGAGGAGCCGAAGAGTGAGAATCGCCGTGGTGTCGGACCAGGAAGCCCACGGAGGCGCCGGCATTGCCGCGGCGCGGCTCTCGGCGGGTCTGGCCGAAGCCGGGCATGAGATCCATTGTGTCACCGCCCGCCCCAGCATCCAGCGGCATCCATGGAAAACCTGGCATCTTCGACTGCGATCCCGCGAGGAGGCTTTTTGGCTGCTTTTTGGAAGGATTCCCGGGTGTGCCGTCGTCGGGCGGAGGCTGAGACACCGGCGTCTGGAAGGCGAATTCCGAAATCTGCTGCGCGCCATCCAGCCCCATGTCGTGAACTTGCACAATCTGCATTGGTCAGATTGGCCTGTTTCTTTCTTGTCCGTTTCAAGCCAGGTCGCCCCCGCAATCTGGACATTGCATGACATGTGGAGCTTCACAGGAGGCTGCACCCACGCATTTGCGGAAACCGCCTTTGCGACCGGGTGCAGCGAAGCATGCCAGTGCTGGAAACACCATGGCGGCACGGCCTCCCGCGACGCGGCCGGGCAATGGAATGCCCGGGCACGATCGTTGTCGCAAACGATGGCTCCTGTCGCCCTGTGCCCGTCGGGCTGGCTCGCAAGCCAAGCCTCCAAATCGATGTGGAAACAGCACCGAATCGAGACGATTGCCAACGGTTTGTGCCTGAAGACCTATGAACCGATGCCCCGCGACTTTGCCAGACGCGCATTAGGTTTGAGTTTGGAAGGGTTGACGGTGCTGGGGTGCGGAGTCTCGCTGGACGATCCAAAGAAAGGGGCGGAAGCCTTTCATGCCGCGCTGCTGGCCGCGCGCGAGGAGAAAATTAGTCTTCTCACGCTGGGATCGGCACCCCCTTCGAATCTGCCACCTCACATCCAGGCGCGGCACCTCGGCTATCAAACCTCCGAGCGAATGCAGGCGCTAGCCTACAACGCGGCTGATCTCGTCCTGTTCCCCACTCTCGCCGACAATCTGCCTAACGTGTTGGTGGAGTCGATTGCCTGTGGCACTCCCGCCGTATCAACTCCTGTCGGCGGTGTGCCGGAAATCATTCAAGAAGGGGTTTCCGGCTGGATCGCCTCTTCGGCGACAAGCGCCGGCGTGGCGGAATGCTTGCAACGGGCGCTGCAGGACCTGCGGAGAGGGGTTGATTTTCGTTCCTCGTGTCGCGCTCTCGCGGTCAAAAACTTTGATCTGCCGCTCCAAACGGCGCGTTACGCGCGCCTCTTCGAGGCCTGCGTCGCTTTGCGCGAAAGCACACCACCATCGGTGAACCCGCACCAAAAAAAACATGGCTGAAGACCGCACCAGCATCCTCCAGGGGGAGCACCTCCTTTCCCGGGGCCGAGGCGGCGCGGGGTCGGCCTTTCTTGAGGACTGGCCCGGTTCCTCCATTGATTGAGTGGAATTCCAGATTATACCAACGTGAAGCAGGCCCAATCGTTCCAAGCTTCGACCACAAGCAAAGTTGGAGATTGGCCACTTCGCTGGTCTCGAGCGGCTTTCGGCCGTTCGTCGGCCGCGAGAGTTTTCTTTCACGCGGCTTGGATGGCTCTCACTTTGGGTCGCGGGATCAGGCGAGTGCTGCCCGACGGGGAAGTGTTGAGGATTCATCCCAAATGGCGCTCCCTGTCATGGAATCTCACTGAGTACAGGGCTTTCAAGAACGCGGTTTCACCTGGCGCCCAAGCGCTGGACGTGGGGGCGAACCTCGGGGCCTACTCCCTGCTCATCAGCCAGTGGGTTGGACCCTCGGGACATGTCCACGCCTTCGAACCTAACCCCCAAGTCTCGGCCGGCTTGGAGAGGCACGTTTCGATGAACCATCTCGAGGACCGAGTCACGATCGTCCGGAAGGCAGTCTCCGATCGAGAAATGAATTGCTTCTTCACTTTTGGTGATTCAATCGGCAGCGGGAGGCTTGAGGATCGCGCCGCGCCCCACTCGCGAGAGGACCGGGTGTTGGTGGAATCGATCTCTCTGGATGGGTTCTGCCGGCAAAGGGGGATCCTGCCGCAATTTGTCAAAATCGATGTCGAGGGAGCCGAGTTTGAAGTGCTTCGTGGCGCCAGAGACTTGATGCGGTCCTTGGGGCGTTCTCTCAGATGCTTCGTTGAGTTGCATCCCTCGATTTGGATAGGACAGGGCCGTGGGAAGAAGGATTGGTCAGCGCTCTTAGACGAACTGTCGCTTGCCATGGTGATGATCGCACCCGGCTTCGACCCGTGGCATGAGGAGGGAGTCTGCGTGGAACTTGTTCCCAAGTCGAGCGCAGCGGCATCGGAGACCGCCGTTCCTGGTGAAATTACTGATCGTCAATGACGGCGCCGGCGACGGAGGAGGCGTTGAAACGTACCTGCGATCAGTGGCTTCGAGCCTGAGCGCATTGGGTCACGAAGTCGTGTTTGGATACTGCGTTGGTGAACCTTCTGGCATCGCCCCTCATGTCAGCCGATGCATCCGGCTCGACGCGCGAACGGAAAGACTGGTTCCGTCAGGCGCGGAGAACGACGGCTTCAACATTTGCTTCTCGCACAACATGAGGTTTCTGGAGGTCGAGCGCCTGCTGCTGAGGCGTTGCCCCGTTGTGAAATTCATGCACGGCTATTTCGGGACGTGCGTCTCGGGACTGAAATCGACATCCCTTGGCCAAATTCAAACGTGCCAGCGGCGTTTCAGCGCGCGATGTCTGGCACATTATTTTGTCAGGGGCTGCGGACAGCGAACTCTGGGCGCTTGTTTTGGCGGTTATCGCTGGGCTCGTGAACAGCACCGGCTTTTAAGCCAGTATGCGGCGGTGCTCGTCGCCAGCGAGCACATGCGCCGGGAATACACGCGCCATGGAGTCCCACCAACTCGGATCACGTCAATCCCGCTGTTCGGCGATCCTCCCGCTTCGGCGCCAGCGGTCCGCCCTCCAAAAGCGGCGCATACGGATCCCAAGGGAGGACACCGCCTCGTTTTCATTGGGCGAATGACGGCATTGAAAGGGCCGCAATTGCTCGCGAAGGCGGTCATGGTGGCCATGCGAAAACTCGGGAGAAAGATCCAGATGGACTTCATAGGAGATGGTCCCCTGCTGACGCCCTGCAAAGTGGCGGCTCGAACAGACGGGATCGATGGCGTGTTTCATGGGTGGCTCGAGGGTGAGGCGAAGTGGAAGGCTTTGGACGGCGCTTGCGGCCTCGTTATACCCAGCCTCTGGCCCGAACCCTTTGGTTTGGTCGGCCTTGAATGCGCGCGGTTCGGCATCCCCTGCGCGGCGTTTGATGTGGGGGGCATCTCGGAATGGCTCCATGACGGCGCCAATGGAGTCTTGGCCAAAAGTGATCCCCCCACCGCCGAGTCGATGGGAAACGCCATCGTGAGTTTGATCGGGGACGAATCTAAATGGCAAAGCTTCCGGTCCGGCGCGACACAAATGGCGTCCGACTACACCCTGGACCGCCACGTGCGGAGACTGCTGAGCGTGCTTGAGCAAGCCCGAGGCTGAATCATGGCACTTGGTCACTGGCGAGTATCCGCCCCTGCGTGGTGGAGTGGGAGACTTCTCGGCAACGGTCGCTCACTTGTTGGCGAGCGATGGGGGTCAAGTTTTTGTATGGACTCCGAACTCCACAGGAAAGTCCGACCCTGGTGAACCTGCCTCGCCTGACGGCGACGGGTCGGGAATCCGCACGCGCCGTGCGGACTTCGACCGCGCAGGATTGATTCGTCTCGGCACCCAACTGGACGCTCTTGCGGGGCCAAAGAGGATTCTGATTCAGTACGTCCCCAATGCCTTCGGCTTCAGGGGAATGAACTTGCCGTTCTGCGATTGGGTTCGCCGCCGCCAAACCGCGGGCGACGATGTTCGAGTCGTTTTCCATGAGCCGTTTTTTTACTTTGGCTTCACCAAGCCGCATCGAAATGTGCTGGCGATGGTTCAGAGATTGATGGCGTGGACGTTGATGCGGGGCGCTCGAATCGTTTACCTTTCAACCCCCACGTGGGAGCGCTATCTGCGCCCTTACTCCAAGCCAGGCAATCCCCGGTTTGTTTGGCTGCCGCTGCCCGCGACGCTTCCCGTGGTGTCCGATCCGGCGGAGGTCGCCAATCGGCGTCTGCGCCGGATCGAAGGCGTGGCCGCGGGGATCTTGCTGGGACATTTTGGAACCTACGGGTCGGATATCGCCATACCCCTGGAAACACTCATTCCGAGGCTTCTCGATGCGCGGCCGGCCGCGCATTTTCTTTTATTGGGGAGAAGGAGCGATCTTTTCTGCAAAGAGATGCGAGAGCGCGTGCCGCGGCATGCCGCCCGGCTGCATGCAACCGGAGATTTGTCGCCCGAGGAAGCCTCGCTGGATCTGCAAACGTGCGATGTCCTCCTCCAGCCGTATCCAGATGGAGTCACGGCTCGCCGCACCTCCCTCATCAATTTGTTGGCGCACGGCTCCGCCGTCGTCACCACCGAAGGCCTGTTGACGGAGCACTTCTGGAAGGAATCCAAGGCCTGCCTCCTTCGCGATCCCAGAGATGAAACGGGTCTGATCGATGCCGTCGTGGAGGCGGCCTCCAGCCAAACCTCGATCAAGCTCTGGGGCGGCCGGGCGAAAGCCTTCCATGATAAGACATTTCATCCAAACCGACTGCGGCAATCCCTGGCATTAGAGGCCAGGTAAGCCCGTCATGATCAACGGGAGGCCGGATCTATTTCAATTCGCCCCCAAGGAGTCAGCACCCCGCCCCCTGACGGAACACGCCCAGCGACGGCGAAACCGAGAGCCCTGTTCGCAAACTCGGGCCTTCTCGGACACCAGTCGGTCGCGAAACTCATTCAAGAGGCCATGAGCGGCAGCGAGGCCTTTGAAGACGTTCACATCAATTTGTCGGGCAGGCTGAGTTTTCATGAACGCCTCGTGCGCCGTGTGCTGTGCGCCAGATGGGCGAGCGGCAACCGCGACCTGGCGCGCTGGCGCATGGAGCTCAACATGGGATGGCTCGCTCGCCGCCGAATCCGCATGATCGAGGCGGCGCAGGGCCCCTTCAGCGTGTTCCATTTGCACCCGCAACCATTGGCCTACTGCCTCCTGCATCGAATGCGGCAAACTCCCGCGATTGTCTCCATCGATGCCACGCAGCACTTGCCTCAATCCGAAGCGCCCCCATCGGAAGCATGGAGTTTCCGTCCCGGTTTTTGGCACGACCAAGCTGTGTTCGCCGCTGCCCGGACCATTGTCTGCACATCCCGATGGGCTGCCGATCACGTGCGCTCTCTGGAAACCAGATTCGAAGCCAAAACGCGCGTGCTTCCCTATCCCGTCGACGCCGGTAAATTTCCCGCGCGATGGCTCGCCGACCGCCTTGAACGCGCCGCTCAAGAGGGATACAAACCCGTTCTGCTCTTCGTGGGGGGTGATTTCCATCGAAAGGGGGGAGCCGATCTGTTGGAGGCTTGGAAAAGAACCAAACTCTGGGAGCGCGCGACCTTGGTCGTGATGACAGGCACGCGGCTCGACCAACCGTCGCTGCCCCCGGGAATTAGGCTCCTGAGCGGTGTGAACGCTTATTCGGAGCAGTGGTTCAAGGCATGGAATGAGGCCGACGTTTTCACGCTCCCAACCCGCTCGGAGGCTTTTGGGATGGTGTTGCAGGAGGCCGCCGCAGCGGGGCTCCCAGTGGTGTCCACAGCCGTCCAAGCCATTCCGGAGATCGTGCTGAATGATAGGACAGGAATCCTTATCAAGCCGCGGGATGTCGATGCCCTGGCAAACGCCTTGTCGAAGCTGGTTGGCAGCGCCCAACTGAGATTGCAATTGGGGGCGAGCGGCCGGGAGCATATGGAAAAGCTCTGTCACCCGCTTGGGTATCGATCGGCGTTGTTGGATCTCATCCACGGCGCCCTCAATTGATGTGACATGGCCGCATCTTCGAGGGTGAACAAATGGATGTGGATGGGCGGACTTTTCTGCGCCGGAATAGCTGGGATCTTGGCCCACGGGGGAATGCCGCTGTTTCCCTTGGACGATTTGCATTTTCTTGGCCCGGTGTTGGATCTCCACGAAACGGGGAGGCTCCAAAACAGGTTCGCTCAGGCGCAAATGCGCGAGGCTGGTATTGAACTAAACCTCTACTATCCACCCCTCTTCTACTATGTGTTGGCGCTCTGGATAAAAGTGTTCGGATTATCCACGGCCGCGCTTCTGTCTTTTTGCTGGACTGTGTTGTTGGGCTTCGGCGCCGCGTTGGCTGGCTTGGGAGCTAAATTCGGGCTTCCCCCTTCGAGTGTTGCATGGACCGCGCCGATGTGGCTGCCGATGCTCGCGCAAAGCCTGAGGCCCGATCCCTTGGCGTATCTGCTGGCTCTCCTGGGTTTGCTCGCGTTTCGAGTCGATCACGCAGGCTGGGTCGCCGCGTCGGTGTTGGTCCTGGGCTTGTCCTGCTTCACCTATCCGGTCGGGGCGGCCATCGTCGTTCCGTTCGTGGTGGCTGAACTATGGAGCGGCCATCAGAGAACCCCCCCCACGATTCAGCGGGTGGCGCGCCTGACGATCGCCGCCCTCGCCGGCGTCACCGTCTGCTGCTTGATCGTCTCTTGGGCGGTGGAGGGCCAATTCTGGGCCCTCATTCAACAACTGCTGAGAAGCCGCCAAGACCACCTCGGTCCCTCAAGCTCGTACCTGGGACGGACGCTGGCCATCCTGACGGTGGGAAAACTGGAATGGATGAATCTCTCCTGGCTCGTGGCGGCAGTCCTGGCTGGCGGCTACGCGTTATTGTCGAGATCGACATCGTTCTCCTTTCCTCAACGGATGGGCGTCATGAGTTTCGCCGCCGCCGCGTGTCTCGCCGTGCTGATGTATCCACTGATGGGCCGCTGCTTGGCTTACGTTCTTGGCTGTGTTTTGGCGGCGGTGTGCTGCCACCAGATACGAGGCGCTGGATGGCGCCGCGCGGCGCTCCTGTGTCTGATTGGCTGGTCGGTCACCACCCAACTGCCAGCCTATGCGAAGGCTCTTTTCAGCCATCCCCCAAGCGCTGAGGACACAGAGCGCATCGTGAAGGTCATCGAGAACAGCGACAAAAAGGTTCGCGTCGACGCCAGCGTGGCCCGTTACTGCTACAATTATCGCCTGCCACACCATGTGACCTCCCTGTTCTTCAACACCACGGACCCCGCCGGGAAAGCAGTCGGATTCCCATCTTTCCTCTCCTCGAAGCCAGAGGAAGAAATCTGGATTTTCTCGCACACGAGCGCTCGCATCGTTCAAATGTTGGGAGGCTTCAAGGATCTCGATGGCCGTTACACGCCGCCGCCGCCGGTCCAGGTTTTCGGAAAAAAGCTTCTTTCCATCCCTGTCCAAGAAAAATTCGTTCTGATCGAATGAGCTCTGATCCCAAGCCCCTGCTTCTGATCGGAACTCATATGCATCCCTGCGGAGGAGGCGCGATGGCCCGTCAACGCCGCGGCATGGCCTCCCTTCTCCGGCTTTCCCGATGCCACACCGTCAACCTCCAATTCGCGAGCCGGTGGAAGAACATTGAATATCCAGGAGTGGAAACGCTTCCGGTTCTGAACTCGGACAGTTGCGCGGCCAGCGGCGTGGCAGGCGTGCGGAAGCCTCTCTTATCGGAACTTTTCTCGCGGCTCGCGCAGGTGGCTCGAACTCGTGGCATTCCCTACTTTGGCTTCATCAATTCAGACGTCATCCTGCTGCGGGAGATGATCGAGGAAGTGAATCGAGGCCGCCATGAGTGCTACATGGCGAGCCGCAAAGACATGGATGCAGAAGGCAAGTTGGCGGACGGCTACCTGGTGCAGGGAGTGGATCTTTGGATCATGTCCGTCGGCTTCCACGAGCGTGAAGGATGGCGGCTGCCCGCCGCTATCGTGGGCGAATTTGGCGGGGACAATTTATGCGCGTCGATAGCGCTGACCCATGGCGATGGATTCTTGATTAATCATCGCACCGTCTGCCTCCACGAAACTCATGAAAACAGATGGATCAACAGTCCCTTCGCCGAGTACAACCATCTCCAATGCATTCGACAGGGATACTATTTTTCAGCGTGGGCGCGCTACATCGCGGCGATCTCAGCCCAGAACGCCATCAACCAAAGCGACGCCGAAGTCCGCCGTCTGCAACAGTCTTGCTTCGGAAGGAAGCCTGGCTGGGTCGATCACGCTTTGTGCAAGCTGAAACTGGCAAAATGGAAGCTGATTTATTGGTCAAAAAGGAAAGCCTCCCTTCGCGACAGAACGATCGAGGGGGTTCCCTAGCTTTTCCCTATCCAGCCATTAAGCCTTCGCGGGAATCGTTCAAGACCCAGCGGACCACCGAGCGCGCCAGGGAGTTGGAAAAAGGAGAACCCTGATGTGGGCTGGAGTCAGGGCCAAAGGCGCGAAAGAAAACCCCATGCGTATACTGATCGCAGGCGACTACCCGGCTGACGCGCGGCTTGGCTCGAGCAAAGTGGCCTACAAACTGTGCTCGGCATTCCGAGCCCTGGGGCACTTTTGCCAAACCCTCTTCGAGGACGACTTGGGCACCAAGGTCATTCCCTCCCGATTGCGGTGGTTGGCGGCTCCGTGGGTGGGCGCTCGCGCGGTGCTCCGAACCATGGCGAGCCAAGGCCCGTTCGACATCGTCGACGTCTCGAGCGCCGAAGGTTTTCCGATCGCGGCGTTAAGAAGGGCCAAGAGACTTGGCGCCACCACGGTGATCTCGAGATCCCATGGGCTGGAGCATCTCAACTACCAAAGGATGTTGAAAGATCATGACGAGGGGCTCCTGCAAAAGCCCTGGCACAAGCGGCTCTACTATCCGGCCGTTCGCATGAGCCAAGTCGGCGCCGCGGCCAGACTCTCCGACGGCCTCATCGTGCTCAACCAAAACGATGCCGCCTTCGCGCGTCAACAACGATGGCAACCGGAAGATCGCGTCGCCGTCATTCCCCATGGAGTGTCGGAGGCCTTCGTGAGCGCCCAAAATGCGGAGGAGACTCCGTCGCGGGGCGGTCTGCTTTTCTGTGGATCCTGGACCGATGTCAAAGGCGTTGCCTATCTGGCCCAGGCGTTCAACCTCCTCGTCTCAGAGGAATTCAAGACCCCATTGTGGGTCGTGGGCGGAGGGGTTGAAGAATCGAGGATTCGCGCCTGCTTCACCGACGCGGCGAACATCCTTCTGAACATTGTGCCGCGGTGCTCAGAGTCGGAGGTCATGGCGCATTACCGCACTCGCGAGCTTCTCATTTTTCCTTCGACATACGAAGGTTTTGGGATGGTGGTTCTTGAGGCGATGAGCCAGGGGTTGCCGGTCATCTCCACGCCCGTGGGGGCGGCCGCCCAATTTGTCAGGCACTTGGAAACGGGCCTGATCGTGCCTCCGAGAGATCCCGTTTCGATCGCGAACGCCGTGAAACTCTTGAGCCAGGACGCGCCGTTAAGGAGCCGGATCTCGATTGAGGGCAAGAGATCCGTTCACGACCGAACTTGGTCTAAGACCGCTCAGGACACTCTCGCGTTTTACGGGCATTGCTCAAGGCGCGATGTCGCGCCCCGAAGCGCGGGAAAACACGTCATCGCGCAGCCGACGCCGGGCTCGAATCTGGAAATCAAAGCATGATTGCATCCGCCACCGGTGCGCTCGTCGATCCGTCCCCGGGAGTCTCGGTCGTGGTGCCGGTCTACAACAGCGCGGAGATTCTTCCACGATTGGTGGCTCGGCTGGCGCCCGTGCTGGAGGCGTCGGGTCAGCCGCACGAATTAATCCTCGTGAACGACGGCAGCCAGGACCGAAGCTGGATTGTCATTCAAGAGCTCGCAGCGCGTCACGAATGGCTTCGAGGCATTGGAATGATGCGGAATTACGGCCAGCACAACGCCCTGCTCGCGGGCATCCGCGCAGCGCGTTTCAACGTGATCGCCACCATGGATGACGATCTTCAGCATCCTCCCGAAGAACTGCCCAAGCTGTTGACGCTTTTCGCAGAAGGGTTTGATGTGGTGTACGGGACGCCCCTGCGGGAACAGCATGGTTTTCTCAGGGACGCCGCCTCCATCATCACGAAACTGGCTCTCCAAAGTTCCATGGGCGCCAAAACAGCCCGCATGGTGAGCCCTTGGAGAGTCTTTCGCACCCAGATCAGGAATGCGTTCGAATCCTACGACAGCCCCTTCGTCAGCATCGATGTCCTCCTCACCTGGGGCACGACCAGTTTCTCCGCCATCGCGGTTCGGCATGACCCACGAGCCATCGGGAGCTCGAACTACACTTTCATCAAACTGCTTCGGCACGCCATGAACATGATGACGGGCTTTTCGGTCCTGCCTCTCCAAATCGCCAGCGTCATCGGCTTCGCCTTCACTTTGTTCGGCTTGGGAGTTCTCGCGTATGTGCTCGGCCGATACATGCTGCACGGCAGCACCGTGGCCGGCTTCCCATTTCTTGCCTCCATCATCGCCATCTTCTCAGGAGCGCAATTGTTCGCGCTCGGCATGATGGGAGAATATCTGGCGCGAATGCACTTCCGTTTGATGGACAAACCCGCCTATAAAGTGCGTGAACAAACTCCCCTTCGCACCCCGTGAACCGCCCTGACCACCCTCCAAAGATCCTGCTCCTCTGCGGGACCCGTCGTGGGTTGGCCTTCACAGAGCGCTTCTTCAACCTCATGCCCGGCGCAAAGTTCACGGTTTGCTCCTTTCGTGAAGAGCCTTGGGAGCCGCGATTTCTCGGCGACATCGAGGCGCTCGTCAAGGGGCATGGCCAGGAATTCGTCGTCTGCAAGGACCTGCGTAAAGCCGAAGGGCTCGCCCACGAGGACTTCGACTTGTTGTTCGCGGTCAACTGGCGCACGATGGTGCCGCCTTCTTTCTATCGAGCCATGAAGCGAGGGGCGTACGTGTTTCACGATTCACTGCTTCCCAAGTACCGAGGATTTTCACCCACGGTGTGGGCGATGATCAACGGAGATTCCGAGACGGGCGCCACGCTCCTCGAAATGGACGAGTCCGCCGACCATGGCCGCATCGTGGATCAGATCCGCGTGCCGATCGATCCGCGCGAGTTCGTGGCCAGCGTCACGGCACGCGTCACCAATGCCTATCTCCTCCTGTTGGAGCGGAACTTGGCCCAATTGCTCTCCGGCAATAAGGCCTTCAGAGTGCAGGAGGAGTCCCAGGCCACTTATGCTTGCAAGCGCGTTCCCGAGGACAATCGCATTCTGTGGGACTGGGCCGCGCGCCGCATCTTCGACTTGATCCGTGCTTCGAGCCATCCTTACCCCGGCGCTTTCTGCTTCTTAAAAGGCAAGAAACTCATCGTCTGGCGAGCTGATCCGCCGGAAGGATCGAAGCGCTACGCCGGGAGTGTTCCCGGTCGACTCGTGGAACGGGTGAACGGGGAGGGCGCTCGGATTCTCGCCGGCGCCGATTCTGTTTTTATTCGCGAAGTGCAATGGGACAACGCGCCTGTGGTCACGGCCGACGCCCTGTTGACCAGTCTGGCTGATACCCTGACCTAAATGAACTCCGGCGCTTCTGGTTCCCATTGGAAAGTCCCATTCAATCGATCTTCCCTCCAGGGCCGTGAACTGGATTACATCATGGAAACCATCGGCGTGGGACAGATCGCCGGGAACCAAACGTTTTCCAGGAAGTGCCAGGAGTTGCTCGAACAAACGCTGCAAATCAAAAAATCGCTTCTGACCACATCCTGCACTCATGCGTTGGAGATGGCGGCCATGCTGCTCAAGATTCAACCGGGGGAGGAAGTCATCGTGCCCGATTTCACGTTCGTCTCCACGCCAAACGCATTCGCCTTGCATGGCGCGCGCCCTGTGTTTTGCGACATTCGACCGGACACCTTGAATTTGGACGAGTCGAAACTGGACTCGCTCATCACGCCGCTCACCAGAGCGATCGTCCCAGTCCATTACGCGGGCGTCGGATGCGAGTTGGATGCGATCTTGGAGATCGCGGCAAGGCGCCAAATCGCCGTGATCGAGGACAACGCCCACGGCCTGTTCGGCAAGTATAAGGGCCGTTGGCTCGGAACATTCGGCGATATGGCGGCCCAGAGTTTTCATGAGACGAAAAATCTGACTTGCGGAGAGGGAGGCGCCCTTCTCCTCAACGATCCAAAGTACATTGAACGAGCGGAAATCATTCGCGAGAAGGGGACCAACCGGGCGCGCTTCTTCCGGGGCCAGGTGGATAAGTATTCGTGGGTGGACCTGGGTTCCAGTTACGTCATGAGCGACGTGCTGGCAGCGTTCCTCTATGGCCAACTCGAAGAATGGCCCCGCATCCAGGCAAACCGGAAGAGGAGGTGGGAGCTCTACCACCGGGAGCTGGCAGGCTGGGCGTCGCTGCATGGGATCCGGCAACCCGTTTTTCCAAGCCATTGCGATCCCGCGTGGCACATGTACTATCTGATTCTGCCCGCGCCCGAGGCGCGCCAGTCGCTCATTCTCCATCTTCAGGCGAATGACATCCTGGCGGTCTTCCATTACCAGCCGCTGCATCGTTCAGAATATGCCATCAGCCGATGGGGGGAATCCCCTCCAAAACCTGTCAGCGATTACGTCAGCGATCGAATCCTCAGGCTGCCGCTTTTCAATTCCATGACGGATTCCGAGCAGGGACTCGTCATCGACGCTCTCCTGCGCTTCAACCCTGCAGGATCGCGAACGATATCGTGAGCCGCGAATTGCTTGAAACGAATCCTTTCCATCTCCCATTCCTATTGTGTTCGCGCAAACCGCGAGCTCGCCCGAGGGATCGCCTTCGCGGCAGGCGCCGACGCGGTGGTCACGGCATTGGGGCCGGTTCGCTTTCGCGGCGATCTGAGATGGATCGATTTCGAGCCGGAAGCGGATCCCGCGGCTACCACGGCGGCCGGAGTGACTTCGAACTACCGCGCCTTGCCGGTTCGAACGCGATTGGGAAGGTTCGTGCACGCCATGATGTTCCGATCCGACACCCGGGCGATTCTGAACAAAGGCTGGGACCTCGTTCACGCTTGGGAGGAACCTTATGTCCATGGAGGATTCCAAGTGGCGCGGTGGACACCCGCGGCCGTCCCTTTCGTCTTCGCCACTTTTCAAAATCTCGCGAAGAATTATCCGTGGCCATTTTCCTGGTGGGAGCGTTGTGTCGTGCGCCGCTGCAACGGATGGATCGCGTTTGGGAATACGGTTCGTGAAGCCATGCTCCAGCGCCCGGGCTACGCCGAGAAACCCCACGTGGTTATCCCTCCCGGGGTGGACACGGCGCGGATGACTCGGACCGAATCGATGCGCGCGGAAGGCTTCCGGATGCTGGGGTGGCGGGAGCAAGGACCTCTTGTCATTGGATTCATCGGACGTTTTGTTCCTGAAAAAGGGCTTGGAGTGCTGATGCGGGCCCTCGGTCAACTGCCAGAAAACTGGCGGGCTGTGTTTCTTGGGGGAGGCCCGGAATTACCTGAACTAACAGGGTGGGCCAGCGGATTCGGCGAGAGGGTTCGCATCGTAAGCGGCGTGCCCCACGACCACGTGGCGCCTTACCTGAACGCCATGGATATACTCTGCGCGCCCAGTCTTTCCACCAATCGTTGGAGAGAGCAATTCGGTAGAATGATCATCGAAGCCTTCGCATGCGCGGTCGCGGTTGTGGGCAGCTCCAGCGGTGAGATACCGCACACGATCGGGGATGCCGGCATCGTGGTGCCGGAAGGAGATCATTCCGCGCTCGCGAATGTTCTTCGCGAACTCATCCAAAGTCCAGACCGCGCGCGCGCGCTGGGACGCCAAGGCAGGTGGCGAGCCGAGGCGGAGTTCGCCTGGCCTGTGGTGGCGGAACGGCACCTCCGGTTCTTTCAAAGCCTCACGCCCGCCAACCGCCCCGCCGGCCTCCGTGTCTGAGGCTTGCCCGCCGCGTGGAACGGCGCGCTGATTTCTCCTCGCTTCGAAGATTTGGCCAGGGGGAATCAATGACCCTCGGACCCTGCCGGCTCAAGGACTGGCCCCGTGGAAACAACCCTTTCTCTTTCCGTTGGGATCACCACCCGAAACCGCCGGGAGTCCCTCAATCGCTGCCTCGCTTCGCTGGCAGTCTTATCGGGCTCGGCGATCGAGGTGATGGTACTGGATGATTGCTCGGATCCGCCCGTCAATGTGGCGGAAGTCCAGGCGCTGTCGCCTGGACTTCCAATCGCGGTGATCCGCCATCCCTCGAACCTGGGTTACATCGCCGGAAGAAACCGCTTGGTGGAGTCCGCCAAGAGCGACTCAGTGCTGCTCCTGGATGATGACACGCGCCTGACGTGCGCCGAGTCGGTGTGGACCGCCGTGACAATGTTAAGATCGAATCGCGCTCACGCGGCCATCGCGTTCGCCCAGCTCGACAATGAAGAAAAGCCGTGGCCTGACGCCATGCAGCCCGCGCCCGTCCATCATCCTTGCTGGACCCCTACATTCATAGGCTTCGCCCACCTCCTGCGCCGAAGCACGTTTTTGGAGCTCGGCGGCTACCGCGAGATCCTCCACTACTATGGAGAGGAAAAGGAGTATTGCCTCAGGCTTCTCGACGCCGGCCACAAAGTAGTGTTTCTGCCCCGGTGTGGCATCGTGCATCACCCCGATCCCGGAGGGAGGGATCAGATTCGGTATTATCGTTATTACACGCGCAACGATTGCCTGAACGCGCTGCTCAATTTTCCGTGGCCCCTGGCCGCGGGACTGGTTGCCACGCGGCTTGCCCGCTATCATGAGACACTCTGGAGGCACCTGCGTCTGCGAGACGCTCGCGGCCGGCTGTGGGTGCTTCAACAGCTTAAAGATGCCTGGCCGATCGTCGCCAAAACGAGACGAGCTGTGGGGTGGCGGACAATTTTGCTTTGGCAGAGACTCAAGCGGGATCACCCACCGAGTCCAACCTCCGCGGATAACACCTCCGGATCACCCCCGGAAAGCGCATGACCCGGCTGCGAGCCCAAGGGAGACGATTCGCGATGAGGATCTGGTTGATGGCGCGCATCGCACGGCGCCTGACCAATTGGAAAGGCGTTTGGCGCGGCTACGTTGAGGAGCAACCCATTCCCGAGCTGCATTTCCGTTCCGGTCTGCGCCTCTCCCATTCGCCTGGAGATGCTCCGGTGCTGCTGCTGCTGGAAGTGTTCGCGGACGGATGTTACCGACGGCATCTTCGCGAGCCATTGACCGGAACCGTGTTGGATATTGGAGCCAATATTGGCGCCACGGCGCTGGACTTTGCCTGGAGACACCCCGGGTTGGAGATACACTGTTACGAACCCAATCCAAGATCCTGCGGCATGTTGCGCCACAACGTCCTGACCAACCGGCTTGAGCGAGGAATCCTCATACGGGATGTCGCCGTCGGACGCGGACCGGGCTTCATGCGGTTGAACGTCGCCGCACCCAGCATTGCCGCAACTGCTTACGGGCATTCCTTATCGGACGGCGCCATCGAGGTTCCCTGCATCGGTCTGGAAGAGTGCGTGGCACGGGTGACCAAACCGCCCGTGGCATTGCTGAAAGTGGATGCCGAAGGAGCGGAGGCGGATATCTTGGAAGGCGCCCCGTGCGAGATTTGGACCCAAGTGAGGCACGTTGCGTTGGAATACCACAACGATCTGTGTCCTGACGCGGATGAGCGATGCCTCACCGTCTTGAGACGGGAACGTTTCAAGACACGCAGGACGATAGCCGAACCTGGCAGAGGCCTAATCCACGCGTGGAGATAAAACCATTTGTGTGATCCACCACGCGCGTCACGGAAGCATCCCAAAATGCAAGGAGCCCGATCCGCGCGAGTGAGTTGAATGTCTGGCCGCGGCTGTGTATCCGATGAATGAGGCGCTTCGAAAAGGTCATTACGCCAGAAAGCAGCTCTTCTGCAAAGATGGGCTGATTTCATGGAGTCATCGTCGCCGATTCGAAATGGCTCTGCGACTTATCCGCGAGTCTGGTGGGCGCCGCATGCTCGATTATGGTTGCGGGGATGGCACCTTGCTCACGATGGCGCTGGATCGAGACGCTTCTTGTGGCATTCTCGAGGCCGTGGGAGCCGAGGTGGGGCTTGACCAAATCGACGACTGCCGACGCCGACTCGGAGCCCTGAACGCGGTCTCGTTTGTTGCCATCCACGAGTTGGACGCGGACCGTTACCGCGCGGCATTTGACCTCGTCCTATGCACTGAAGTGTTGGAGCACGTGGTGGACCGCCAGTGCGCGCTCAACCGATTCAGGCGTGTCCTGGCTCCCGGAGGGCACCTGATAGTGAGCGTGCCCGTGGAAACGGGATTTCCCCTTCTGATAAAACAAATCGTGCGCACGATCGCGGGATGGCGTGGCCTCGGCGATTACCCTGGGATCCACCCCTACTCATGGGGAGACCTGCGGCGTTCGATCTTCGCATCCGAACAACAGCACATCATCCGACCAGTGCACGGCGCGGCGGACGGCCATCCGTTCCACGACCACAAAGGGTTCAACTGGAAAGTGCTCAGGACCGAGATTTCAATGCATTTTGATATCCAGAGAATTCTCACTTCACCGCTCTCTAGCGGAGGCGCGCAACTGGCGAGTCAGATATGGTTTGTGGCCCGACAACGTGGCTTATAGCGGATAAGAGTGGCCGTCGACGGTATCATAACGATTCAGGATTTGGACGAATCCTTCATACCGTTGTCACCACCGATCGTTCGATCCAAACAAGGTGATGTCCCTATTCGGGAAACTGAAACGATGGCGCAATGGCTTGGCGGGCACCGCAGCTCGAATGGTGAGCGCGGCTCCAATCTTCGAAAAACCCGCGATTAAAATTGGGCGAGCGCTGGGCCAAGGCCCTGTGTTCTGCAGCCTTTATCGCGAATTCAGGACCGAGCTCTCACGGCTTTTGACCTCTCAAGGCCGTGATTGCAAACTCACTAACCTGGGAGGAATCGAGATCAGGTTTAGCATCTCCCACTTTACGATGCACGGTTTCTGGTTCCAGGGGATCATTTACGAGGAGGCGACGCTCCGGGCATTGAAGCAGAAGCTCCGCGCCGGTTCCACATTCGTGGACATCGGGTCGAATGCGGGATATTTCTCGGTCATCGCGGGAATGATTGTCGGCGCCGCGGGCAAGGTTCACTCGTTCGAGCCAAATCCCGCGGTCTTTGCCCGGTTGCAAAGGCATGTGACGGCCAACCACCTAGAAACCACGGTCGAATCCCATCAACTCGCTCTGAGCGATGCGGACCTTGGTGCCGCCCAGCTTTTTGTCCCGATCAATCGGCACAACGACGGTTTGGCTTCCATCCTACCCTTCGATGGCAAGGGAACGGACCAGAGGAATGGCGCTGTGGAAACGGTCAGCGTTGCCTGCACAAGTTTTGACTGCTTCGCCGCGCGGCTGCAATTGACGGCTGTGGACCTCATGAAGATCGATGTCGAGGGAGCGGAAGACAAGGTGATTAACGGAATGCGGGAGTTTTTGTCGCGGCACCCTCCAAAAACAATCATCCTGGAAACGCCTCGGGACAGCGATGCGTTCAAGGCACTGAAAGACCACGGCTATTCCGTTCGACTCCTCGACCGCCATGATTCCGGGAACGGCAACTATTTGTTCGAGCATGCTTCATTTTTGGGATGAGACCTTATCCGGGGGCGTTCGGTGGGGAGCGACTTTCTCACTCCAAGTGATGATCCCGGCACCCAGGACGATCAGCAACACTCCGGCCAAATCAGCCTCGCAACGGAAGCTCCGATGCGAATCGGGATCGTGTCCGACCGCGGCTTGAAGGAGCCATTCTTGCTTGGATCCAAAGCTCAGATGTCTTGATATCGAATCAGTTCAATTTGCCGACGTGTGATGATCTCCCGAACTTTCGAACTCAGCAACGCGTTGAGTTCATGGCTGAGGCCATTCGTGGATGGATGCGCGTAAAGTTCGGAGTTGCCAGCAGGCAACCGCTCGAGCAGCCGGCAGAGGTAGCGCTGATCGACTCCCGCGTTCTGCAGCAGGCCGAAAACCCGGTCGGTGGAACGTATCTTGGCTTCTTTCAATTTCGGGGAAGCGCTGGCGCACAGGACGGCAAAAACCAGCGCGTGTGAAAGCCGGTACAGCCATTGGCCATCCGCGATTTGAAAGTTCAACAACGCCGGATCCCGCGTGAGCCGGATGTGACGGAGCCCAAAGTGGCGGGCGGCGCGGATGCAAATTTTCAGAATGGTGGGATGAAGATGGATCTGGAGGTGGCCGTTGACGTGATCCAGGGTCAAGCCCGTGGCTTGGAATTTCTGAATCTGGGCGTACACCTCCCGGCGCAGTTGGTCCCGCAAACCGGGCAGGAAGAAATAGCGCAATCCTACCCGCAGTGTCGAGTCAGGAAACCGGTAATGGTGGTTGACCAAGTCCGGAATCTCTGTGGGTTTCAGCGCGGAACGTCCGGCAACCAAGACCAGGTGGAGGCCCACTCCAAGACGGGGATGTTTCCGAGCCAAGGCGATCGCCTCGTCCTTTCTCGGGGAATTCACCATGAGGCTGGCAGTCGTGAGGATGCCCTCGACATGGGCGCGAACCACCGCTTCATTCACTTCCGACGATTGTCCGAAATCGTCGGCATTGACGATCAGTCGGCGAGTCGGCGCATTTGTGATCCCCACGAACAACAACCCGGATTCGCCAAGGGTTCGTGCGAGGTCCGGTTCGATCGGGAAAAGTATGGTTCCGAAGCAGGAATGGCAAGCGCGGTTCGAACCGTCATAGCAGCCCAAGTTCTCCCACGATTTTTGCGCCGTCCAAGCTCGTGCCGCCGTTTTGCAGCACCTCTCGTGGATTGCCGTAGCCGGGAATGACTTCCTCCAACTGGGCCGCGGAAGCGCCGAGATGATCCCGCACGATTTCGCCGAACACAGAACGATAATCCACGGAACGGCTCAGATAGCGCGAGTTGGCCCCGAACATCACCCCTTGCGGTCCTGTCTTCCAGGAGGCGTTGTCACATTGATAGACCCCTCCTTTGATCTTTCCTCCGGCAACCAACATGGGCCCCGCTTCCGCGTGATCCGTCCCTTCGTTGCCGTTCTCCTTCGAAGTGCGGCCAAACTCGGACAAGGTGACAATCACGGTATTCTCCCAAAGAGCGGGGCTGATGCTGCTATAGTACTCGCGAATGGCGTACACGGTCCACGCGATCTGGCGCATCAAATTGGCATGGCTTCCGGTCACGCCTCCTTGATCGCTATGCGTGTCAAACCCGCCAATTTCCGTTCCCGCTACCACCGCGTCCGTTTTCGCCAGAATCTGGGCCGCGGTTTTCACCTTGGAGAAATAGCTGTACCATCCAGAAGGAAATCCTTTTTGGTTCGATGCCGCGTCGATGGGGAAAAGATGGGTCTTTCCGTCCTTGTCGAAAATGTTGTTCTTCTCGACACCTACGGCCTTTAAGATATCGATCGATTCGCGCAAGTTGAGGCCCGTGGTGAACAACAGGTCGCGCTGATCCTTGGTCGGGTATTCTATTTGGTGCTGCGCCGCCATGAAATTGAGCAGTTTTTGCTTGTCCGTCGCGTTGTTCGAAACCCCCAGCGCGTCGTAGCGTCTTGGATCCGAGAGATTGGTCATGGCCAAGGGGCCGCGCAACACAAGCGGGTTTTTGCTTTGCACGGAAACGGCGGGGAATGCCCTGCCTTCGGCCAATCCGGTGTCCATCACCGCCCGATAGAGAAGGCCGCTTCCCAACAAGTTGTCACGGGGCACGCCATTCTCCCAGTATCGTTGAGAGTCAAAATGAGACCGTGACTGCCTGGGGTATCCGACGCGATGAACCACGGCGAGCTGTCCGGCGTTGTAAACCGGAATGGCTTCCTTCAATCCTGGATGGAGTCCGGCAAATCCGTTTCCAAGATCGATGGCCCGAGTCAAGTCCGGGCTGGCTGGAGCAAGCCCCTTCAACGACGTGAGTGGATCTGGGGCTGGAATGTGGAGGGTGGGCCGGTTGACAGTGTTGTAGGCGTCATCTCCCCAAGGAATCACCGTGTTCAGGCCATCGTTGCCACCACGCAGGAATATAAAAAAAACTTTCTTCGAAGATTTCGGGATCGCTCCGGAAGCGAGAGCTTGCCGCAAGGCCGGCGGCACCCCTAGCGCCGAAGCGGCCGCGGCGGCGAGCGCGAGCCGCATGCTCCTGTCAAGGAATGAGCGTCGATTCAAAAAAGTTGCCATGGTTGTTCCTCCGATTGAGTGCGCTAATAATTATTGTTCCTGAAAGCGAGGCAGGCTGAGCAAAAAGCTCACCATCCCTCGCACCCTGGCATCGTAGACGGCTGAATTAGGATCCAGGGTGGAGAACTTCGACGAGTCTGAAATGCCCGTGTCGTTGGAATTGAGAAATGCGATGGCCGCCTGGCGATCCTGGGACAGATTTCCCGCGCCTTCTCCTATAAAGAGATACTTCATAAAGACATCCACGACGGCGCCCGCGTCTTTCAACGCTGGCCCTGGAACTTTCAATTTCAACAGCCCGACAGGATCCGTGGTGTTATTGATGCCATCGGTACCATAGTCGTCATCTTTGACCGAGCTCGTGGAAGCGGCCAACAGGTTTTGAACGAACCGCATTCGTTCCATCAGTGAGGCGGTGCCGACCCATTCCCTGGCGAATTCAGACCAGCCGTCGGGCTCTTCACGATAGAACAAACGCATGTTCAACCTCTGGAGAGCGGTTTGAAAATCATATCCATCCGTATCCGCGGTGAAACCCCCTTCAGGGAGGGGAGCCCTCAGACTCCGCAAAGCGCTCACCGTGTACTCAAACGGCGTTTTCACTTTTTGACGCGATGCCCCGTGGCCGAAAAAGAGTTCTGACTTCAAAATGACCCTCAACACCGCGCGGAGGTTGCCCTTCCTGCCGTCTGGGCCGGGTTGTTCCCAGGCTTTGAGGCACTCCCGAACCAATCGCCCTTCCGCACTTAGATTGGGATCGGTGTAATCGTAGACCCCATGGTGAAAATTCTCGTGCACGAACAACTGGCAGAGCTTCACGCTGAGGTATTCCTGTGTGTAAGGAAGATCGGCCAAATGTTTAATGATATCGTAGCCGTCCTGCATAGCCGCATTTCCAGTCCTAGCCGGGAGGACCAATTTATACGATCTCCCCGCATGCGGAGGCCCGAATCGAGGGCTGGCGGTCTTGTCTGCAAAGAGGGTCTTTAACTTGGTGTCGTGATTGGCCGGCCTGAATTGGAGCGTCCAGTAGCCTGGATCCAGATCACGGTTCGGCACACGGGTCGCGAAAGGATTTGTTTCTTGTCCCACTGGCAACTTGTCCGCTCTCCAGCCGGTCCATGCCCGGCTCATCTCCTCGATGTCATGCTGATCGTAGCCATTGTCGACCCCCATCGTGAACAGTTCCAACAACTCTCTGGAATAATTCTCGTTGGCGTTGCCGCTGGTGCTGACCGCGGTGTCCAAGTAGATCACCATCGCGGGGCTCTCGACACTGATCTTCAACAGGTCGTAAAATGTGCCGTTCGGATTCAGCAGCACTTGTTTCCATTTGTTGAGCTCCCGGTACTCGAAATCCGTCGCGATGGTGCCTTCCACCCGATTCACATTGTTGGTGAGCTTCCCATCGAGATACTCCACGCTCTTCGAATAGAGCGTGGTGAAGTGGTTGTCGAAGAACTGCAAGAGAACCTGGTTCAACTGCCGTTTCGAGCGAACCGCTTGAAGCGTGTGCCAGGCTTGCAAGTCCCCAATGCTGGCCGCTCCCTGTGACAGCAGCACGCCCAAAGAAGGGTTCTGCACCGAAATCCCGCCCCCGGAAAACCTTGCCGTGAATCGCTTCGTGCCTGGTGTCCGTTTGTAATAGAAACTGAGCGTGTAGCTCTGCCCATTCGCCAGCGCCGGCGAGGTCGTCTGCCAAACCGAGCTCGCCTTCGTGGTTCCTCCCGAGATTGCGACCAAGTGCAAACTCGACGCGCCGCCGCGCTTCTCAGTCGTCGAAAGCGCGGTGCCGACATGATTCGCGGAAATCGTCCAGCTCCCTTCCAACGGGGATTCAAAGTCGCCGTTCTTCAATAGATTGCTCCCGCCGCCGGCCACCGTGCCTCTCACCAAAACCATGTCGTCGATGTACACGTCCCCTGGCGAGTTCATGTAGAGATAAAGTGTCGAACTTGAAACCACCCCAGTAGAACTCACGAATTCCCACCCGTCGCTTGAGGGTTTGTCCAAACCCAAATCCTCCTGAATCTTCTCCGGCTGCAGCTGCTCCTCAATATAAGCCTCAGGCCCAATAGCGCCTGGACCGGTCAACACGCGGTCAACATCCTCCGGCGTCGGACCATACGCCAGACGGTTCAAAACGGTCGCCGCCGCAACAGCCTTGGGATCCAGAGGCTTTACCTCGAGCCGGTAAAAACCGGCGCCGCCCTCCGACGTCCCTTCCCACTCGTAGCCGGACAGCACACCCTCGGCATCATGAAATGGACCGACGACGGAGCCGGATTTTAAAACCCGAAACATCTCCGTGCCGGGATAGGGCGTGAAACGAACTTTCGTCCGGCCTCCGCCGGCTTCGATCTCAGTAATCCTCGGAGCAGACGGGAGTTCCGCGCTGTTCAAGTCATCGCCGGGCAGAAGGCCGAAAGCAAAGGCAACGGGCAGTAAGAAACGAGGAAATCGCATAAGGCGGTGTTCAAGGTAAGCTCGCCATGAATTCGGTATCGCAAACTTGCTACAACACTAAGCATACCGCATGCCATTTGCAATCCACTTCTCCAACGCTGTGCGCCGGGGTCCACGGCTATTTTTTTGAATTTCTGAAGTGTTGCTGTTGTTAAGGTTGGAAATCCAGGTCGCTGGCCTTCGCGAGCAAGGCCCTGCCCGAACCCTGGGAGCAGGCCGACGGTTACGAGCCGCTGGCCGAGACCTTCTCCGTCATCGGATAATACTTAGGCCCAACGCGGCTCGCTGGGCTTTCCGCGCAAGAAAGGAAGCACCTTCCGCAAAGTCCCCAGATACACCGCTCTGAGCAACCAACTCATCCAAATCGATCCTCACCAGTTGGCCGACACCCTCAACTAATGGCTCCTGGCAAGCCTCGGAACCCTTCCCCGCGCCCTGGCCATTGACGACAAATGGATCCGGGATCGTGCGCTGAGCAGGGGCCTGAGCGAGCAAGAGATCGGCGCCCCCGTCACCGTGGGAATTGCCAATGAGAAAATCAAAAACGACGAGCAGAGCTGGAGCGCGGCCACTGGGTGTGGGACGCCTGCATGAGCAAAGACCAAACTCGCTCCAAGCACTACCACATCAACTGCAACCTCTCGGCTCTGGGCGTCTGCCGGGTGGCCCTCAACGCGAACCTTCACTCCGTGCCTTCCTGGTCCGAACACCAAGAGCGCTGCCAGCAAAATCCCCAAATCCCTTTCAAAGCACTCCTCAAGCACTGATCGAAATGAAAGGACCGTGCGTCCCAACCGAGGAATGCGAGGCTTGTGAGCATGCTGGAATTGTCTTGCCTCATCCTGCCCGTGGGGCGGATGGCTTCGAGGAACTCCGTCACACTGAGCGCGATCATCGTGACGACCATTTAACGGGAATGCTGGTTTCGATGATTCGATCTGATCGGCTTGCAGGACAAACATCAGCGCGCCCCAGGAAACAAGTCCCCTGCCGCTCCGCCCGTCACCCCTGGCGACCACTTCCCGGCTGGGCGTCAATCCAAAACACGCCTCGAGGCTCTCTCTTTGGTGAAGGAAAAGTTATGCGACACTGTTTTCGTTTCCCCTTTCTTTCCTGGTGAAGCTTCCAGTCCAAGATGCAGGCATTACAACTCACGTGGTGTCTTATCTACGCCGCCTTCATAGTCCTCCTTCAATTTGAGGACTATTTCACACCGTACGACCGCTTCTTTTTCAGTTACAGATTTCTCCTTGACTTGGATTTGGATCAAATCTGCGAATTTACTTGGTTCAAGTGCACCCAAGAAGTAAGGGAGTGCATCTGGATGTTTGTACCAAGCAGCGACTTCCGCCTGAATGTTTTTGTCAGTCAGTCCCCCTTCTTTCGCGATCGGGAGCGGCCTGGGTCACCGTCCAGGCGCCGTTTGCCGGCAGCGTCCGGGTGTTCGTGCTGACCTAGCCAAAACCGGTGCTCCAGGTGGTCAAACCGCTGATCGCGGTTTCCACTTTCCCGATTTCGAGCGTGGTCGCGCTGTTGAAGGCGGCAAACTCCAGGGAGCGGGTGCGCCGCACGTTCCGGCCGAGGACGCTGTTGTAAACCACATCGCTCAACGTTCGCTGTGATTTCTGAAGATTGACCTGCTCTTGGTCATTCTCCAAAAAGTGAACTTCGGCGTGGCTTCAACGTTCCAGCAAAACCGGGCCCATTGAGCGTTCTCGTCCATCACCCGAACACATTGGCCCGCAAATCGCGCAGCGCATACAGTTCCACCTCCACCCCGCGCAAGCGCCGCGCCCCAGTCTCTCTCTTGGGCCCGAACCGATCCCGATAAGCCCTCAAAATCTCGTCCACAAACGCGCGGCTCCCAAACACGGCTCCATCGCAAAAGTAACGCACACGGCAACGCACATAATCTCCCACGGGCAGCCGTCCGCGCTGTTCCAGCACACGCATCACCTCCTCGTGCGCCAACGCCCCGCGCGAAGTCCGTCCGTCCTCCAACACCGCCTCGTTCTCCTCATGGCCCTGGTTAAATAACCGCATCCGGTAGATTTCCATAGCTTTGGTCAGCGTCTCCTCCCGACCCCGCATCGCCCCGACCACCCTCTGCAACCCGTTCCTGGCCAGTCGTTTGCCAGCCACCGCTTCCCCGTATCCGCTCCATCGATACGCTTTGGGATCCGCGACCATCCCGGCCCGCACCGGATTCAAATCGATATACGCCGCCATCGTCACCAACGCTTCCCCGGCCCCTTCCACCAGAACACTCTTGAACCGGTCTTCCCAAAGCGTCCCCCGCCGTCCGCTCCGCCGGTTATACCACTGCGTAAATCGTTGCTTCACAAGCTTCATGAAAGCGCTCACGTCCCACATCCGCGCGTAATACCGCTCCAGCCACTCTGCCTCGGCTTTCTGATCATTGGCTTGCCGATACCCTTCTAATTCCTGCCATGCCGCCCCAGCGTCCTGGCACCCGGTCAATTCCCGCAATCGTTCCCGAATCTCCTCGGCGGTTGGCTTGATCTCGGGCGCCTTGGCAACCTCCACCAGCATATGAAAGTGATTGGACATCACGCAGAACGTCAGCACACGCACCCCGCAGAACCGTTCATACTCCCTCATCAACTCCACGAACCGCTCCCGTTCCGCGTCTCCAAAAATGAACCGACGGTCC
>SYMW01000059.1 GCA_005805305.1 Verrucomicrobiales bacterium
AAAAATCTGAGATGCGCACTAGCTCAAACATGGAGCATCTCGGGCATTGCGTCCGGGGAGCCAATATGCCAATATCCCGTCACGAACTTCAGACGTGCATGAGCTCGTTTTTAAAGACAAGCCCCGCTTCGCCCCCCGGCCTGACGGAAGCTCAACAGCGAGCCCTGCTGACGCTCTTGGCTGACGAAGATCCTCAAATTGCCCGCTCCGTTCGGCAGAAGATTCTTTCATGCGGCATGTCTTCCCGAGCTTGGCTCGCACGGAACGCGCTGACCCCCGATCCGTTGCTCCGCAGACGCGTCCGCGAGATTTTGGATGAGCAGGACCGGCAGGATTTCGACAATCAGTTCCTCGCGTTTTGCTTGAACGAAGGCGAGCAACTCGACCTGGAAAAAGCCGTCTGGTTAATGGCTCAAACTCGCTATCCGCAGGTTAATCCCGCCGGCTACTCCGCCGTCCTGGACGAGATGGCGGGCGAGATTCGCCCTCTTCTCCAAACCACGTCGAATCCCCAGGAGCAGCTAGGTCTGATCAATAAATTCCTTTTTGAGACTCGAGAATTCAAGGGCAACGGGCAGAATTATTACGACGAAGAGAACAGCTACATCAACAAGGTCATCGATCGGCGCGTTGGAAATCCAATCGGTCTGTGCGTCGTCTACCTCCTCTTGGCCCGCCGGTTGAAACTTCCCATCGTCGGCATTGGAATGCCCGGCCACTTCCTGTGCCGCTATCAGTCACCCAAGGACACCTACTTCATCGACGCCTTCAATCAAGGCCGAATTTTGTCGAAAGCCGAGTGCGTGCGCTACCTTCTCCAGACAAGCCACGGGTATCAAGAAAGTTTCCTCGCCCCGCTGCTTCCCCGGCGGATCATGCTGCGCATCTGCTCTAACCTGCATCAGATCTATCAGCGGAACAAGAACCTCGCGGAAACGGATCGCCTCCAGCGCTACATCGTGGTCCTGGCCAATTGACGGGCCGGGATCGATTCTCCTGGGCTCGGGGCTCGCGGCGTTCAACAACTGGTCGGGATCTCCTGCAAAACTTCCACGCAGTGGGGAATGGCGCCCGAGACGAATCCCAGACATTCCACGGCGCCGGCGGGTTTGCCAGGCAAACAAATCACTAAACTTCGATCAACCACGACCGCCAAACAACGGGAGAGAATCGCGTTCGCGGTGATCTTCATGGATTCCATCCTCATCACCTCGCCGAAGCCCGGCAACTCCCGAACCGCGATCTCCCGCACGGCCTCGGGGGTGACATCACGCAGCGCGACACCCGTGCCTCCCGTGGTCAGTATGAGTGCGCACCCCATCGCGGCCTGGCGGCGGACGGCGCGTTGAATTTCACGAATTTCATCCGCGGCCAACGTCTCATCCACAACTTCCCACCCATAACCGATCGCTGCCTGCTTCAGCGCCGGGCCGCCGAGATCGTCATACAAACCCTTCGAAGCCCTGTCCGATACCGTGATCACTCCCGTTTTCATAACTCTCGCTTAGTCTTTGAGATCAATCGCACGTCCGAGATGACCATGGCTTTGTCCACGGCCTTGCACATGTCATAGATGGTCAGGGCTGCGACGCTGACCGCCGTCAGCGCCTCCATCTCAACACCCGTTTGCGACGCCACCTTCACAGTGGCTCGAATGGCTATTCGATCCTTCGCCGGAGGAATCTCGAACTCCAAGTCGCAATGAGTGATGGGCAACGGATGGCACAACGGTATCAAATCGCTCGTCTTCTTCGCCGCCAGGATTCCGGCAAGCCGGGCGCAAGCCAGCACATTGCCTTTGGCGACTCGGTTAGTTTCCACCAATGCCAGTGTTTCGGGAGCGAGCCGTATCTCTCCCTGGGCGACCGCTTCCCGAAAAACAACTCGCTTCGCGGACACGTCCACCATCGAAAGCTCTCCTTCCGCATCCAAATGCGTCAGATCAGGCATAACCCTCCTGGACGCCGCCTGTTTGAATGAAATGCTTCCAACGATCGACCGCTTCGCGCTGCGCCTTGGCAAGATTCATCCTCAATTTCACGTGACGCGGAATGAAGCCGGGCGAAGTGCCCCAGAGATCCGTGGTCACCAGAATCTGCCCATCGCAGCCATCTCCCGATCCGATTCCAATGGTCGGAATGGAGATTCGCTCCGTTATCCCACGCGCCACCGTGGCGGTGATCAATTCGAGAACCACCGCGAAGGCGCCCGCGTGCAGAAGCAAGTCCGCGTCCGCAAACAGAGCTAGCTTCTCCGGGTCCTCCTTCCCTTTGATCCGGTATCCCCCTTCCTCCACGGCGTGCTGCGGGAGCATTCCCAAGTGACCGCAAAACGGAATGCCCTCCGCTTTGATGGCCTCGATCGACTCCAGAATCGTTCTCCCCCCTTCGGCCTTCACTGCCTCCGCTCCGGCATTCATCAAACGCCGGGCGTTCCGGACGGCACGTTCCGGCGTGTCGTAGCTGTGCGCGGGAAGATCCGCGACCACCAGCGCCCTGGGGCTCGCCCTCGCCACCGCGCGCACATGATGCTCCATTTCCTCCATCGTCACCAGCGTCGTGTCCGGATAACCCAACACCACCATCCCAAGCGAGTCCCCCACCAAAATCAAAGGAATCCCCGCCTCATCCAGCAACTTAGCCATGGGAAAATCGTACGCCGTGAGGGCGGCAATCTTCTCGCCGCCTTTCATCGCCCGAAGCCGCTCGGGCGTCCACTTCGCCTGTGTCTCGGTTTCCACGCGAGGGACTTTACCAATCCGTTCCACGTTTGCGAAGCCTCAAAGTAATCCATTTATCCTCGAGCCGGGGAAACCCAACTTTTCTGACTCGCGTTCCCGGGCTGGAAAACGTAACGTGACTCCTGAAATGGCGAATCAACAATGGGGTGAACAGAGCTCCCTCGGCGGCCATGGCTGCTCGCGAGACGCGCTCCGCGCAACCAAGAGATCCTCCGCCTGGCTACTCGTTCTAACCGCCTGCGCGTGCTTCTTCGCATGGACAGTCCGTGCCGCGGAGGTGCCCGCGCCTTCTCCTGACGAATGGGCGCCCCAACAAGTTCCAGGAGAATGGCCGCCCCCTTCCACTCCGCCGGGCACGCCTGAAAAGGGACGCTGGGCCTGGTACCGCGCCTGGCTCAAACCTCATGAATCCTTTTTCAACACACACGAACGAGATCTCTTCGCCGAGTCCGTGACGCTCAACCTCCAGGGACTCGCCGATGCACACGAAGTGTTCCTGAACGGAACCCGGCTCGGAGCTGGCGGGGCCTTTCCGCCCCGCTTCGCGAGCGGGCGCCTCAGGTTTCACCGGCACAAAATTCCGCCCGGATTAATGGAGAAAGGGATGTGGAATGAAATCGCGATCCGAGTGTACAGCATCTCCGGGCGAGGAGGTTTTTTAGAGGAGGCTCCTTTCGTCATGGGATATGCCATTGAATGCGTGATGCAGGGGATCTGGCAGATCCAATGGAGCGACGCTCCGAAACTCACCGGCAGCGCGCTCATGCGTCAGCCTGCCACGGCCGCGTTTGATTCCTACCGCGAATCCAGCCGGGTGCTGGGCGAAGCGGCCGGGTTCGTCCATGGCCCTAAACTTTCTCCCTCAGAAAGCCTCAAGCGCCTGCGGCCCCACCCAGACCTCGCCGTGGATGGCCTGCTGCAAGAGCCTCTCGTCGCGCAGCCAACCCACCTGAGCTTCGACGAACGAGGCCGGCTCTACGTCTCCCAATACCGCCAATACCCGTATCCGGCTGGCCTCAAAATGATCAGCCGCGACAAGTTTTATCGCGCCCATTACGACAAAGCGCCTCTTCCGCCGCCGCATCATGTCAAAGGCAGGGATGCCATCACAATTCATGAGGACACCAATGGTGACGGGGTGTTCGACAAGCACTCTTTTTTCCAAGAAGGATTGAACCTTGCCAACGCCGCCTTGCGTGGGCGCAAAGGGGTCTGGGTCATGAACCCGCCCTACCTTCTTTTTTACCCGGACGAGAATTTCGATGATATTCCCGATGGCCCGCCCGAAGTTCGTTTGGCCGGGTTTGGGATCGAAGACACCCACTCGGTCGCAACGGGTTTGGTGTGGGGGCTCGACGGCTGGCTCTACGGCAGCCAAGGGTCCACGACTTCCAGCCATATCCTGCGCCCCGGCCTCGATTCAACCAACACCACTCCCGCTTACTTCGAAGGCGCCATGGTCTGGCGCTATCATCCTAAGACGAAAGCGTACGAGGTGTTCGCCGAAGGAGGCGGGAACACTTTTGGACTTGAGATCGATGGGGAGGGACGCCTGTTTTCTGGCCACAACGGTGGTGAAACCCGTGGCTGGCATTTCGTTCAGGGAGGTTACTACCTCAAGCCAGGGCTGGATCCGGGGAAGTTCGGGCCCCAGCGCAATCCGTACACTTTTGGAGAATTGAAAGTCATGCGCCCGATCTCCAGTGTTCAGCGGTTCTCGCATCTCTTTGCCGTGGCCGAAGGCACCTCAATGCCCAGCGGATTTCGAGGGAAAATCTTCGCCATCGACCCCATCCACAGTGCCGTTTTCGCAGCTCAGCGCCTCTCCAAAGGATCGACTTTTGAAACCACCGAGGCTGGCGTCGCCCTCGGAAGCGACGATCCCGGGTTCCGGCCCGTTTTCATCGTCAACGCGCCGGACGGTGCCTTGTACGTGGCCGATTTTTACGAGCACTACATCGCCCACGGCCAGCATTATCAAAGCCAGATCGACCCCACAACCGGCCGGATTTACCGGCTTCGCGACAAACGCGGCCGGTTGGAGCGTGACGTGGATTTGTCTCGAAAAACCTCCGTAGAACTCGTCGGGTTGCTTTCGCATCCGAACAAATGGCATCGGCACATGGCTGTCCGCCTCCTGGGGGAAAGGCGAGATCTCGCCTCCATCCAAATGCTGCGAAAGCTGGTCCAAACGAGGTCGCGATGGGGATCGCTCGGCGCTCTGTGGTCGCTGCATCAAATGGCGGCCCTGGACGAAGCCACGCTTCTCGCGGCTTTCGCGCACGCTGAACCGTCTGTGAGAACCTGGGGCGTGAGGTTTGCAGGCGAACAATGGGGCGCACACACAGGGCCGGGACTGTCCCCAGCAACCGCGAAAAACTCCCCGCCGATCACACGCAGTCTGCCCTCCGAAATTCGATCGGCCCTTCGAAAACTCGCCAACCAAGAGAGAAACTCGGAGGTCAGATCCCAAATCGCCGCCTCCTCCAGACGTTTCCAGACGGATCAGGCCCTGGAACTGGCGGCCGCCCTCGCGAATCAGCCCGAAGATTTGATCGATCCTTTTTTGCCCGCCCTCAACTGGTGGATATTCGAGCACCACGCGGGACTCAACCCGCGCGTGGTTGTCGGTTTCTTCGAAGACAAATCAGTTTGGGACAGGCCCATGATCGCCAACTATGTCTTGGCTCGGCTGGCTCGACGGCTCGCCGCTGAAGGCCGTCGACAGGATCTGCTCGACTGCGCCCGCCTCCTCCGCATCGCTCCAAAGCCGGAGCTCGCCGCGAGGGTCATGGAAGGCTTGGATGAAGCCTTCAAAGGGAGGTCCATGGCTGAAATACCTGAAGAGCTCGAGGCAGCGCTTGCGGCGGCGGGCAACCAAGCCTCCTTGCTCTCCCAGTTGAGGCGGCAACTGCCCGCCGCGGTCTCAAACGTCTTGGCGATTGTCCAGGATCCATCGGCCAGTCTCGAAAGACGCATCCTTTACACCAGCGCCCTGGGGGAGCTTCGCCTCACGAACGCCTTGCCGGCACTCCAATCACTCGCGTCCAACAGGGAGCCCAATCCCGAGCTCCGCAAAACCTCCCTCGTCGCGCTGGGATACTTTTCGGAGAACCACATCGCTTCAAGCCTTATCTCCGAATTGTCCGACGCCCCGGCCGCTGTCCAAGCCGTGGGACTGTCGACGCTGTTGTCGCGCCCCGCGTGGCTGCAACTGTTGCTGGAAGCCATCCAGAAGGGGTCGGCGCCCCGTTCCTTGCTCACCCCAAACGTCAAGGAACGAATCCGCCTGCATCCTGACAAAGCGATTCGCGACCTGGGATCATCAATCCAACTGGAACAAACCTCCGCGGATCCCCCCCCCGCCCTCGCCCAGAACATTCCCGGATTGGAAGCCATCCTCAAAACAGGTTCGGGAAATGCTTATGCTGGCCAAACTTTGTTTGAATCACGCTGCGCGGCTTGCCATAAGCTTTTCTACAAAGGAGGTGGCGTCGGCCCAGACCTCACACCCTACCAGCGCGACAACCTTTCCACGATGCTGATCGCCATCCTCAATCCCAACGCCGAAATCCGTGAAGGCTTCGCAGCGATTGAAATCGAAACCCGCGACGGCCGTTCGCTCACTGGATTCGTGCGGGAGGCTGATAACCAGATCCTGGTGCTTAGGGGAATCGACAACCAAAACACGGTCTTGAGGCGAGACGAAATTCAAAGCCTTCGACCCACCGGCCGAAGCCTCATGCCCGAGGGGTTGTTGGACGACTTGAACGATCGGCAATTGCGGGACTTTTTTGCTTACTTGCGCAGCTCCCAACCCATTGCAAAATGAATTCGGCGGCTCGCGCCCGGCAGGAACTTCGCCCAGTGAGTGAGACTTTTCTTGAAAAAGCATTGGAATAAGCTTTGGGCTCTCACCGTCATCACGGCGCTTTGCCCATGCCCAGCCGCCATGTCACAAAACTCATTGTCATCCCCTCCTGCGTTGCCCGCCGTCGAGAACCGATTCGGGTCGGAGCGGCAACTCACCCAGGGCCCCGGCGGCCGCGTCCTCACGAACACCGGGGTGTGGTCCCCGGACGGGAATTGGATCGTGTACGACACTCGATCCGACGCCGCTGGAAGCGTGTTCGATGGAGAGCACATCGAAGCTGTCCATGCCGGCTCGGGTGAAATTCGCCGCCTCTACACATCCAAGAACGGAGCTCGATGCGGCGTTGTCACTTTTGATCCCGTTCGACCCAGGGTGGTGTTTATCGTGGGCCCTGAAAATCCATCGCCGGAATGGTCGTATGGAACGACTCATCGCCAGGGACTCGTCCTCGATGTCCAAACCGCGCTCACCGATCCTCGCCCCCTCCCCTCGCTTACTTGGGAATACCTGGACGCAAGAAATGTGACGGCCCCGTTCACGCCGGGCGCGCTGAGAGGAGGTTCGCACGTTCACGTGTGGGACGCCCAAGGCGATTGGGTGAGCTTCACTTATGAAGATCATGTCTTGCAACAGGTCCCGCCGGAAAGAGCGGACGCCGACCGCAATCAGCGCAATGTGGGCGTTTCAGCTCCCGCCAGGGCCGTGCAGGTTCCAAAGACTCATCCCAGGAACCACAACGGCGCGTTTTTTACCGTCCTCGCAACTCGAACTACCGCCAAGCCCCGCCCCGGCTCGGACGAGATCGAAAAAGCATTCGAGGAGGGTTGGGTCGGAAGGAGTGGCTACCTTCGTCCCGATGGCACCCGGCAGCGCCGCGCTCTGGCATTCTTGGGAAATGTGGTTGGGCCTCGAGGCGAAACTCTTTCCGAAGTATTTATTGCCGATCTGCCGGACGATCTGACCGTTCCAGGTGACAGCCCGTTGGAGGGGACAGCGACGCGCCTGCCCTCTCCTCCTCGAGGCGCTCGCCAACGCCGGTTGACTCGGACATCGGATCGCGCCCATCCGGGAATACAAGGCCCCCGGCACTGGGTTAGATGCTCGCCGGACGGTTCCAAGATTGCGTTCCTCATGAAGGACGACGGCGGCATCCCCCAACTCTGGATTGTGTCGCCTAATGGAGGCCCCTCAAAACAAATCACGTTCAATCCCTGGCCTGTTGCCAGCGCGTTCACGTGGAGCCCGGACGGATCCAAAATTGCCCATGTCATGGATTCCAGCGTTTGCATTACGGAAGTCGACGCAAGGCGCACGTTCCGGATCACTCCACCCGGGGAACCGAGCCAGAGCCCGCGACCCGAATCCTGCGTTTTCTCACCGGAGGGGAAACGCGTGGCTTTCGTGAGGCACATTCCTTCGCCGGAAAAACCGTGCAACCAAATCTGCGTCGTGGAGGTGAATCCTTACATCCGGTGACAACTAGTGTGCCGGCGCCACTCCAAGGCGCGTCATGCGCGCCCGCTCCCCAAACGCGAGGCTACTGCTTTGAGCACGGACTCAGGAGCCAGCCGAGTCAGGCAGGCCATGGATTCGGAGTTGCGGCACGT
>SYMW01000060.1 GCA_005805305.1 Verrucomicrobiales bacterium
CTCAAGGTATTTCGCGCACGAGCCGTCGTCGGGGAAGACGCGCTGGAACTCGGGAAGAGTCGTCGGGAAGCCGCGGGGGTCCATGCCTGCAATCTAGCATTGCTCAGGCTGTTTGGCAATGAACCGGATAGGCATGGGTCGTACAACGCAACGGCCTCGGGTTCAGGAGCTTCCTGGTCGGCAGACAACCACGCGGTGCCCGCGTTTGAAATAGCCGCCACCCCCGTTCCCGAACCGCACGAGACGGCTTTGTTGTTCGGCTTGGGACTTAGCGCCTTCGCGGGTTGGATGCGTCGGCAAAAATCGAGAAACGGATTCCAACCTGACCCATCGAGCCCGGCGGTCAGATAAGCCAACAAGAGAACAACCCAAAAAGGACCAGCGCGGGTCCACCCCGCGCTATCGGCATTATCCTCACGCGTTTGTTTCGCTGGCGGTTAACGATCCAACTTCAGGTCATCGTCGTTTCCTTTCGCAGCCGCCGCCCTATCGTTCACCACGGAAATTCATAGGTTGGCGTGCGAGAGTAACGCTTCATCCCCAGTTCAACCGTGCTCACCGTTCCGGGACTCAACCGAAAGCGAAGGTGCTTCCCGGAAACTCGCCGTGAAAGTTCGCGGTGCTGAACACGGGTAAATTGATGTTCGCCAAAAGCGCCCGCTTGCACCACCACCTCACGCGCCTCTGTCTGGCTCAAATTCGCGAGGGTGAGCGTGACCGATCCGGGAGAAATTTTTTCCACCAACGCGCCCACATCGGGCGGCACCCCCGCGCGGCGGGCCTGAGGATCAAAGTAACGCAGCCGCACGTGCAGGAGACCGCCATGGTAGATGTGGTTTGGACCGCCCAACATTGTTTGAACCAGGCCCTCGAGCACCACGGGATTGCGTTGCTGCCAGTGATGCACGTCCTGCTGATCGACAGTCGTTCGATCCGACCGGATGTTTTCCATCCGGCGCGCCGTTTCCGTCAGACCCGCTTTGAGAATGTCCACCGGATACGCGGGGTACTTGCCCTCAAGAAAGCGCAACCAAGGTCCTTCGTGGCCGAAATCGCCCTTGGCCTTGCGGTAATCGAGTTTCGTCCACCCCTCTGTCGAGGCCATCGCTTCGATCCGGGCATAGTCCCCTGGCTCTTGCGAGAGATACCAGAGGTGAATCAGATAGCTGGCTTGAAGGGGTTGAAAGCTGTACCAACCACGTTCGTCGTGACGATGCGGAACGAGGAAACGGCCTGCTTCCCACCGTCCTTCGCGTCGAACCAGCTCGATCACACCGCGAGGCAGCTCCAGGAACGAGCGATCCCCGGTCAGTGTGAGCGCATTGGCTCCGCCGATCAAGGTTCCCTCTATTTGATTGAACAATCCGTGCGGCCATTTCCAACCGTAATAACCGCCCCACCACTTGCCGTCCATGTTTTCGCCAATCTTGCCGGAAAGTCCCACGTTGTCCGGCAGAATGCCGAAGTTGCGCCGCACGCGCTCGCGCCAGGCGTTGACATAGTTGATGGTCCAACGCCGGTACTTGGCCCGGGCCTCGTGCATGTGGGCATTCAGGATCAGGCTGGTCGCGGTGAGATTCAGCGGCACATCCCCTCGCATCATGCGCCGATTCATCGTGCCGATGATGGATTGAACCTTCACATCATCCAGCCAATCGCGCCCGCTGGTGACGCCCGGAATGTTCTCGTAGGGCAAAGGGTACGGCGCGAGATCATCCCGGTGGGTGGACCAATCCTCGACCGTCGTGTCGAATCGCGGACCGCGGCTCCCGTTGAGAGGCGAACGAATGATCCGATGCTGAAAGTCATAATTTTTGGCCGTCGGATCCTCGTTCAAATACAGCCCGGCGAACTTGAGCGCCCGCGACCGCATCGCGGGATGATGCGGATCCGACAGCCCAAAGAAATAAAAGTTCACATAACTCTCCCCGTGATGCATCCAATCATAGTAACCGTCGAATTCGTTGTGCACCTGCCCATACCGGGTGAACTGCCGGGTCACGCCTTCCCACAACTTGACCGAGAGAGGAAGCAAGTCCGCGGGCCCGCCCAACGCATGGTAGAGCGGGAAATTGTAAAAACTCTCATAACCGTCATCCGAGCCATCCATGCCAGGCCAGACATCCCGCCAGATGATCGTCCCATCGGGCATGGTGTAGCGCTGAACGAATTCCATCGCCGCTGGATACATCTCAGCGAGCGCGCGACGCTGCCAGACCGCCCAATCCGGCGCGGCTGCCTTGTCGGCCAGCTCGAAAGTTGGAAACGTGGCTCCCCACGACCGAGGCACGGCTATCGCCAGAAGGACGAGCAGGCCGGAAACAAGCGCGGATCGCGTTGAGAAAATGCGGGTTGGCTGAAGGATGTTCATGGAATTCGGAGATTGCTGCCTCTTGTGACGCTGTGAACCCGCCCACCACAAACCTCAAACCTGTTTTGGGTCCGTGATGGAATGATGACGGGCGCGGAGTTCGGAGAAAAAAGCTTGGTGCTGCCCGAGTTCCGCGCACTTTCGTCGCCGTGGGTGCGGATCGCATTCAATCTGGATGACTCAAGTGGCCAATTCTGGCTTCGCAGGGACGAAATCCGAGCGATGTTCCATGGGATGTCTCTTATGTTCGCCACACACTTGACTAACATCGGGCCGCGGGCGGTGCGGTCCTTGTGCTGCATCCGTCTACTTCGCATGCTTTAACCTTTCCATGACTTGATTTCGGATTGAACGGGAGGTGCGTGTTGATGCGGTCCGGACCAACGCTCCAATCCAGCCAGCCTCCCAAAGGATCCCCTGTGCCAAGGTTTTTCTCCGTGGATTATGACAAGAGGAGCATTCCCGCTGGGGCGGCCATGATAGCGATAACTGCGAGCAGTTTCAGGAGCGCGATGCCCAAGGTCGCCGGTGTTCGCCCAGAGCACCAGAGTTTCGGATCGAGTTCATGCGGGAACAGGTTTTTCATGGCAGGTTACCGGAGAGTTCATGAAGCAGTGGTTGGCGTCAAGGCTGTGCTTGGTTCTCGTCAGAAAACCGGGCTGGCCGATGACAAAATCGGATCGCGAGTTTGAGCTTGCTGGATCGCCGACTGCCAATCGGCGGCGCTGGCCCCGGATGGAAGCGCTGCGCCACATCAGGCTGAATACCCGCTGGGCGTTCTCGCCACGGCGGCGTATTGAGAGTCTTTGTGATCCGCTTTGATTTGATCCTTAAAACGGCAGTTGCCCATGGCGACACAAAGAGCAAATCCGTTTTCAACAAGAACATTGACGCGTCGTAAGCACGGAGCAGAATGAACAGAATCTGCCACAACGATATGAAGCGATGCTCCGGGACCGTTTCGTGTCCGAGGCAATTTCTTACCCACGCGCATTTATGAACCGACGGAACTTCGTTAAGACATCGATGGCGGTAGCCGGAGGAGTCGCAGCCACAAGCTTCAATGAGGCTGTTGGGGCTGGCAAAACCCGGCGTTCTCCTGAACGCAAGTTTCACGTCAAACAACTTGCGAACGACGGAGACAACAACGCCTTTTTCCCTTCCGCAGCCGGCGGCAAGCTCCTGGGGTCGAGCGACGGAACGACGCTGCTGGGTTATGCGACACAGAAGGGTTCGGCGATCTGGCAACGACGGGACCATGCCTGGCTGCGCGGCGCGACCCTGCCGATCCAGCGCCCTTACCTTGTCGAGGATCAGCAAGGGTTCCTCCACGCATTCGGCTTGGAGGATCGTGGCCACGGACAGGAGATCTGGCACTACACGGCGCGCCGGCCGCATGCCATCGCGGACTTCGATGACGGTGAGCGGGTTTATCAAAAGAACTATTCCGCGGCCGCCGTCGGGGACAATGGGACGCTCTACTACTTCGGGGCGGGATTGGATGCCGTCGTCGGATTTCGGGAAAAGACTCGTGGCGGAGAGTGGAGCCGGACCAGACACATCATCAGCGGAACGGGGATTTATCCTGGCGTGGTCTGCCGGGGAAATTCGATGCACCTCATCTTCTGCGGATGGAATGGCGGCCCAGCCCTTTATGAAGGCGTCTATTATATTCGTTCCAATGACCGCGGCGCGACGTGGTGCCGCAGTGACGATCGAATGCTCCAGACGCCCGTGGATTGGAGGTCCGGTGAGCTGGAACTGCTCAATACGGTTGGCCAATCCAACAGCAAGAACCCCGCCGGCGGCGAAGCGAACACCCATCCGCTCAACCTCCTGGTGGACCAAGCGAATCGCCCGCACGTGCTCTACTGGTTTTCACGACCCTACTTCATCGCCTTCGGGACGGGGTCTGGCCACGAAGCGGAGCCGAACGTTCGGGTGAGACATCTCCGCCGCGATGGCGATGGATGGAAGTCCAGCCTGCTCTGTGAGGAACTGGATCGCGATGTCTCCTACGCCTGCCTGGCGGAGGATGACCGGGGAACATTGCATGCGGTCATGACCCACAAGCGGAGCAACGACGCTTTCTTTGATTTGGGCTATGCTTTCAGCGAGGACGCCGGGGATACCTGGTCAGCCATCCAAAGTCTCACCAATGACGCCAATCAGCGGAAGTTGAGTTATGCGCACGTGGCCATCAACCCGGTGGCGCGCCATCGCCGCGTTCAGTTCGCCTGCAACATGTGGTCAAAAAAGAACCCATCACCGATCTGGTACGGCGAAATCGAGATCGACTGAACGGAGGACAGGCTGGTTTCTTTCCTCGAACTCAAACAATGGTTCAGGGTACGAGCGCAGGTGGGATGAGGCGGCTTTTCATCGATGCTTGAGAACAAACTTTGCGGTCGTGGTTAGGGTCCGTGCAAAAATAACTTCGGATTTTGGCGGGAGCGCTGCCAGGCCAGATGCAAGACGCGAGGAGCCCTCCTCCGCCAAGGCTTCGGAGGACAGGGGCGCACCGGCCCACCCAAGCCTTGGCGAGGGCGGGTCCCCTTCATGGGGCTGTAACTGACCTTCCTGCGCCGTGGCGGCTACGGCAGGCAGGCGAGCAACGCGGCAGATGGCCTGGCACCGCCCCGCCCCGGAGGGCTGGGGCCTCATGACAGCATGACATGATTCCTTTGTGACTCATTCGTCACAGACCGGGAGGTATGCTCCTCATTCGTGCCTTGCCAGAGATTCACTGTGGCACAACAAATGCCCACCGAATTCGTGAACGGCACACTAGCGCAGCACCCAACAAATCCATCCCAATCATCCGGGGAAGGGAACGCTTAGGAACCGTGCAGAAATTAATTCCGATTTTGGTCGGGAGAAAGTGTGTAGTTCCAGACGGGTAGAACGGAGTGGGTTTTGAGGTTGAGGAGACGCATTTGGGTATTGGAAACCTTTTGGGCGGTGGGAAAGGACCGC
>SYMW01000061.1 GCA_005805305.1 Verrucomicrobiales bacterium
GATTTCTATTTCTTAACGGCATTGTCCCTAAACTCCCAATCGCCCGTTGACTTCGGACTAAAAAACAACTAACTAAAAAAAGCCTTCTCTATCTGCCCACTTTTTCGAAGCAATGACCAGTTGGTCGATCACAAACGTGGTGAACATAGGTGATGAATATTCCGGGAATCGGGGCATGCTCCACTCCCGGAACTCAATAGAAGACAGCCGTCGGGATCAGATCGCGAATGTCTTCAAGGCATAGGGGATTTTGAGGTATTCGAAACACACGATCGATCGCGCCGAAGGTATGAAGGCGTTGTTAAGCACTTTGCGCCTTCATCCAGGGATCGCCTTTCGCCGCGGTTTGGGGGAGGCGATTTTGACTGTGACGGGCCTGAGTCCTCTTGTCCGGCGTTGTCTGCGGCGGCCTGGGGCTGGCCAGACCAATAATTATGAGTGATCAAAGAATTCTTGTCACTGGATCCAATGGCCTGATCGGCTCGGAAGTGGTGAGCCATTTCGATGCGCTTGGCTGGGATGTCATCGGAGTGGATAACAACATGCGCCGAGATTTTTTTGGCTTGGAGGGTGACACCAGATGGAACCAGCGACGGTTGCTGGCTTCCTGTCGGCGGTTTCAGCACGTGGAACTGGATATTCGCAACCGCGACGAGGTGCTACAACGAATGGAAGATGTGAAGCCAAACCTCATTGTCCACACCGCCGCGCAACCGAGCCACGATTTGGCCGCTCAGCGATCCTTTGACGATTTCGATGTGAACGCAGGGGGGACCCTGAATTTGCTCGAAGCCACGCGCCGGCACTGTCCGGAGGCGGTATTTGTGCATATGTCCACGAATAAAGTTTACGGGGACCGCCCCAACACGCTCCGGCTTGTTGAATTGGAGTCGCGATGGGATTATGCGGATGCTGCGGACTACGATGGCATTGGAGAGCACATGAGCATCGATCAATCCAAGCATTCAGTCTTTGGAGCATCGAAAGCAGCGGCGGACATCATGGTCCAGGAATACGGGCGGTATTTTGGCATTCGAACGTGCTCCTTGCGGGGCGGATGCCTCACAGGACCGGCTCACTCGGGCGTCGAACTCCACGGCTTCTTGAGCTATCTCGTGAAGTGCAACCTGAGCCAGAGAGAATACGCCGTTTTTGGATACAAAGGAAAGCAGGTCAGAGATAATATCCATGCCCACGATGTGGCTTGCTGCATTGAAGCGTTTTTTCGCGCTCCCAGTTGCGGCGCCGTGTTTAATCTGGGTGGCGGCCGCGGGAATTCGATCTCCATCCTGGAGGCATTTGCCCGTGTCGAAGCATTGACGGGAGTTCGAATGAAATGGAAATATGTGAATCAGAACAGAGAGGGGGACCACATTTGCTACATCTCAAACCTATCTCGCTTGAGAAAATCCCTCCCGGGTTGGGACATCACTCGATCGCTCGACCGGATCCTCATCGAAATCGTGGATGCTTGGAAGACCCGGATTGTGGATATTCGACCGGGCTCCTGAATTCACAATCCAATGCCTGCTCCTGTTTCCATTGCCATCATTCCCACCCCGGGGGCCGTTCCAAGGGCATTTCGGGCAAAAATAAGCGTCTGCTCTCAGGCAATCCCCCGCTTGCTTGGTCTGAAGTTGCGCCGAAATGACAGACAGAAGATTGGGCAAACCGTGTATGATCAAGCCCATCAATAAAACGATCTACCTGGAAGCGCAGTCGGACAGCAAACCCATAGTTGAATTACTGCGCCTGGAAGGCCTCTTCTCGAGCGATCTGGCCCGCATTCGGCACCCAGTCAAGGAAGGGGCCCGCCAACGCCTCAGCGCCAAGCCGGGGAAGAAGCAGGACGTAGTGAGATGGAGGCATATCCTTGACGGCTCTTGTGAGTGATTCGGGAACACTTTATCTCCAGGATCTTGGGAAGATTCGCCATGAGCAACTGCCGCTTTAAGGATTAGATCACGGCCCAGGCGATCGATCACACGGGCGGGCAAACGTCCAGCAACCTGAGTCCCGGCAAAAAACAAACACCATCCAATGCTTCTGGAACCAACACCCTTCAGTGACGTCAAACCCTATCGTGGCGGGCCCAAGATAAAAGAGATCCGCGCCCTTGTCTCAAGGGCCGATGGCTACGGCGCCAGCGACGTCCATGACACTCCGGAGACTCATTGGATCCTGGGGCAAACCGCCGCGCACGGAAGCTGGGATCATGAGAAAACGCATCCGCCCATCGCCAATCCCATGTCGCGGTTTCCCAAGTACTCGGGTTCGCGGAAATCCTGGGGAGTGGCCAATGTTCCTTCGGTCATCGTGGAAATTGAGGATGAAAACGGCCTCGTCGGGATTGGTCTCAGCACCGGCGGAGAGGCTGCGGCATTCATCATCGAGAAACACCTGGCTCTCTTCGTCGAGGGGCAGACGGCCAGTGACCGAACCCATATCTGGGACCAAATGTTCCGGGCCTCGATCCACTACGGACGCAAGGGGCTGGCCCTGCATGCCATCAGCGCAATCGATCTCGCATTGTGGGATCTTTACGGAAAAACCGTCAATGAGCCGGTGTACAATCTCATGGGTGGGCGAACCAAGGAGCGCATTCCGGTTTATGCCACGACATCGCGTCCGGACATCGCCCAGGACCTTGGCTTTCATGGAGCCAAGATTCCCCTTCCCTACGGCCCATCCGCAGGCCACGCGGGAATGAAGTCCAACGTCGCGTTCATCGAAAAATGGCGGAGAAAGGTCGGGCCGGATTTCCCGTTGATGCTCGATTGCTACATGGCTCTCGATGTTGAATACACCGCCGACCTGGCGCACCGGCTGAAGCCCTTCGACCTGGAGTGGATCGAAGAGCCCTTGATGCCGGATGATTACGCGGGCCATGCGAAGCTGGGACGGAGGTTCGAAAGCATGAGCGGCTGCGCGACCTTTGCGACGGGCGAACACGAGTACACCCAGTTCGGCTACCAGCAGTTGATCGATGCAGGCGTCCAGTTGCTGCAGCCGGACGTCATGTGGATGGGCGGGCCCACCGAGTTTTCAAAAATCGTCGTTCTCGCCTCTGCCCAATCGGTGGCCGTGGTGCCGCACGGCTGCGGGGTTTACGGTTACTACATGGCGATGGCCTTCGATCATATCCGCCTGTCCGAGTTCATGATGATGAGCGAGAGAGCGGATCAGATTGAAGCGAACTTTGGCAAGATGTTCAAAAGCGAACCGCTGCCGGAGCGGGGATACATCGAGCTTCCCACGACCCCCGGCTTTGGCCTCGAACTCAATCGCGATGAACTTCATTTGATCCGTCCCTACGACAGAAGGGGAGATCATTGAACCTTAAACCGTTCGTTTTGCGGAAATTTCATCGCGCCACGGGCAAACCCCTCGATCCGCCTCATGATCTTTTCCAAAGTTACTTTTGACGCGCGTCGTGAACTAAGGGTCCGTGCAAAAATAACTTCGGATTTTGGCGGGAGCGCTGCCAGGCCAGATGCAAGACGCGAGGAACCCTCCTCCGCCAAGGCTTCGGAGGACAGGGGCGCACCCGCCCGCCGAAGCCTCGGCGAAGGCGGGTCCCCCAAGGTGGGGCTGTAACTGACCTGCC
>SYMW01000062.1 GCA_005805305.1 Verrucomicrobiales bacterium
AAGTCACGCGATGTGGGCGTGATGTACGGCCAGCTGGCGGATCTCATAGGCTCGGGCGTGCCTTTGCTCCGCGCCTTGGATTCCCTCGTCAGATCCACGGTCAACACCTCGTTGAAAACGCTGCTGAAAGATATTCGCGCCAGCGTCGCCGAGGGCAAGTCGCTCACAGATTCGATGAAACAGTTCCCGGCAGTGTTTCCCCCCCTGCACACAGCCATGGTCCAGGCCGGCGAACGAGCTGCGTTTCTCGAAGAAGTGCTGCGAAGCCTCGCCGGCTTTCTCGAGCGGCTGGACGAACTCCGCGGCAAAATCATGGGCGCCATGATTTATCCGACCCTGCTGACGGCGTTGGGCGTGACCGTCATGATTGGGGCCCTAGTTTTTTTCGTGCCCCGCTTTGAGCCCCTGTTGGCGAGCGCGAAGAAGCCGCTGCCAACGGAGATACTCTTCGCGGCCAGCACCGCCGTGCGAGGTTACTGGTACTTCATTCTCTTGGGGGTCGCGGCGATGGCAGGATTGGCGTGGGCCAACCTGCGCAGCGAAAAATCACGCGCCACCCTCGAACGTTGGCGCCTCAAGGTCCCTGTGGTGGGGGAAGCATTGCGGCTTTTGGCCATCACTCGCTTCTGCCGCATCCTGGGCACCATGCTGGCAAATGGAGTGCCGTTGCTTCAGGCCCTCAAAATCAGCAAAGACGCGACGGGATCCACCCTCCTGTCCGAGCGCCTCGTTGAAGCCACGGAGGCGGTGCGCGATGGGAAGAGGCTATCCGAGCGCCTCGGTGTTGGCGGCTTCTTTCCGGATCAAATTCTGGCCATGATTGCGGTGGCTGAGGAATCAAACAAACTCGACAAAGTTTTGGTCCAGATTGCCGATACCGTGGAAAGACGAACCAATCGGCAAGTCGACCAGGCGGTCAGCTTGATCGAGCCCGTGATTCTTTGCGGGGTGGCGGCTGGCATTGGCTTTCTCGCGTTGGGCCTTTTATTGCCAATTTTCACCATGGCAAGCCAGTTGGGGTCCAAATAGATGGAGTCCGGCCGGGTGCAGGCCACTGCGAGCGCGGAACGAACCGGCCGGCGAACGCCCGCCCGCGGCCGAGGGTTCGGCTAGTGGCTCGCGGCAGGAGCCGGCGTTTGCGCTGCGACACGACTTATTGAATCTTTTGGCGCGGGGCGCGTCGAATAACTTTAGGCGCCGGCTGGGTGAGCTGGCAAGTTGGTTGAGGATGCGGGGCAGGGCTTTGGGTCGAAAATTTTTTACGGCTTCTCGAAGTTGAGCCTTGCAGAAAAGTTTCTCACGGAGATACTTATAGCCTGGTTGTATTGGCAAAAGAATTATGAGAATGACGATTGGCCTGGTGAAAATGAACAGGCGTGGCTTGCGCGCGGGCTTTACGCTCATAGAAATTCTGTTGGTGATCGTGATCATCCTCCTCCTCGCGGGAGCCTTGGTGGTGTTTGTGCTCCCGCAGCAACAGGGAGCCGAAAAGAACACGACGAAACTCCTGTTGAGCCAAGTTGGCAGCGCGCTTGACACTTACAGGCTGAATATGGGGCATTACCCAACTGAGCAAGAAGGCGGCCTGGAAGCGCTCATGAAAAAACCGACGTTTGAAAACGAGCGCATGGGCGAGAAATGGTCTGGTCCCTATTTGAAACCCGGCACGAAACTGGATGACCCGTGGGGTCACAAATTGAAGTATGAACTCGTGGATCGAACGGCTGAAACAGGGGATGGCGCCAAGACTATCCTTCCCTACAAACTGTCTTCGGTTGGACCTGACGGACAACAAGATACGGACGACGATATTCGCGTGGCCACCGGCGAGGAAGATAAAGAAAGTTCGACGACGGCCACAAAATGAGGTAAGTATAGACGCCCATGTTGATTAAACGCCAGATCATGGTCCAGAAGCTCACGCGAGGCTTCAGCTTAGTTGAGTTGTTGCTCGCGGTTGTCCTAGTCCTTTCTCTTTTGGGGGCTGTGGCGTTCAGTTTCTCGACCGTTCAGCAAGGCACGGAATTGGATGAGGGTGTGATTCAAGTGGAAGCCCTCTTGCGATTCGCACGCGCGCAGGCGGCAAACACCGGGCGAAAAGTGCAGATCACTTTCACGGAAGCTTCAGGAGGAGGCACCAACCTGAACGAGAGCGCCCTTCATGTTTCCTGGGAACCCGATCCCTTGGGGCAGCCCGGCCAGTTCGAGCCGTTGCCGGAGGGCCTGGGTTTCACAAAATCAATCAATGATTTGGTGAGCATCATGAATGTCCGGCCCGGAGCATCCGAACCAGCCGTGAGCGCGGTTGGTGAGAACTTGCCCACGAATTCCCCCGAGACATTCGAGGAGCCAGCCCAAACGCTTGCCTCCATCGCCTTTTATCCTGATGGATCGTGTGACTCCGCTCAGATCACCATGGCCTCGCGCAATGTTGAGGATTCGCGGCGAACGTCGATTCGGCTTGTGGGCACAACCGGCGTGATGCGCCGCGTGAGCGCCCCCAGCGAGGCCGCGACCGACGCGGATTTCCCAGAAATGCCGGCGGCTGCTCAGTAGCGACTCTGTTCCGCCTCGAGGCACAAATGAGAGCCTCCTCCGTCATCCGTGGCACGAGAGAACGGGAGGGCCAAGGCCGGGTGCCTGTTCGTTACGTGCGCGATGCGCGCGGCACGATTCTTCTGGAGGTGGTATTGGCTCTGGCACTTTTCGTGGCCGCCGCCGCCATCATTGGGGCCGGCTTCAGTGCCTCCGTTGAGAGCGTGGATCGCCAGAGGTTGAGCACGCACGCCGTGAACTTGGCGGTCAGTTCCCTCTCCGAAGTGCAGATGGGGATTCGCAAGACTGACGAGTCGGGGCCAATCCACCTCTCCCCTCCGTTTGAGAAATGGAGTAGTGAGCTCATCATCACTCCGGTCGACTCGCCTTTGGAAGCTCCGGCTGAATTGACTCAAGTCGAGGTGGTGATCCGGCATCTGGATCCCCCAGTGGTTTACCGGATGGCGCAATTCTTGAATTTGGCGGCGCCCAGAGGAACGGTGCACTTGGTCGAAGCCCGATGAAACCAACGTCCCTCAATGAGTCCTCGCGTCGCGGCGCCTTCACACTCGTGGAGGTGATCCTTGCGATTGCGATTTCCGTGGGGCTGCTGCTGGTGGCTCTCTCGTTTTACATGCAGGCTGCCGCCATGCGCGGCCAGTTGCTCGAAGAGACTGAAAAAGTGGCTTCAGTGCGTTTGGTGATGGACCGTCTGACATCGGATCTGCGGGCCGCGTTTCCGCACTCCAAGCAGGGTTTTTCCGGCACGCACAATTCCATGCAGTTCACGACCGAGAATGTTGTGGAAGCGGCGGCCTGGGTGCCCGTGGCCTCGGGGCGCCGCGAGGCGCCGGTGACCGATTTAAAAGTGGTGCTCTATTATTTGGCCCTCACGATGGAAGGAACAAACATGATCGCCACGGGCCTGGAAAGAAGCGAAATGGCTTTTCCGATCCGGCCTTCCGCTTTCCCTTCCACCAACCAGGTGGCGGCGATCCCCCTTGTGGACACCGCATCGACAAACGCCCCCTCGTCGGAACCATTCGCGGACATGATCAAGTTTGCCCGATTTCGCTACTGGGATGGGGCGCAGTGGCTGGACGATTGGAACGCTCTCGATCTGCCTCTTGGAGTCGAGGTGAACCTAGGATTCGATGCCGCCGGCATTGACACGCCCGGTGAGCCCGTCGTGGATCGTGAAACATTTCGTCGGGTCATCCATATTCCCGCTGGCAAGGCCGCGCCCGTGGTGAAGGAGGGGATCCTATGAGGTTCTCCAATCCGGCGGGCGCTCGATCCAGCATGGGAGCGTTCGCGCCGCGTCCCCGCGGATTTGTGTTGGTCGCCATACTCGTTGTGGTGCTGCTGGCCTCCATGGTCGCGATGAGCCTTCTATTCCGGGTGAATGCCGAACAGACCGCTACCAGCGCTAGCACGGGAGGAGACCAGGCGTGGGCGGCGGCGATGAGTGGGATTCAAGAAGCGCTTCGAGCCGCCCAAGCTTCGGTCCAAGGGGCGGAAACCGTGAACCTGGAGGAGAATCCATCACTGTTTCGCGAACGCCTCATTTATCATGACGGCGCCGACGCCTGGTATTTTTCTGTGTTCGCGCCTTCCTCGGACGAGCTTCGCGTCGAACCTCGCTTTGGGCTTGCCGACGAGGCGGGGAAACTGAATTTGAACCTTGCCGACGAGGCGGTGTTAGGAAAACTCCCTCGAATGACCCCGCTGCTCACCGCTGCCGCCCTCGACTTTATCGACCTGGACAACACGCCTCGGTCCGAAGGAGCGGAGCAGGAGTACTATGACGCGCTGCCGCAGCCGTATCTGATCCGCAATGGACCCTTGGAAACACTGGATGAACTGCTGTTGGTGCGAGGTTTTAATCCGGCCCTGCTGTACGGAGAGGACGCGAACTTGAATTTTCGATTGGACCCGAACGAGGACGACGGCGAGGAGCAGTTTCCACCGGACAACAAGGACGGGCGGCTTGATGTGGGATTGGTTCCCTTCCTGACGGTCTCCACCTACGAACCCAATGTGGACCACCAGGGATTCCCACGCCTCAACATCAACGAACGGGCAGGCGCTTTGCCAGAGGGCTTGCCCCCTGCCCTGACAAACTACTTGGTGGTTCTAAGGGAGAATCGCATTCAGTTGGCCCATGCGGTTCAATTGCTAGACGCCTCCGCCAAGTTCAAGGAAAGCGGCGGCGCCGAAATCGAGGTTCACTCAGGGGTCGGCAAGATGGAACTGGCGATGGTGCTAGACCGTTTGACTGCGGACCCCGCGACGCGTCTCACGGGTCTTATCAATGTGAACACCGCTCCGATGGTAGTGCTCCAAACCGTTGCTGGCATCGACGAACTCCTTGCGGAATCAATCATATCGACGCGCCGGAACCTGGCTCTCGAGCAGCAAAAGTCCACTGCCTGGCTTTACCAGGAAGGGCTGGTGGACGCCGCCAAGTTCAAGGAGATTGCGCCGCGACTGACGGCGAGATCTTTTCAGTTCAGCTTCAAGGTGGTTGGATACGGAGTGCCTTCCGGCCGCTACCGAGTTCTGGACGTGGGGATCGATGTCGGTGGAAACAAGCCATCCATCACGAGATTGCGGGACATCACCCGACTCGGACTGCCGTTCCCGATTGACACCTCAAACTCCGCCCCGTCCACCTCCCCGATGGGTCAGGCAAGGCTGACTCCTTCCGGCCCTCGGAAGGCCTCCGAGCCACGAAACTCGAGCTTGCATCAACGATGGGCAGTGGATGCCTCCGCCATCATCGTGGGGTTATCCCTTGGAATGAGCCGCTCGCGCGCACATCCGCAGGCTCCCAAACTGGAGCGGCCCCATGCTTGACAAGAACGCGATTTCGCCTCCGTCGGTGACACGCCGCGCTTCGAGGCTCGGTGCGTCTCGACCGCGCTTTCGACCTCGGTCCCCGAGGACGGTGACGGCGATAGACACCGATGGCCGGACAGTCTGGATTGCCCAAGCGGCCTCGAAAGGGGATCAAGTGGAAATCAGCCGGATTGAATCCTTGCCGCTGGAGTTGCCGCCGGAGGCCGACCTGACAGATCCATCCGTGTTGGGAGCGGGGATCGGGAAAGCCTTGCGATCACTTCGACTTAAGCCCGGGGCGGTGGTGATGGGGGTTCCCAGGACCAAACTCATCCTGAGGACAATCAACGTCCCCGTCATCGATGATATTCGAGAGCTGGCATCCGTGATCCATTTTCAAATCAACAAGGATCTCCCGTTTCGATCCGAGGAAGCCGTGATTGATTTCAAGATCAGGGGAGAGGCTTCCATGACGAGCCCATTGGAGGAGCCGCCGACCGGCGTGGAGATGACCGGTGGACTTGGCTCGCCGGCCAGTTCCAAGATGGAAGTGCTGGTGGCCGCGGTTCAGAAAGCGGTTGTGAGTTTTGCAGAAAGCGTTGCCGAGGCCGCCGGCGTTCAACTATCCGGGCTGGGGTTGCGGGCTTATGCGAACGCGCGGTGCCTGGAAGCTTCCGGGGTGGCGCCGCCAGGAGAAACAGTCGCCTTCGTGTCGCTCGGGCCCAGCGAGGCGCACATCGATGTGATCCGCGGCGACACTTTGTTGTTCAGCAGGGGAGCGACCATCAAAGCGGGCGGCCAATGCCCGCCCTCGGTCGACGGAGGCGCCCACCCTGCCGCTCGGGGAGCGGAACGCCCCGAAGCCAGTGAGGCGGGCAGCCCAAACTCGTTCGTGGAATCGGCTTGCATCGAGGTTGTTCGAACCTTGCACAGCAGCGCGGGTTTATTTCCGGACTCACCCATCGCCAGGATTCTCACCGCGGGGGCCAGCGGTTTCGAGGAAGGCATGGCCAGCGCGCTCGCAAGCCGGTTCCCAGTTCCTTGCGGCGTTTTTGACCCATCCACGCTTCCCGAGCTCCCCTTCGACTCTGTTCGGCATGCCCGCGGGGCGGTCTCGGCGATTGGCTTGGCAATGGGTGCGGCGGATCCGGCAGGGCTCCCGCTGAATTTCCTCGATCCGAAAAAGCCGGCCGTGGAGCGAAATTTGGTGCGGCGCCGTGTCTTGATCAGCCTGACCACGGCAGCGGCCTTGTTTCTGATCCTCGTGGTGGCGCGGGTCAGGATGGTGAGCAAGCGGTTGGCGATTTCTTCCGAGATCCAAGCCGAGTTGGTGGAAGCTGAGAAGAAGCGCTCCATTTATCGGGCGATGCGGCAGCAGGCCGTCACCGTCAACGACTGGCTGAAGGGAAGCCGGGATTGGCTGGATCATTATGCTTATCTTAGCGCCGTCCTGCCGCCCGCGGAGGATTTGTTTGTGTCGTCCCTCACCATCAGCGGCCAGGGGGCGATTCGGCTTTCGGTGCAGGCGCGCAGCGGCGAGATCCTCTCGAAGTTGGACAAGCAGCTTCGAACGGCTGGCTACGACGTAAAGCCTTTGGCGATCACGCCAGGAATCGACCGATTTGGGTATGACTTTCGATCCACCGTGGAACTCGGGGTGCCGGAAAAGTTGCGAATCGACATCGCCTCAGCCCAATTTCCCGCCAGACCCGCGGATGATGCTTCGCTGGAGCCCGGGGCATTGAAAGGAGGACGACCATGACCGCCCGTGAAAAGGCGCTCGCTCTGGGAGTTGCGGGAATTGTGTCGTTGTTGGCCATCGGGCTGGGATCGCGGGCGTTCCTTCTCAAACCCCTCCGCGAGGCGGACCGAAAGATAGCGTCTTTGCGGGAGAAGCTGGAAAAGGCGAAGGCCGAGCGACGATCATACTTTTCCGATGAGGACCGGATGAAACAAATCGCCCAGCGAATGTTTTCGGATCGCGTTGATCTCACGAGCGCGAGATCGGGTGAGATTCTCACCAAAGTCATTTCGCAGAGCGGTTTGAAGGAGTCGGAATTCACGCGTCTGCCGGTTGGCCCTCGAAAGTTGCGCGGGGCCTCCGAAATCGGGTGGAGCGTGAATGGTGACGGTTCTCTTGGAGAAGTGATCAACTTGATATTCCTGCTCAAGGAATCGCCTTATTTGAACCGGGTGGAAAATCTCTCCATCAGCACTGGCGAATCGCCAGGGGTTGTTCGCGTGCGTTTTCGATACCTGACTCTCGTGTTGGAACCGGCCCCTCTGGTTGAACCCGCCAATCTTTCCCCGAAATTTACCCTCGAGAGCCAAGAACGCCGCGCTTACGATGGAATCGGAGCGCGAGACATCCTTCGGCCCTATGTGAAGCGCAGCCCCCGTCCACAGTCCGATTCGCCTGGTTCAGAGGCGGCGCCTGGGAAGACCGCCCCGCCCGGACCGGAGAGTTTCCGAGTGGTTTCGCTATCGGAGTGGCAGGGGGAACCGGAAATCCACGTCCGCGATCTCACGAGCCAGAAAACTTTTCGCTACAAACCCGGAGACACGCTCGTGGGCGGGACGGTGGTCATGGTGGATTATCGTCCCGCTCCCATGCCGGGAAGGGAGATTGTGCAGTCCGAGAGCCGGGTGATCTTGCGTTTTGGGCATGAGTATTGGGCGATCGAAAGAGGCCAAACCTTGGCGGACCGACATTTGCTGAAGCCGGAGCAACTGCCGCGCGAACTAATCAGCGGGCAGGCGACTCGATGATGCGCGGCGTCGATTAGCCAAAAGTATTGGAACTTTTTCTGACCGAAAATTTTGAATCGGTGGATAGAATCTCGTGAGCCGCCGACAACCGCCCCTCAGCGAGTTTCAGAGGCAGTTTCGCGAGGTTGATGACGGCAAACATTTAAGACCTTTTACGTTATGAAATATTTGAATCGGTTGGGATTCGGGCTGTTTTCAGCGATGTGCCTCGCTTTGGGATCACCCGGGGCGCTTTCCCAGGAAAATCAAGTCTCGGGGGAGGTTGTCGCCGCCGTTCCCGCCTCCGCTCCAAAGCCGGCCCCTCCCCCGTCACCATCCACACCCGTGGCAGCTTCCCCGGCGCCCCCGGCGCCCGCCCGCAACATCCGCTTTCAGTTTGAGGGCATTCCCTACACCGACGTCATCGAACGCTTTGCGCAGATGGCGGCCAAGCCGCTGCTCTCTGACACCAACGTGCTGGGCACGCTCACGTACAACGACCCGAGCACCTACAATTACCAGGAAGCCCTGGACACATTGAACCTCATCTTGTCAATGAAAGGGGTCATGTTGGTGGAGTCGGGCAACAACCTCCGGTTGGTGCCGTTCAAGGAGCTGCCGTCGATGCCGCTCCGCATCCTGCGAGGACTCGATGCGACGGGCGACGCGCGGCCCGGGGAGATCGTGACGGTCGTGCTGGACGTCAAGAATCTCGATTCCAAGGAGATTGCCGACGCCGTGACCTCCATGTTGTCGAAGGCAGGATCGCTCGCGCCGCTGTCCAGGGGCCGGGGCCTCATCGTGACCGACTTGGTGTCGAACATTCAGCGCATCCGCACCCTGCTCGCCACCATCGACACCGAGGCCGCCGTGA
>SYMW01000011.1 GCA_005805305.1 Verrucomicrobiales bacterium
CAGCCTTCGAACTTGATGATTTTGTCCCGTTTTGTGAAGCCGCGCGCCAAACGGATCGCGGACATCGTTGCTTCCGTGCCCGAGTTGCAAAAGCGAATCTTCTGGACGCTCGGCACACATGCCAAGACGAGTTGAGCGAGGCGCACTTCGAGAGGGTTCGGCGTTCCGAAGCTGACACCCCGGGTGGCGGCGTCTTGAACGGCGCGCACGATTTTGGGATGGGCGTGCCCCAAGATGGCGGGCCCCCAAGTGCCAACATAGTCGATATACACGTTGCCATCCACGTCCTCGAGTTTGCAGCCCGAGGCTCGAGCGGCGAAGAACGGATTTCCACCCACGGCGCGAAAAGCCCGCACGGGGGAATTCACTCCGCCAGGCATGTATTGAAGCGCTTCCGCGAACAACGACTCGGATTGGGACTGAATCCGTTTCATGAATGATCTTAGTGGCCTTGTTGATGTTCTTGAATATATTCCTGCTTCAGGCCGAGCTGCTCGGGAGCATGGAGCACGAGCATTTTCATGCGGATATCGGAGGGAATCTCTTTCGACGTCAGTTTTGAAACCACCACCATCAGCACGATGGCGAGCGGCACCGCCCAAATGGCGGGTTGCTCGCCCAGAATCCGGAGCAGGGGATGGGCGATCCAAAAGGATCCCAACGGCACCCAACCGAGATCGCTGAAGCTTGTGAGTGAAATCGCCAGAACCGCGGCCACCCCTCCTCCAAGCATGCCCGCGGCGGCGCCTTTCATCGTCATGCCGCGCCACCACGCGCTCAAAAACAAGAACGGAAAATAACTGGCGGCTGCGATGGCGAACGCCTGTCCCACCATGAAGTTGATCTGGAATTGTTCGACCTGCATTCCCAGCAACACGGCCACGGCACCGACCCCCACGGCGGCAAATCGAAACATCCGCATCCGTTCGGCGGGAGTGGCTTGGGGACGGAGCATCCTGCCATACACATCGTGCGCGAGAGCGCCCGTCATCGATACCAACAAGCCGCTGAATGTGCTCATGAAAGCCGCGAACGCCCCGGCGCACGTGATGCCGCTCATCACGGAACCCAATCCTTTCATTCTTTCGTTGAGCATCCGCGGCAGTTCCAGAACCACTTTATCGGTGCCTTTGGATCCAACGCCTTCATATAATTCAGGCATGAGATTCCTTCCCATGACTCCGAACACCGGCGGGAAAACGTAGAACACGCCAATTAAGATCATGACCCACATGGTGGTTCTTTTGGCCGCGACACCGTCCGGATTCGTGTAAAAGCGCACCAAGATATGCGGCAAACCGGCGGTTCCGCACACCAGAGCCACGATCAGCGAATAAGTATAGAGCAGGGAGTAAGGCCTCGGATCCGCCACGTTCGCCGCCTTGGCGGCCTTCGTGGTCAGCGGCCCAAATGGATTCGTCCAGGAAACGTCCGCCGGAGCCTTGGCGGGCAACGGGCGCCGAAAGGTCTCGTTTCCACCTTGCCCCGGCATCCCCGGCCCATCCGCTGCGATCGCGGGCGCGGCCACCTGCACAGCCGGCCCGACCGCACTGTTTTCACCGATGTGTTTGCCGTAGGACCCATGCACCGCCATCAGAACAAAGACCGGCGCGGAGATGGCGAACATTTTAAGCCAGTATTGAAAGGCCTGAATGAGCGTGATGCCCTTCATGCCGCCCAGCGCGACGTTCAGCGTGATCACCGCTCCCACCAACACCACTCCCGCCCAGTAGGGCAATCCTGGAAAAATGTAGGCAAGCGTGGTCCCGGCGCCTTTCATCTGAGGCATGGTGTAGACGAACCCGATGCACAAGACGAAAATCACCGCGATCTTTCTAAACACGGGAGAATCGAACCGGCCTTCGGCGAAATCAGGAATTGTGTAAGCCCCAAAGCGCCTCAATGGACCCGCGATAAACAGCAGCAGAAACAAGTAACCACACGCGTAACACACCGGATACCACAGGGCGTCATATCCGGAACTCATCACCATCCCCGCGACGCCCATGAAGGATGCCGCGGACAAATATTCGCCCGAGATGGCTGAGGCGTTCCAACCGACTGACACCGAACGGCCGGCCACAAAAAAATCACCCGCCGTTTTGGACGCTCGCGCGGTGCGCAATCCCATCCAAATGGTCGCGATCACCGTCACCGCGCTGAAGCCAAGAATCCAGGGGTCAATGTTCATAATGGAAAATTCCAGAGGCTCGGCATAAACAAACTCAGATTTGGCGGCGTCCAGCGCCCCCTGCATTCGAGACCGTTGGAGCTAGGCTCGGTCGGACGATCCTTTAATCGCTTCCTCCGCGGCGAGGCCGTCCGCCGCCTCCTCTTCCTCAAGGGCGATGGAGCGCTTGATGAAGATCCAGGCGATGATCCAGACGAATGGAAAGAAGAGCACTCCCAGCACCAGCCAGGACAAAGTGAATCCAGCGACACGCCGAGCCATGAACTCCGGCGCGTAGTAGTTCAAAAGGGGCAAACCGAGCAGCGCCACAAGAAAAGCCAGCGCGCAAGAGAGGGATAACATTAATTGGCGGCGCATCAATCGTCTGAGGAAGGCTTCGCTGTGGATTCCCCGCGAGGCGGTTGGCGAGTCGTTATTTGCTTTCACGATGTGCTTCGGGCGCGACAAAATAAATAATCGGCGACGGCTGCGATCATTCCGTCATTTGCCCTCTTTGACAAGAAGGGCGTTTTGAAAAATCCGCCACACTTCCTCGTCGCCACCCGAAATGGGCCGGGACGCCCGAACCTCGAACCCTCCCTCACGAAGCGTGATCACGGGCTTCCGACTGGGCGACAAATCACCTTCAGGAACCCACCCCAATTCCTCCAATGAGCCCGCATAACGCCCCTTTTGAGAATGGAAATGGCGTTGCCTGTAATAAACTTCCTGCAGCAAGTCTTTCACGCTCATCGCGGGATCCGGCTTGAAGACGCCCATTCCCGGAGGCTGGGTGGAGAACCGAACCATCCCCCAACGCTCCGGCCGGTGCATGTCGATGATGCCTTGCGGAGACCAAACCCAGTTCGCTTCTTTCCCGGGCGGCTTCACGTAAAGACCCCCTACCACATTTACCACCCATTGCACCCTTGAGAAAGATATGCGCCACAGTGCGTCGTCCGAGGGGGGGCACGCTGCCGGGGTCTTTTGCTTGAGCGCAGCCCATGGAAACGCAATTTCCAGTGACCACCCGCGATCTTCGTCCCTCGGGTCGTTCAATGTTCCGTCCACGAACACCGCCGACTTAACCCCCGTCAGCTCAAACTCATTCCGCGCGGGTCCGCCATCCTTGTATGGCTTGTCTAAGAGCAAATCCCACGTCGTATTCAAGGCGTTCATTTCGAATTCATAGTAATAATGGTTGTCCCCATCCGGCTCGATGAAGACTTCAAAATCGTTGTCGTGGAAGATCACGGAATCGTGTTCGGTCAGTTTTCCCCAAACATGAGGTTCCTGAAGTTCGGCGCCGATGTAGAGGTAGTCCTTGTCCCAGATCAATTTCGCGCGCGTGCGGAAGTGCGGCTTGGGTTTTGCGACGCCTTCGATGTCGACAAAATCGTCCGTCCAAGGAGCGGACTTCCAAGCCGGATCGTCCAATTTGCCATCGATGCGAGGGGGCGCCTTGACTTGACCCGCCACGTAGCCTTTCGGCTTCTGGCGTTTTAGATTCAACCATTCCTCCAACGGCGTGGCGCCAAAAGCCGTCAAGCCAAACAGGCCGCCAGCCAGGAGCGAACCCGCGGTCAAGCGTCCCAGACATTTCATTGAGAATCGATGGATCATGTGCAATGGCCGGGCACTCTGGAGTTGGTCTTCCAAAAACTCAATCTTCCTCTTACACCTCCCTCCCACTAGTGTGCCGTTCACGAATTGGGTGGACAGTTGCGGCAATGGATTTTGGATTCAGACGAGGCGAGAACGACGAACATACCCTTCGTGGGTCTGTGAGGAGCGAACAACGAAGTCTGAATCAAAAAGACGTGCCGCCCATCGGGTTGTGCCACAGTGAACCTCTGGCTGCGTGGCTCCTCGGTCACAGATCCATGTCGGGATAGGCTCCGTCGTCGCGCCTTGCCAGAGATTCACTGTGGCACAACAAATGCC
>SYMW01000063.1 GCA_005805305.1 Verrucomicrobiales bacterium
CACCAATCGCGGCGGTCGCACCTGCCACGCGGCGATCGTGAGCCGTGAATTGGGCGTGCCGGCCATCGTGGGTTCCGAGCACGGGACCGAGGTCTTGAAGAACGGTCAAATGGTCACGGTCAGTTGTGCCGAGGGCGATACCGGGTTCGTCTATGCGGGCAAGCAAGCCTTCACCACGCGGCGCACGAACCTGAAAAACTTGGGGCGACCTCGCACCAAAGTGATGATGAACCTCGCCAATCCGGAAGAGGCGTTCAGCTTAAGCTTCACTCCCAACGACGGCGTCGGTTTGGCGCGCGAGGAGTTCATCATCAGCACCTACATCAAGATTCATCCGCTCGCGCTGATTGATTACCACAAACTCAAGGACCCGGCGGTGAAAGGGCAGATCGATCAACTGACCGCCGGATACCAGGACAAGCCCCAGTTTTTCGTGGACAAACTGGCCCAGGGAGTGGGCATGATCGCCGCCGCATTTTATCCGAAGGATGTCATCCTCCGGTTAAGCGATTTCAAGACCAACGAGTATGCCAACCTCATTGGCGGCGCTGCCTACGAGCCGAATGAAGAGAATCCCATGATCGGTTTCAGGGGCGCGAGCCGATACTACAATCCTCGCTACCAGGCCGGCTTCGCCTTGGAGTGCCGCGCGGTCAAGAAAGTGCGCGACGAGATGGGGCTCACAAATCTCAAGGTGATGATTCCGTTCTGCCGCACCCTGGACGAGGCGCGCCGAGTTCAGGCCGAGATGCGCGGGCACGGCCTTCGCCGCGGGGAGCGGGGACTCGAGCTCTACGTGATGTGCGAAATCCCCAGCAACGTCATCCTCGCCAAGGAATTTGCCAAGCTCTTTGATGGGTTCAGCATTGGCTCAAACGACCTCACGCAGCTCCTCCTTGGGGTGGACCGTGACAGCGAAATCGTCGCGCCCATTTTCGACGAGCGGAATCCAGCCGTGAAAAGCATGATCGCCGACGTCATTGCGGCTTGTCGAAAGGCCAAACGAAAGATCGGCATTTGCGGGCAAGCGCCTAGCGATTATCCCGAGTTTGCTCAGTTCCTTGTGGAGCAGGGCATCGACAGCATTTCCCTCAACCCCGACACGGTGATGAAGACGACGGCCCTCATCTTGAAGAAAGAGAAGGCATTGGCGCGGTCCGCATCAGTCAAGGCCTGAGGGGCGTGGAAATGTTCCCATCACACGGGTGATTGAACCGGATTTGGGAGAGGAGGAACCTAGTCGTTGTAATCGACTGACCACGCCCCCACTCGAATCGACCGGCGGGCCAGAGCAATCCTGACATGTCGAAGGCGCCCCGAGTCAGATGGCAGGGCCCTATTCTTAGATGTTCAATTTGATTCAACACAATCACGGCTGCACGGCAGCGCGGCCCTACCGAGTGCTTCATAGTCACCGTGTAGGTCATTCCGACGGTTCTCTTGAGGGCGTTTATGAAGCCAGCCAATGGGCCTCCGAGTCTCCCTGAAGTGACCGCAGGCGGATGAAAACGAGAATGCGGCGCGTGAGGCGCTTGCGTATGGCCCGGGCTCGAAAATGACTGGAACCTGGGCATCGATAGCTTAGGATCCGGCGTCAGCATTCTTCGCGATCATGTTTGAATCTGCCGAATTGGGGCCCAAAGTGACCAAGCGTCGTTACGCTGCCGAACTGCCCGAATTGCGCTCCGCGCTGCTGAAAGCGCACTTGTCTTTGAAGGGCACCTCTACCCCCCTGATCATCATCATTTCGGGAGCCGACGGCGCCGGGAAAGGGGAACTCATCCACCGGTTCAATGAGTGGTTCGATCCGCGCGGCGTGGACACGCAAGCCTTTTGGCAGAGCTCGGACGAGGAGCGGGATCGCCCCCGTTATTGGAAGTTTTGGCGCGCCCTGCCTGAGAGGGGGCGCATCGGCATCTTTTTCGGTTCCTGGTACACGGAGCCGGTGATTCGGCGCGTCCACCATAAAATCACGGCCAGGCGGCTTGATCTGGAATTGGATCGCATAGCCTTTTTTGAGCAAATGCTGGCGAACGACGGCGCCTTGATCATCAAGTTCTGGCTTCATTTATCGAGGAAGAAGCAGCTCGCCCGGCTTAAAGATTTGGAGTCGAATCCGAGATCCCACTGGCGCGTGCTGCCCAACGACTGGGAGCACTTCGAGCTCTACGAGGATTTCATGGAAGCCGCGGAGCGCTCCATCCGCCGCACCGACGCGGGGCATGCCCCCTGGCACATCCTTGAAGCATCTGACAAGCGTCACCGCGATTTGGCGGCCGGCAGGATTTTGCTGGAGGCGCTTGAGAAGAAACTGAGGGAACCAAGGATCACTGGCACTGAGTTGGCGGTTCACGCCCATGCCTCGGGTCCGGCAAGACGCGGTTCGCCGGATCAGGCAACCATTCTGAGCGGGGTCGATCTGACCCAAAAGTTGGACAGCCGCGAGTACAAGCTCCAGTTGTCGAAGTGCCAGTCACTGTTATCGCGACTGGCCTGGGCGGCTTGGGAGAAGAAAGTTCCCATCGTGGCTGTTTTCGAGGGCTGGGATGCGGCTGGGAAAGGGAGTGGCATCCGGCGAGTAACAGAGGCTTTGGACCCGCGGCTCTACCGGATCGTGCCCGTGGCCGCACCCACCGACGAGGAACGTCGGCACCATTATCTGTGGCGCTTTTGGAAGCATATTCCCCGGAAAGGCATCACGACTTTGTTTGATCGTTCTTGGTATGGCCGTGTCCTCGTGGAGCGCGTCGAAGGGTTTGCCCGTGAGGATGAGTGGAGACGGGCTTACCTGGAGATCAACGACTTCGAGGATCAACTGGCGCAAAGCGGCATGGTTCTGAGCAAGTTTTGGATCCACATCAGCAAAGACGAGCAGTTGCGTCGTTTCAAGCTCCGTGAGAAAATCGCCTTCAAACAGCACAAGATCACGGATGAAGATTGGCGGAACCGAAAGAATTGGAATGGGTATCAAGTCGCGGTGAACGACATGGTGGCGCGAACCAGCACGAAATATTCGCCTTGGACCATCGTGGCGGGAAATGACAAAAAATTCGCCCGCATCCAGATTTTGAAAGCACTCTGCGACCACATCAAAGCGGCGTTGTGACCTGTTTCAGGTAGGCTTTCTCCAATCAAGTCTCCACGAGGTTCAACCGCCATTTGAAATCTTATTGAAGCTGGTTTGCAACACTTTGGGGTCGGTTATGCTCCGCGATCAGCCGCACCCGCCGCACCCGCCGCACCCTCCACCGCCGCACCCTCCACCGCCACAACCACCTCCGCAACCTCCGCCCACGCTTCCGCCATCCTTGGATTGGAGTTGCTTCTCGATTCTGGCGAGCGCGGTGCCATTGAGAACGGACGCTCCGAATAGCCCGATCGCCAGTGGCAACGTGAGGGTTGTCATGGCGCTTTCGTCGAGTCGTGCCTGGCTCGTCAGCGCAGCGTATTTTTCGCGCACGCGCGTCAGGACAGCGTCACCACGCAGCGTTCGGTGCGGACGATTCGCAAACCACAACGCGACGCCGATGGAAATAGTTGAAAGAACAACCAGAATCCCGACCGGCTTTTCCCGAGTGAGGCCAACGACGATTAAGATAAATCCGATCGCGGGCGCCATCCAGGCGATCAGCATCGGAATGAGGCACACGTTTGCCCGTTGAAGTTCGGTCGTCAGCAGACCAAGCTCCTTCAGTTTCTCCTCAATCCGCTCGCACTCCGGCAAGGCCATGCATTGATCCGACAATTCCTTGAAGGTGCTTCCGGGATGGGGCATTACATTTTGGTGAAGGCTCACCTCAAAGGGGTGTGCCGCGCCGGGCAAACCGTTGCACCGGAGGCGATGTTCCTTCTCGTCAATCTCCAGTGTGCCGCGATGGGTGAGACTCGCCACGGCCGCAAATAAGGCCCGATTCTTCCCGCCCGCGAGGAACGCCATGTCGTAGGCGTCAAGTTCCGGAAGCGGTTCATCGGGTGTCTCAACGGGCATCCGCGCCCGCGATCGCCACCACGCTGCGCAGCCGGCGAGCACCGCCCAGGTGACGAGAAAGAACCGGAGAAACGGCCCTGCCATCAGATCAAAAGGCCAGCCTGCCCCCTCCCTCAAGTCACCTTCGCCAGTGCAGCCGGCCAGGAACAAAACCGCGAGCATCAGCGCCGCTCCGAGTTTCGATGAAGGGGAGAGGTTCCACGCGGCTTTGCGAATCCACGCAGGTTTCGGCACAACCCAATTCCGGGCTGTGTTCACACGGGCGAAATGAATGTCGTCACCGAAACGTCGCGCGGCGGCGGGCCAGACGTCGGAGGGTGGTTCTTCACCGAAGAAAGCGCGGTAGCTCGCAAGCGTGCGTGCGTACCAATCGTTGAATTTGTCCCGCTCGCGGACGCCGCCTTTGGTTGGGCCGTGATGAAGCGGCGTGCGGAGCACCTCACCACAGAACTCTTTCCAATACGATTGCGTGTAGAGCAGGTGCAGGTGCCACGCCTGGTCCACTTGGTCGGACGGCGTCACCGGATGTCCAGCCGCCACTGCGAGGAAGGCGAACCGTTTGTATTCAACGACGACGCGCCGCGCATAGGGCAACGGCCAGCCGTTGTCGCCGGCCAGTCGCTCCGAGAACGGGAATGCGGCGTTGGAGTCGTCGAGGGAAAAGCCTTCCACGCGCTCCCAGAGTTCGAGGTGTTCCGTTTTCATAAGGTTGCCTTTCACCTCGTGCAACAGGAAATCCGGGAGAGGGTAACGGGGAAAAACATGTCTGTGCGCTTTCTGTGCTCATATGAATCGCCATTCCACCGGCGGTTTTCCAGATGAACTCGTAAATGCCCGCTATCTTCAAATCTCCGCGGCAGCGGAAAACTAGTCTGGAATATGGGCGACGTCGGCGAGGCTGCTTTGGCGGCGCATGTTGGCGTTCAAGTGCGCGGGCGTGACTTCCCGTTCCCAACGGCTGATGACTACCGTGGCGACGCCGTTGCC
>SYMW01000064.1 GCA_005805305.1 Verrucomicrobiales bacterium
CCGAGATAGTAGCGAATCCACATGGCGTGGGTGCCTGGCGGAAATGTCATGGCGAAGGTCAATGGTTCGCCGAGCGATTTGGCTTTTTCCACCGCGGGCTTGAGTGCTTTGGGATCCGCGGCCACTTTGCCCATGAAATCGCGTTTCAACGTGATCGCTTGCCCGTTTCTGTTGATCAGCCAGGGGATGATCATCGGCCTTTTGGGGGAGCCCAGAAGGCCCATGGTGGAGGCGATAGGCATGCCGATCAACATGTGGGTGGCTTGATTGTCACCGTTGGACAGGGAGTCTCGGATGGCGGCCCAGTTGGCTCCTTTGGCGACGGTGGACTCGATCCCATACTTTTTGAAAAACCCCTTTTCGTGCGCAATGACAATGGGTGAGCAATCCGTGAGAGCGATCATGCCGAAGCGCATCTTTGAGGTTTCGGGAGCGTCGCTGGCGTACACATTTCCAACCCAGCCTTTCGGCATGTTCCGGAGAAGCGCGGTGGCGCCTGCGGCCATGGCCAGGCGTTTGGCGAAAAGGCGACGAGTTGGCTGAAGGGGCGCGGTAGCGGTCGTGGGGTTCATTCGATTAAGCGGCTTGGTTGGCGTTGCAGTTGCTATGGCTACGGTTCGTTTGTTCTCTGCGGTGTGAGGGTTTAGCCGCGCGCATGCCAAGAGCCACGGAAGCGGGCCGCATAGTTTTCATTGGTTGGATGAATGAATTGAATGCATGAAGGAACCGATTGACAGCAGGCAGCTTCGAGCGTTTGCCACGCTCGCCCGGTTGGGTAGTTTTACTCGCGCCGCGGCTGAATTGTGTCTCACCCAGTCAGCCGTGAGCCATTCGATTCGGTCGCTGGAGAATTCCTTGGGGTGTCGTCTTTTGGACAGGCTGGGCAAAACGGTCACGCTGACTCATGAAGGGGAGCATTTGCTCGTGCATGCGGACAAAATCCTCAAGGAAATGGAGGTCGCCCGCGAGTCATTGGATCAGTTGGCCAAGTGGGGACGGACTCGGCTGAGGGTGGGCGCCACAGCCACCGCGTGCCAATATATCTTGCCGCGGGTGCTGACCGAATTCAAAAAGTCCTATCCAAAATGCCGCATCACCATCGAGCCTTGCGACACGCCTCAGGTCAGGGATTTGCTGCGCGAAAACAAGATCGACATGGGCATCGCGCTCCAAGCCAAGCACGACGATCCGCGCATCGATTTTATTCCCCTGTTCAACGATGAGCTGATGTTCGTCGTTGGGCCGGAGCATCCGTGGGCGGTGTCACGGCAGGTGAGTCGTGGAGAGATACCCAAGCAAAGCTACATACTCTACGACAAGACGAGTTACACTTTTCAAATGATCCAGGCCTATTTCAAGGAGGAGGAAATGCCGCTGAACACGCTCATACAGCTTGGAAACATCGAGGCGATCAAGGAGCTCGTGAAACTCGGCCTCGGCGTGAGCATTCTGGCGTCCTGGGTGGCGCGGGAGGAGATTCGAGAGGGGACTTTGACCGCCCTTTCTCTTGGCCCCAGAAAGCTTCGGCGGCATTGGGGATTGGTGATGCGAAAACATTGCCCGCTCGGCTTGCCCGAGGAAACATTTGTGAAGCTGTGCCACCGCTTCTCGAGTGGACTCGCCGCCGCAGGGGGTGGGCCCGAGGGCACTAGGCTGGCGGACGCACCTCAAGAACGCTCGGCCTAGCCTTCGCCGAATGCGGCTCGACAACACGGGGCGGAAGAGGTAAATGGTCGAGAAATCTCAGCCTGAATAATTCATGAAATATTTCCCCCTGCTTCTCTCGTTCGCGGCCATCATCGTCTCTCCGACCTGGCTCGCCGCCGAAGGAAAACCAACAGCGCTTTTCGACGGCAAAACCTTCAAAGGGTGGGAGGGAGACACCGTGAAGAGCTTTAGGATTGCCGACGGCGCGATCGTCGGAGGCACCATGGCGGCCAAGATCCCAAGGAACGAGTTTTTGTGCACGACTCGCCCCTACACTAATTTTGTCCTCAAGCTCAAGTTTAAGCTTGTGGGTGAAGGGGCCAACGCGGGCGTGCAGTTTCGGACCAAGCGAATTCCCAATCATCACGAGGTCAGCGGATACCAAGCCGACATGGGCGACCCGTCTTGGTGGGGATGTTTGTACGATGAGTCACGCAGGAACAAAGTGCTGGCTCGTTCCGACATGGCTGAAGTGAACAAAATCTTGAAGAGAGGGGATTGGAATGACTATGAGATCCGGTGCGAAGGCAAGAGGATCCGGTTGAAAGTGAACGGGCTCCAAACCGTGGATTACACGGAGGTGGATCCTGGGATCGAGGACCACGGAGTGATCGCGGTGCAGATCCACAGTGGCCCGCCGAGCGAAGCCTGGTATCGGGACATCTCGATCCAGGAACTGCCATGATCCCTTCCGGCCATTTCCGATCGGGCTCGGTGTTGGTTTCATCCGGCATTCTGATGGGGCAGCCCGAGCCTCTTGATCTGTAATCGTCTTTTGGACGTAAAATCCGCCGCGGGTTTGTTCTTTCAGCACTTCCAATGTTCCCCTATGGCAGCCGACCCCAACCCGCGGCTTCTCGACGCCCCCGCCTTCTGGCTCGCGCTTGACGCGCAGCCGGTCGAAAACGGGAGTCGATGGCCGAGCCGCCGCCCCGCCCCGGTGGCGTCAGGAGTTCAAAAAATGGCCCCATCTTGTAATCGCATTCAGCGCGGTTTTCCGTCCAAGTGGGAGCGCGCGTTAGAGACTTAACAACTTTTAATAATTCTAAAATTCTCATGAGCATCCTGAATTTTCTGAAATCGCAAGTTCTTGAAGTGATTGAATGGACGGACGATTCCCGGGACACGCTCTCCTGGCGTTTTCCGGACGACGACAAAGCCATCAAACGCGGC
>SYMW01000065.1 GCA_005805305.1 Verrucomicrobiales bacterium
CCTTCTGGCTTCTGAAGTCGACGCCATTGAAAGCCGGTGGAAATCCCGGATGCCGGCGCTCAGCGAAGTCGTCAAGGGTGTTGAGATGGAAGTGCCCGACCTGGCGCTGCTGGGGACCTGGTATTCGCGGACCCTGAATTTTTTCGGAGTGGAATTGCAAAAGGTGAACCGCCTCCAAGAAGCCGGGGCTTGGTTCGACATGGCCGTTAAACTCAACCCGCAAAACGTGGCGGCTCTCATCAACAAGCAGTTCAACGAAAGTCTTGGCAAGGACCGGTCCAAAGCCCTCGATTTTGGGAACGAAGTCAAGGATCTCGTAAAGCAATACGCCAATTGGGGCGACTTGCTCGTCGTCAACGGCCCCATTGACGAACCTTCCTTTTGCTTTGAACTGGGAACCCAGTTCGCGCAGGGCGGCAATTATCATCAGGCGGCAGCCGAATTCTTGAGGGTGCAGGTTTGGGAGCCCAATAATTTGTTGAACCAGATTTCCCTCGCCCGCGCCTATCATTTCGGCTCGGCCCCCGACAACGCACTGAAAACCATCGAGGTCATTGAAAAAAGCCCTTCAGCACCGAATCTTCAAAAGGAGCAGTTCCTCGAGTTAGCCCGAATCAAAGCCCTGGCGAAATACTCCCTCAAGGATTTCCCGGGCGCGGAGATGACACTCCTGGATTCCGAGGCGAGATACCCGCGCGACTCGACCGTGCTCAACTCGCTGTTCGACCTCTACTACCACCACGGGGACACTAAAAAAGCCCTCGCCACCGTGGAGAAACTCTTGAGCCACGCCCCCGACAACATCGAAGCCCTGCTCAAGCAGGTGGGACTCCTGATACAAGAGCGCACCTTCGACAAAGCCATGGCCGTGCTGGATCAGATTTTGAAGGTGCAGCCCAACCATGAAATTGCCCTCCTCAACAAGGGAGCCATCCACATCCACAACAAGAATTTCGCCGAAGCCCTCAAACCCCTCGAGCGAATGCTCGAGCGAAATCCCGATCATTTCGCCGCCAAACTCAATCGAGCCATTGTTTTCCTCCAAACGGAGAGATGGAAGGAGGCCAACAAGGATTATGCCGCTCTTGCCCAAGTGAATCCTGACTCGCACGTCATCGTGTATGGGCTGGCGGAAAGCGCCTTCCACCTGGACGAAAAAAAGCAGGCTCTGGAGTATTTCCAGAAATACCTCAAGATCGCCCCCCCCGGAACCTTGGAAATCCAGACAGCCACCACCCGCTTAAACTCCCTGAAATAGCCCCCCCGACGTACGGGAACTGTCGACGTGCGGATAGCACACATCATCACCCGGTTGATCGTCGGTGGTGCCCAGGAAAATACGATTGATACCGTGCTGGGCCTGAAGGCCCGTCACGGCGTGAACGCAACGCTGATCTCGGGCCCCACCTCGGGACCCGAAGGATCGCTTGAGCCCCTCTTCACACGTTCCGGTGAGAGCGTGCTCCGCTGCCCTCACCTTGTCCGGGAAGTTCATCCTTGGCACGACACGCTCGCCCTCTGGCACCTCATTGGACTCCTGCGGCGGATCCAACCGGAAATCGTCCACACGCACAGCGGCAAGGCCGGCTTCATCGGGCGCCTCGCAGCCCGGATGGCCCGGACCAGAATCATCGTCCATGGCATCCACGGCCCCTCGTTTGGCGGCTTTCAGGGCCCGCTCGCCAATAGCGCCTTCGTGGCCGCGGAACGGTTCGCTGGAAAATTCACGCACCACTTCGCGAGTGTCGCCCACGCCATGACCTCCCAATACCTCGCCGCCGGGATCGGTCAACCCCAGCAGTTCACCCGAATACTCAGCGGATTCGACATCGCCCCGTTCGTTCACGCGGGCAACAATCCACCCAACCGCGAGCGCCTGGGATTCTCCTGCGATGAAGTGGTGATCGGAATGGTTTCACGCCTGTTCTCCCTGAAAGGACACGACGATCTGTTTGATATCGCCCCGGACTTGCTGGCTCATAATCCCAAACTGCGCTTCCTCCTGGTGGGCGATGGCGCGTGGCGGTCCCGTCTTGAGGCAAGAGCCGCGGCGCCCAAGTTGAAAGGGAGATTTGTCTTCACAGGTCTGGTCCCTCCAACGGAAGTGCCTGCCCTCATCGGATCGATGGACATTTTGGTTCATCTGTCCAGGCGCGAAGGTCTGCCAAGGGCCTTGTCCCAGGCGTCCGCCGCCGCCAAGCCCACCGTGGCCTTCGACTGCGATGGCGCCCGCGAAGTGTGCCTCGACAATGAAACCGGGCTGCTGGTGCCGGCCGGCGACACCTCGGTCTTAACCCAACGCCTCCTGGAACTGGCGGCAGACGTCTCACTGCGAACCAGGCTCGGGAGATCTGGGCAAAAGCTGGTGATAGCCGAGTTCGATGTGAACCGGATGGTCGACCAGACCTGGGAACTTTACAACCGCCTCGCCACCTGATTCCGGAACCAGGGCGCCCTCGCCGATCCTTGCCTTTTGCCGGTCATCGGACACACTCGGATCATGATCGTCGAGTTCGGCCATTTCCCTGAACGATCCTTGCGATCGAAATACATCGCACGACGGTTCGGTCAATACATCAAAGGCCAGGTGCTGGACGTTGGATGCGACAAGGCCATCTTGAAAAACCTCGTGCCGGACATCCACTACTTCGGGGTCGATGTGGATGGTGCGCCGGATTTGATTCTTAATTTGGAGGAAATCGATGAGCTGCCGTTCGCGAACTCACAGTTTGATTGCGTGATCTGCGCCGACGTGCTGGAGCACCTGGACAACCTGCACTTTGTGTTCGGCGAATTGGTGCGCGTCTGCGGCGGCCATCTTGTGATGTCGCTGCCGAACAATTGGGCCAATGCCCGCCGCGCCATTGAGCGCGGTTATGGCAGGATCGGCCATTATGGCCTGCAAATCCAAAAACCCGTTGATCGCCACAAATGGTTCTTCAACCTGGAGGAGGCAATCCAATTCATGGAGGCGCAGCCGCAAAAGTTCCCCGTGCGCGTCGTCGAGTGTTTCTCCATGGAACGGCCAAGACCCGCTCTCGTCCGATGGCTCCGGCAAGCGCTGCTGGCGGGAAACCGGATGCGCTACTTAAACCGGTTCGCCCATACCCTGTGGACGGTGCTCAAGAAGACGGCCTGATCGCGATCCCCTTCCCTCCGGCAAAATAGCCTCATTCTACTGAGGTCTAAGGCTAGGATTTGTCGTATCTCCTTTCTGGAACCACAGATAGGTGCCCCTCCCACGCCATCGCTTGAAAGGAACAGTTACATTCCGATTGAACTGGCGGGGGAGGTTCCACATTTGACCGGCCCCAAGCCAAGTGAGGAGAGGCTGTTGAAATTCGTCCAGCCCAACTCCGGCGGCAAGCACCCGCAGGGCGTCCGGCGTGAATAAATTGACATGCATCAGGGGGAATAACGCGTCAAGAGTTTTGGCGTTCAAGACGCTCTGATCGTCCGGCCTTGAAGCGCGCAACCTCGCAGGCAGCGCCGGGTTGTGTGGTGTGCTCAGCTTCATCAATCCCCCAGGCTTCAGACAAGCCCCCAAAGCGCGCGTGACTTCCAGCGGCGCGCTCAGGTGCTCGACCACTTGGTCGACATTGATGAAGTCGAAGCGAAGGGACCGCGCTTCCTCGAACGTGACCATCTTGATGCCCCGGCTCGCGCAGAATCGGCTCGCGTCGCGATTCACATCCACTCCATACACATCGCACCCATGCGCCAGAGCCATGCTGGCCCATTTTCCCCAGTTGCAGCCAAAGTCCAAGACCCGCGGCGTTGGCGTTGGGCAGACTTGCCTCAACACCAGGATCTCCTCCGTTTGATGCGCGAACCAATGAAGCTTTTGCGAGCCGATCTCACTCATGAATGATTCGTCGTCGCGAGGCGGCGAATACCAGCTTTCGAGTTCGTCGTCGGACATGACCCACGTTTGAAAATGGAGTTCGCATGCGTTGCAGGCCCGCACTTCGTAGTCCAGGCCGCCAAGCTTCGGCCCAAGGCCGGAAGCTGCGATCATGTCGCGCAATGGCGGTAAGCTATAGGCGCGGGCAAATATCGCCGTCGCCGGCTTGAGGCAAGCAGGACAATTAAGTCGTTGAATCATCGTCTGGATGGGAGCCTAGCCTTCCTCCTCCATAATGAACAACCGCTTTCGGGCGCGGGGAGCAGGCAAAGTTTGCTTGTCCATCGAGTCTTGGGACACGTATCTTGATCCGCGCCAAGAGATTTGCCTGAAGACGGCAGTGGAACATCGTGGAGATTCGAAAAAGCCTCAATGTGCTTGCCTAACTCGAACAAACCCACCGACGAGGCCAGGCGCCATCAACGTCGGGTTCGCGGACAACCACGTTGAATCCGTCAGGCTCGAGGAACTCTGGAACTTGTATTGGCACAAGAACTGGGTTCCCCCGGCCAAGCGCCCCGGCCGTTAGCCCTCACACCGGCAGTTGAACCGCGTGAAGATTCGCCAGGGGCTACTCACGTTTTAAGGTTCCAGGCTCCTCAGGCCTCCGTGATGCGGTACACTTTCACGCGCCCATACTCCGGATAAACACCGTCTTTCTTGCGCTCTTGTCCGGAGGCTCCCGCGAGGATGAGATGCTTTCCCCCGGCGCCGTAGCAAACTCGAGTCACGCGCATCTTCGAATCCAAGGAGTGGAGCAAGGCGCCATCCTTCAGCGAAAAGAAGGCGACGTTCCATTTCCCCTGGGCAAGGCGGCCTGCCATCGCGAACCAAGGTTCTGACGGGTGCACCACCAGCGTTTCCATCAACCCGTTTCCCTGGTCCGACTCTTGTATCTCGCCGGCCTTCTGCACAGGCGTTTCCTTCCAATCAAATCGTTGCCAGATCTGCTTGCCATTGCCCGCCATCGGATCAGTCATCGGCCCCATGCCTCCCACCAAAATGCTCCGCGAATCCGGAGCAAACGCCAACGAGAAGATGCCCCCAATATAGTGATGACTTTTGATGATCCCCCAAGAGGTGAACGAAGGCGTCGTCCACGACGATGCCAGTTGTCCGGTGGAGAGATCCCAAACCCTCACCTCGCCCATCATGTTTCCCGCGGCGACAAATCGTCCATCCCGCGAAAACCCCACCGACAGAACCGGCGGCACATGGTCGAAAGCGAACAGGCATTCGCCACCCTTGGCGTCGTGGATCTTGACACAGGCTTCCTGCTGAGGCGCGGGTTCGTACTTGTAGCCACCACACAGATACTGCCCCGTGACGGAGGCGACCTTCGTCCCGTCGCCCGATAGCGCCAACTGCCACGACCAAAATTGGTGCGCGACGACCGTCCGGATGGCCTTGCGATCAGCCACATCGTGCCATTTGACGGCGCCGTCGTAACCCGAGGAGATGATGGTCCTTCCATCGGGCAGACAGACAACTCCGGAGGCGTAACTCTCGTGGGCGAACAGTTTCTCCGACTTTCCCGTTTGCAGGTCCATCAGCCACACTCCGTCGTGGCACGCCGCATATCCCAAATCGCCGCCGGGAAGCGTGTCGAATCCCAAGACCGCCGTTGGCAGTCTGAACTCGTGCAGCGATTCCGTTTTCATTTAAGGCTCATAGGTTCTGGCTCCGTCCAAGGAGTTGTGGCGAGGATTCCAAATGGAGGGATCAAGCCAAAATCTCGCGGATCGGCTCTGATTGGTTCTCCACACGGTGAAAGGTTGGGAAACCCGGCAGATCATAGGCCGCATAGGGATCGATCCCGAGCGCGGTGAACAGGGTTGCGAAAAGATTTTGCTCATTGAATGGCCTTTCAGTGACTTCCACTCCATCAATGTCCGTCGCCCCCACCACGACCCCGCGCTTGATGCCGCACCCGGTCATCGCAAGGCTCCACGCGTTTGGATAATGATCCCTGCCTCGGCTCGCGTTCAACCAAGGGGTGCGTCCAAATTCACCCATCACCACCACGAGGGTCTCGTCGAGCATCCCCCGGTCCTCCAGATCTCTGACCAAATGATAAATGATGCGGTCCACATCAGGCACCAGCATTTGGTAGATCTCATGATGAAACACATGACAATCCCACGGCATGCCGTTGGCGACCATGACAAACGGCGCTCCATTCTCAACCAAATGGCGCGCCAGCAGGGTGTGGATGCCAAAAGTGCCGGGTCCATATTTCTCCTTGTCCTTCGCCGGAAGCTTCTCGACATCGAACAACGGCGCACAACTCATCAGGCCTTTCACCCTGGCGAACACCGCGTTTTGCGATGAGGCGGCCTCGCTGCGGCGCTCGTTTTCAAATTTCCGGGTAAAAAATTTCCTCAACGCCTCGCGTTCCTCATGATCGGCCTCGGACATTCCGGGCACGCGGGCCACGTCCTGAATCTTGTAATCACCCCCGACCCGCACCGGCCCGTAGGCGGCGCCTAACCAGCCGGCCCAATTCCCCGCCTTGAAGGACTTGAATTCGTTCCCTTCAGGGCAGGGATCCAGCAAGACAAAATTTGGTATTGGATTCTCTAAGTGCCCCAACTGCTGGGCCAGCACGGCGCCCAAAGTGGGGCGAATGAAGGGCGGCCTCGGCGCATGGCCCCTGGTCAACAGATCGATGGCCTGGAAGTGCTCGTTTTGAACTGTTTTCATCGAGCGCACCACCGCCAGCTTGTCCAGAATGCTGGCGCACCGAGGCATCAACTCGCTCACATGAAATCCCGGGATTTTCGTCTTGATGCTCCGAAAGGGGCCGCCCGTGGGCCGGCCCGGCTTGGGATCCCAAGTCTCGAACTGGCTTGGAGCCCCACACAGCCACAACAGGATGCATTTCTTGCCGCGCTTCTTGGCCTGCTCCGCGAAGGCGGGAAATGAGAAAAGCCCGTTCCAACTCATCAAGGAAGTCGCCCCTGCCCCGGCAAGACCCTGCAGAAAAAGGCGCCGATGCAAGGCGTGATCCGGTTCGACGCAACCGGCGCGAAAGCTCTCTTGTCGGGGATTCATCTAATGATTGATCTGAAATTCCGCTCCCGCGACCAGCGCCCACACCAATTGCTTCACTCCCGCCTCCGGCCGATCTTTTCGAAGCTTGAGATAGGCAGTCGCTTGCTCTTTCTCGGTCGAGTCTGGATCGCGGCCCAAAACCGTGATGAACGCCTCTTTCACGCGGTCCTCTTCCCGCACCATCGCCACGAGTCTTGCCGTCAGGTTGGATGAACCCGGCTCCAGGAGTCGTTCGATCAACGAGTTGTTCGCGAGAAACATCGCCTGCTGCAACGTGGCGTGGCTTTCCACCGCGAAAAGATCTGGAAAACGCTCGGCAAAAGTCTGGCGCGCGCGCGGCCAATCCATCCCCTCCCCTTTTGCTTTCCCTAATTCCGCGGGTTTAAGGCCGCTCGCGACGGCCATTGACCGGGCCAACGCCTCGCCGGAAAGAGGTTTCTCCAAGCCGCGAGCAAAGGCTTCAGGCGGCGTCGGCGAGCTGTTCGATGAGGGTCTTGAGTCCAATTGATAAGCTTTCGTCAAAAGCAAGGTTTTGAACAACCGGCGGATATCATAGCCGTTCCGCTCAAAATCGCGCCCAAGCCATTCCAATAGATCCGGATGGCTCGGAGGATGTTTCGAGTTCATTTGGTCCACGGGATGCACCAAGCCACGACCCAAGAAGAGAGCCCACGCCCGATTCACGAATGCCGTCGCGAGCTTCGGATTGTCCTCCACTACCGCGCTGGCAAGTGTCTCGCGCCGCGAAAACTTCGGAATCGCCGCCTTCGCGGGCCGCTCCCCTTTCCCGGCGGGCGGCGACAAATACTTTTCCGCCGAGTCCTCTTCCTTGACTCCGTCCGCCGGCCTGGCTTCCTCGACGATCTTGCCATTCAAGAATGCCAGCACCGCAGGCTGCGATTCTTTCTTCAAGTTCGCGAAATTCACAAACCCGCCGACCGCGGACTCCCCCACGGCCGGACCGGCGGTCGTGTCCTGGTTCTTGCTGCGATTGAACGCCGCCACCAACCCCCAATAATGGCGCTGCTCGATTTCCTTGGCGAGCGGATGGTTGTGGCACTGGGCGCAATCTATCTGCATCCCGAACGCGAGTGGGGCCGCCGCCTCCGCCATCGCCTGGTGGTTGTTGTTGCGTTCATAGAGGAACCATGAAGCTCCCCGGAACTCCTCCCGGAAGGGTCTGGCCACGAGCAATTCTCGGACGATCTGGTTCCAAGGCAGATTGTCCGCGAACGCACGCTCCAGAAAAGCGTGCCATTGATTCGTTTGACGCCCCTGAACCGCTTTTTCGAGGGCGCGCCCCATCAGAACGACATCGAATACGTCCCTCATGTGCTCCGCGAACTCCTCGCTGACAAGAAGCCGGTCGATCAGTCGCTCCCGCTTGGCCCGGCCGCGATCCTCGAGGAATTCTTTCCTCTCCGCGATGGTGGGAATTCTTCCAGCCAAATCCAGATGGACGCGCCTGACGAAAGTTTCATCCGAACACAGCGGGGCCGGCTTCACTTTGCGCTCGCGCCACCCCAACTCGACAAATCTGTCGATCACTTTAGTGCTCGCCATGTTCCGGGGCGGCGTCCAGACGGGTTTTCGAGGGCCGCCCTGGGCCGAGGTCGAGCTCTCCCAGGAAGCCACATCGGCTGGCGCCGCGTTGGACGCACCGCGAGCGATGGGCAGTGCCTGGATCCATCGCTTTAAGTGCTCGCGCTGTTCTTCGCTCAACTGCTTGTTCTTTGCGGGAGGCATCTGAGGATCGGCACCGGCCAGTGTGGACTGATAGAGTCTGCTGATGTCCGGATTCCCAGGCACCAGCGCTGCCCCGCGTTCTCCCCCCTTCAACATCCCGTTCATCGAACTGAGATCTAATCCGCTCCTTTGCTTCAAGGGACCATGGCAACCCACGCAATGCGCATTGAGAAGGGGTTCCACATGCGCCGTCCACAGCGACTCCGCTTGGCCGCCGTTCTTCTCCGGTGGCGCCGCGCTCAGATTCTCTATCCCGGTCAGTAATCCGCAAAAACCAGCGATCGAAGCCATCGCGGAAAGCAACCCGACGGCGCGAACCCTCAACCGGGACGGAATCCCGATCAAACGCCGTTGAAATGGAGTGATCACGGTCAACACCTTAGCCAGGGATCGAGAACTGGTCAAAGCCACTTTCGAGCTCGATCCTGCCCGCGAGTGGCGACAGGGGCGGATCAGATGTCGGTGACCGCGGATAGGGCAAGCCTCTGCCCTGCCGGTTTAAAATGCATGCGGCGCCGCAAATCGACGCCTTCGGAGCAGACGTCAACCGGCAGACCGGAGGTCCGCCCCACGGAAGTCGAGGCTGCGGGAGCCTCCAACAACCGAGGGATGCGCCCGCCACGCAGCAAGGTCATGCCGACGTCCACTGCGCGTGCGCGGCTCAGTGGGTCATGGCGTAGAAAAAAATATTGATGGCCATCGGGTAGGCCATCGCCTCGGAAAACTTTCTAAAGTAGCGCTCATCTTCTCCTTCCCGTTCCCATCCATCCCCAAGATCGGTATTGTGGCAGGCGATCACCATGATCCTCCCCTTGGGATCCAAGAGAGCACGGTAGTGGGGTTCTGAAGGGTCCATCCCTCCGTTCGAGTAGCGCGGCTCAAACGTCATGCCTCGATAAATATAATTCTCGATCGCCGGCATCTGCGGCTTCTCCTTCAAATCGAACACGCTATGGAAAATAGGATGATCGGCCTCCAATTCAACCCATTCCAAATCCGAAAACACGCGTCTCATCTCGGCCGCGAAATTGTCCCATTCCCGATTGCCCCAAAAATCATCCACCATCATGAAACCGCCGTTCAGGAAATACCGCCGCAAAGCGACCACTTCATCCTCGGTCAAACCCAGCCTGCCCGGCTCGATCATATAGACGAACGGATAATTGGCCAGGTTCTGCTCCGTGATGGAGATGTGATTGAACCCTGGCCGCACACTCAAGCTGGTCATCTGGTGCAGTCGCAGCGCGATGTTGTAATCGGCGTCGGGGGAGTCGGTGTCCCAATAGCCTCCGCGCCCCCGCGAATGACGTTCATACTCGAGGCGGGCGAAAGTGAACACATCCTCATGAAACCGGGGATTGATTTCCCAAAAATATTCGGCCGGCATGTTGGGGTCGGTTTGGCGCGGCGAGTTCGCCCCCCCTGAACCACGGCGAAACTGCGCGCATACGGAGAAGGAAACCACGACTGCGAGAAACCACCCTCCAAAGCGACCCACTTTTCTTGAAAACCTGCGGGACCCCAACACTCCTGCCGAATCGCCCGCCGAGCGAGGCCGCGGCCTTGAAAACGGAAAAGTTGCCATAACGGAAAAAATAGAGCAGCAATCGCGCCGTTTGAAGTCATTTCCGCGACGCAACCGCATCAGGCTTAACCGTGGCTAGGCAATAACTGGTAGGGCTGCGCTGCCGCGCGGTGTGAGCACGGCGAGGGTGAGGTTGGCGATGTTCGCGCCGAGGACGTTTCCCGCCGCGAGGTCGAAAATGTTCTCTCGCGTGGAAGTGATGGCCTTAATGAATTCGGGCAGCGAGGTGCCAATCGCCACGACGCCACCGCCGAGGAGAAACTGCACGGCGGCCTCGGCGGCGGCCAGTTTCGCGCGCACGTTGCCGGAGCGATATTCATCCTCGGTTTCCCAGCGGTCGGTCTGGGGGTTGAAGTAAATGGCTCCCTTCAGTTCGGGGACGACATCGGCAACTCGCTTCTTGAGCAGGGACGCGACGTGTTCCAAATCCACCCGGCCCCGTTCACCCAATGAAATCAGGAGCGCGTCCTGGGCAGTCTTGATCTCCGTGACGGTTCGCGGCCCCTGAGGGCCAAGGGTTTTGCGCATCGCGAACTGGCCCTGGCGTGGGGCGTGTTGACGCACAACCTCTGGATGTTGGCCAAGATGCGCAAACCCAAGAAAATGGCCAAACCGCTTCCCAAAGCGGCGTAGGCCTC